>DATGYJ010000632.1:0-16863 GCA_035298105.1 Anaerolineales bacterium | reverse complement strand
TCCCAACGTGGATGAGCCGTCCAGCAATGCGAGTACCTGCAGCGATTCTCTTTCCAACATTAAGTGATCAAATGTACCGTCTGACTCGCCTGCAATACTCCAGGTATTCCTGGCCATAATGCCCTTTCAAATAGGCTTCTTCACGTAATACCTGACGGTGGAACAGCCATATGCCTGCGACCAGATAAACGAAAAGGATCCAGTTCGGGAAGATCAGGAATTGACCGAGCAGGATCAACCCGAATGCCACGTAAATGGGATTGCGGCTCAGGGCAAAAACGCCGGTCGTGATCAATTGATCGGGGTGCTCCATATCGATGCCCACCCGAAAGCTCTGCCCAAAAGAGGCCAGGCTCCCCAAAAAGAGGGATAGCCCGGCCGCGCAGAAGAGCACTCCAATCCAGGAGATTGCCTCAGACTGGAAGAATTCCTGCCTGCTGACAGTAGGAAAACCGAATGCAGCCGCAAACACGAGATAGAAATAGAAAAGCGCAAACGGCGGGATCAGGAAATCCGTCTTGTCGGTTTTGCCGAAATTCATGGCTTCTATTCCCCTTCGTTTCATCAGCAAAACGCGGGTCAATACCATTCCAACCAAAAGTAAAAGTGTCAGTGCTGCCAAATATCGTGGCATAGGGATCCTCCGCCCAGGATCAGGTTCCCGCGGCCGCATAACGGCATAGGCCCTCGCGATCCTGCAGGATGAGTATACTGTCTACCCAAAATCTCTACAACGGTATCACGCCCGGCGAAAACCTCATCAGGACCTGATCAGCAGACCTGGTCTCGAAATACTCCCTGCACCACCGTCCCGAAGGTTTCTGGGATCAAACAGCCAGTAAGCCGCCAGCAAAGGATTTACCGCGGGGCCTTGAATTTGCAGGGACAACCTCACCTGCACTGCGTGCCGGCGCAGTGTCGGGACGTTTTACTGAATTTGTTTCTCAAAACTCATTATAGTGAAGCCTCACCAGGGCCACTCATTGCCCTCGTGATCGACTAACACCAAACGTCCCTCCTCCTCTCGCCGGTCCAGAAAGAATGGGATCGCTCGGGCAGCAGCCTGCTCCGGCTCCAGCGTCGCCTCCATGTTCTTTTCCCCAGTCATGTAAGAGCGGATCCAGCCGGGATGATAGAGCCGAAACGTATATCCTTCCGCATGCAGGTCATTGAACAGGATCCTGACCCCCATGTTCAGGGCGGCCTTCGACATGCAATACCCGAACCAGGCCGTGCGCTCTGCCCGGGCGATGCTGCCGGCTTCGGAAGAGACGAAACACAACCGCTTGAGGCCCCCGCGGTCTGTCAGCGAGAGAAAAGCTTCCACCACTCGCAGCGGCCCCAGCGCGTTGACGTCGTAGAGGCGCTGCATCTCGGTGTAATCTTGCGGCGCACGGATTGGGCGCCCGGCAGTGGAGGAGTAAATGCCGGCGTTGTTGATCAAGACATCCAGGTGCTCCGTGAACGCCCCCACACTCTGCGCAGCGGCCCGGACACATTCCCTCGAGCCCACATCCAGAGGGATCAGGTGGAGCGTCTGGGGATATCCTCCCGCCAGGCTGGACAACTCCGGCCATTCCGGAAGGTATTGCCCGGCAAAGACCTGCCAGCCCTGTTCGAGCAACCCGGCGCACAACGCCAACCCCAGTCCACGATCTGCGCCCGTGACAAAAACTGTACCTGCCATCCGAAGACTCCTCAACTAGATCAACTTACCGCACCAGTTGCAAAACTCGCTCACGCCGCCCTCGCGCAGAGCGGAGGAACAGATGCTGAGCCTGACGAAGGACTTCTGTTCCGTAGTCGACTGCGTAGCGTGCCTGTGGCAAGCGCCCGGCGCAGGGAGCACTTTTGCACCAGGGACTAGAGTAATTTGCCGCACCAGCGCAGGGAGTTCAGCACCAAAGCCTGGAACGAGGCATGCAGCCAGACCTCCAGGTTGTGACCGGGCGTCAATACCACGACCCGCCCGTCCCCCTGCACCCGCCTCCACGCTCCGGGCTGTTGGCCATGCTCGGAGACTGTGGTCACGAACACCTCCGCTTCCGGATCGTCCAACGCCATGAAATAATGCTCGTCCTTCAGCGTGAACGGATCACTCCCAGCCGAGAGCGGGTGCCCCTCCCGTGGGTTGACCGTGACCGGACACTGGGCGGGGTGATGGGTGAATACGCCTCCCAACAGGCTGCGCAGCCCGAGCGCCTGCTCATACTCGGCCGTGCCTGAGTGGATGGCGAGCAATCCATTGCCTTTGTGCACGTAATCGGAAAAAGCGGCCTGGACCCTCTCGGTCATCCAGCTCGTTCGATCGCCGGCCGAAACATTGTCCGACTTGGTCAGGATCACCAGCGGGTACGCCAGCATCTCCTGCGGCGACCAATTCCCCGTATCTTCGATCCAGTCGAACGTAAATTCGGCTCCGGTCAATGCGCCCAAACCTTCTCGCGGCACCCGAGCCGGATGCCAATAGTCATCACAAAGGACCAGGGTTTTCATACTGCTCCTTCCAGCGCTAATTCTACATCGCTTCTATCGAGGTTACACCGCTAATCTTATTTGCAGAGGGCATGCCGAACGGCTGGCGGCATCGTCCCCTTATAAAATTTGAAAACCAAAACCGGTAGTCACCGTCCCGAAGGTTCTAGTCATCCAACCTAAAGTAAACATATTCACAAGGATTTGCCACGATCGCTAGCCATCTCAGCGACAACCTTCGGGACGTTTTACCGGATTTGAATCTCAATACTCAGTAAGGGATATCCATTGCGCAGCACCCTTTGTTCGGGAACCGATCGAAAAAAGCCCTGGACCCTTTTCCTGCGCTACATCGAGATACTTCTGCTCCATCGCTATCCGGGCAGGCAGCACCAGGGAGCTGAGCCGCCGTCCTGAGTTAAATATCCTACCGAAGATAGGAATGGAAATATGCTCGACGCGCAAGAACGATTATGACTTTCGACAATCAAAACCATGACAAAATTACTTTGACGACTTTCACATGTTTTCATAAAATACGGTTTGCGGTTATTCAGTCATTACAAGTAGATAACCACTCCCGCTGGGGGAATCTTCAGATTTTCATCGCCCCAGACATCAAAATACAATCAGGGGAAAGTTCCTGGTTGCAGACTATTTCAGGAGGAACTATGTTTGCAGTTAAGCCATGGAAAGAGTTCGCGATGCGCGCGTTGTTGAGCAGCGTGATTTTGTTCAACGCGCTGACACCAATAGGTGTTTCAATAAGCAAGGCAGAGGGTGAAAATGAATCTGCTGGTTCTATAAACAGCAACAACGATATAAAAAACGGTATTACATTAGGCAATCCTCTCCCTCAGAGAGCGGAAAAAGTCCCAGTACTCGCAGATCAGATTACGAAGCAAGCTCAAGGGCAACAAGAAGAAAAACCGGTTCGCTTTAAGGCAACGGCAGAGCCCGCGATTTTTACACCTGGGAAGCCCGTTAACCTACGCTGGCAAGTGCAAAATATGAAAACTGAGGATCAGCAGAAGGCGGAAGTGGTCATCCATGCCCCGGAAGGCTTGATGCCCGCCGATCCGAATCCGACTTATGTACAAGATGGATTGATTACAGTCCCGCTGCAGGACAAGAAGGATAGCTCTGCCTGGAACGTTAGTGAAGGCGCAGAACTGCCCATTTACTTTGAACTGGACCTGTTGGTGAACGATGACTTCATTGCTTCCGAAACGGTGATGGTGGATCAGGCTCATTTCTCGGTGGAGAAGAACAAAGGCGGCAAGCTCAAAGGCTTGGGCGGCAAAGTGGAATTAGATGTGCCAGCGAATGTTACGGATGAATCGTTGGATTTAGATATTCGTGAACCCGCGCCCCAATCGCAGCCTGGGACTTCCCTAACCTGGCAGCCGTTGGAGATCATTGCAGTCGGACAAAACTCGCAGAAGGACATTCATCAGTTCAAAGCGCCACTAAAGCTCACCTTGAGATATGATGAGACACAAATCTTCGATTGGGATGAGAACGCGCTCACGATCTATTATTATGACCCGGACGTATCGGACTGGTTCCAGATCGAAACCAGTGTAGATTCCAAGAATAATACGCTGACGGCATATACGAATCACTTAACGGTTTTCGATTACAAAGCCAACAACTGGCAAAGTCACATGGCGCCGACGGTGGATGATTTCAAAGTGGCAGATTTCACCGGAGCAGGCACATACGCCATCAATCTCTGGACACCGCCCGGACCGGATGGGCTGCAACCCAACCTGACGCTTAGCTACAACAGCCAGGTGATCGATGACTCGACTGCCTTCACGCAAGCTTCCTGGGTGGGGATGGGCTGGGATCTGGATACCGGCGCAGTGCTGCATAACCTGCATGGAACAGATCAGGACTTTTCAGATGACACGTTTTCGATCTCGGCAGGGGGAGTGAGTGGACTGTTGCTGCCCATAGGCTATGACGGCAATATTACGACTTACAATACCGCCGATCAATCTTTTTTGAAAGTCCAGGGGAACGACGCTGACTACACCTTTACCGCCTGGGGTAAGAATGGCACTAAATACTTTTTTGCTCAGAAGGATACATCAAACGTAAATGTAAACAACGGCTGCCCAACCAAAACTGATGTTACCTGGCGTTGGTCACTGAGTAGTGTGACGGACATCCATGCGAATACGATTACCTATACTAATGAAAATGAGACTAAAGCCAATTGCACCGCCAATCAGATTGCGGTATATCCTAAAACAATCACTTATGGAAAGTATCAAATTGTTTTCGAGACGGAAGCCCGCACAGACTACCAGACATCCTGGACTTCGCCCGATTCGAGGACCCTCTACGGTACACAGCGTTTGCATCAAGTGATGATCAAGGAGAATGGTGTACCGATCAGGAGCTATGTGTTTTCCTATGCCCCCGATACAGCGGCTACAAATGTCATTTATCCGAACTTCAATTGGAGTAATCAGGATGCAAAGACGCTTACATTGGTTGGCATCCAAGTATTCGCCGGGGATGGTAATGACCCATCCGCTTCAGCGCTCCCGGCTGTCACATTTACCTATGTGGATGGTATGCATCTCACCGATGTGGATAATGGTCAGGGTGGGCAGGTGCATATAGGCTACGAACGCTGGAACTATCTCGATGATATCAATAAAGATGTACGTTCTCTTAGAACAAACTTTGGAAGCGGAGGAAATGAATGTTACAACTCGACCCAGAATACCGTGTCGTGGATACGAGTTTCCGGCTCAGGGGTTGTCCGCTGTGATCTATCGACAGGTTATATGCAAGTTGGAGGTTCAGGTGCAACGCCTACTACGGCGGTTGCAGAGCATGCCATTCCTGAATATTTGATGAAACTTGGCGCAGAGTATTGGTATCATGTTCAAGTCCGTTCGATTGCAGGAACCGAGACCTTCAAGTGGGGTATGAAAGATACCACCCCGGGCGCGACCGCACTGCAAATGCTTCCGGATCAAAGTGTTGGAATGGTCTCAGGTGGCCAGGTATTTGAAAACAATATCTCCTTACCCTCGACCTTCAATCCTTCAAAGACCCAACTTCATTTGGAATGTCGTTACTGCTACTTCAAGGATATTCAGTTCAGCTTAAAGCCCCTGATATATCGTGTCATCTCGCGCACAATTCATGCCCTACCTGGCGATCCGGGATCTAGTTATACCTATAACTACGACAATGCATCTCCCAGCACTATAGAGAACTCATTGAGCGGATTCTTTTATCCTACTTATCCCGTGTATTCCAAACCCATGCTGGAATTCCGCGGTCACGCTATGACACAGGCGATCAATCCGGAGGGATTGGCAACGGTCAACTGGTTCTACCAGAATGACAGTTTAAAGGGCCGAGCCTATGATACATTGGTGCTGAAGCAGGATTTCTATGACCCGATGGAGTCCCCCAATGAGGATTGGGTCAAGTCTACCGCTGGCACACTGACTTTTTCACAAACACCCCAAACCCATTTTGATAATGCTGCCCAGCTATACAACTCCTCGGGAGTGGAAGAAGTCAGTTTCTCCCGCGCCAGCGCTACCCTGACTTCAGGCGAGATGGCGGTAGCCCATGTCCGTTTGGACACATCAGGGCCTGTTATAGGCAAAGTGGGATTAGTAAATAACAGCGGCCAATTCTTTGGTATCACCTTGAGCTTTGGTACAGCGACAGCCAGTGATGGAACTACACTGCTGGATTACACAGACTTTTTGCACCCTTTTCGCCCAGAGAAGTGGTTTGGTGTGATGTTCTTTGTAGATGCAGTAAACGGTTCGCGCCTGCGAATCTGGCAACTGGATAACCCAAGCATTTTTGCTGAAAGAGTGATACCAGGCGTGGGAGCTGGAGCCTGGACTTTCCTTGACAGTGTCTCTTGGGGCACGATTTACCTGGATTCCTATTTCGAGGGCATGCCTTATACCGAGGAAATCACGCGCTATTCTACTACTGTGATGAACGACAATGAAGACAAGACCTTTGCTCCTCCCCTGATCGGCTTAACAACCTACAGAGATCTGAAAGTTGTTTGGAACGCAGTTGCTTCAATGGAACAGCGCAATTATAACGGTGATGCAAAGTTCGTCGGCACCAAGCGAACATTCACGTATGCTTTCAAAACCATAGGCCGAGATCAATATCCCGAATATGGAAATCTGCTCACCGAAACTGACTACGCAGGGAATAACGACACATGGAGCATTTATCGTGGAATAAAATATGAGTACTTTCCCAACTCAACAACTTGGGTTCTTAGTCTTCCTGCTCGCCAGGTGATTCTGGATTGTACAAGCGGGGTTTGTGATTTCACCAATCTCACCGGTAAACAAGCCGAAACCTACTTTTTCTACGATGGTGCGATCTCTTACACGACGCCTCCCACCAAAGGTGACCTCACCAAGCAACGCACCTGGGTGAAGGATAATGATTACGGCCAGGCCTCCTTTACCTACTATGATAATGGCAATTTGAAAGACCAGATCGCCTACACAGGCTATGCCACGGCGGCCCAAACAGACGACCCGAGCGGTGCACAGACGACCACGACCGTCTATGATAGCGATGGATATAATACCTATCCGGTCTTGGTGATCAACCCGCTTGGACAGGTGACACAAACCACTTACGATTACAGATTTGGCTTACCAAACAGCGTGACCGACCCCAACGGCGAAGCTACAACCATCTCTGCCGCTTATGATGAATTTGGGCGATTACAAAAGATCGCCGCTGCCGGACATAGCCTTAATGCACCGACGCTGCAAGTCACGTATTGCGATACATGTATTCCATTTCAGGCCGATTTGGTTCAGGTGGTTGATGCCGATGCATCCATCCACCTGAGCCGCTTCTATGATGGAGCAGGCCGACAAATCCAGACCCAAACTGTGGGAGCGGTGGTAGACGGTACTCTGAAGAACATCGTCACCGATTCTCTCTATGACAATCTGGGACGGTTGATCGAGCAGAGTGTACCCAATCCTGTTACCTATGACAGCACGCCTACTTTTGTTACCCAGAATTTCACTAGTGCCACCACAGCAGTGTATGACCTTCTAGGTCGAATTCTATCTGTTACTCAGCCCAACCAGGACTCTGTTACGTATACGTATGAGGATCTTTCCACGACCGTCACCGATCCAAAGCTAGTTTCGACAACTACTACTATGGATGTGTGGGGGCGCGCAACGCTCGTGGATGCACCAGAAGGACCAGATGTTACCTACACCTACGATGTGCTCAACCAGCTCAAAACTGTCATGCGTGGCGGTCTAACGACCACTATCAATTATGATGCGGCAGGTCGCAAGCTGGACATGACCGATCCAGATATGGGGTTCTGGCAGTATCAGTATGATGCGCTCGGCAATCTTATCTTGCAAATCGATAACCGCAGTTGTGCCTTAAATTTGGCCCACGATGGTTTGAACCGTCTTACTGGCAAGACCTCCAGCGGGGAGGGCTGCAATCAGCAAGTGGACAGTCGCTACTATTACGATTCGGATAACCCTACGACACCTGGGTACGACCCGACTCAAACGAACCAGAATGGGTATCGTACTTATATGGCAGATGCTTCTGGCTCAACCGCTTGGGTATACGATCCTCGCGGCCGTTTGGTCACTGAAAGTAAGATCATTGATGATCAGACCTATTCCACCAGTTGGGCCTACAATTCGGCCGACTTGCCGGTGACCCTGACTTATCCAGATGGAGAAGTTCTCACGTATCGCTACAACACCGATAGTTCGCTGAACTCCGTCTCCAGCAACCTGGTTGACCCTTTGACAGGCTTGGGGCAGACCTATCTCGCCGGTACAAAATATGATGAAGCGGGACGCATCATTAGCATGGATTATGGCGCGAGTATCCTGCGCAAAATGTTCAATTACTTCCCCTGGAAAACAGACGAGCAGGGCGGACTGTTGAACACAACCACCAGCACCCGTCTGTCAGACAACGCTACCCTGCAAAACTTTGCCTATACCTATGATAAGAATGCCAATGTCGCGACGATCCTGGATAACCAGGCGGGGCCCCAGACACAAACATTCGGTTATGACTCCCTCAACCGTTTGACAAGCGCCGCGGTCAGCGGGGGAACGAACGGTTTATACAGTGAGACGTACCAATACAATCCGACGAGCGGCAATCTCTCGCTGAAGAGCGGATTGACCTACTCGTATACTGATCCCAGCCATGCCCATGCAGTGACCAGCGCAGGCTCGAACACGTATGCTTATGATGCCAATGGGAATATGACCCGGCGGATCGTCGAGGCACAGACATTTGATTTGGCCTATGACGCCGAAAACAGGCTGGTTTCGGTGGTTGGGAATGGCACCCCTCCTCCGACTGCCACAAGCACCGTTACGCAGGCACCTGGTTCGACGCCCACCCTGACTTCTACCGGCCAACCCGGTGGACCAACTGCCACTCTGGCGTCCACATCCGTAGTGCCCCCTACCCCTGGCCCCGGCGATCCATATACCGTCGCCTTGCTCCACATGAATGGCACAGATGGAGAAATCATCTTCCCTGATGAAACAGCCAGGGTCTGGACGAGACACGGCAATGCCCAGGTCGACACGGCCCAATCCCGATTTGGCGGCGCCTCCCTCTTAGCTGACGGCAATGGCGACTACCTCACCACGCCTCATCACAGTGATTTTGACATTAGCGGCGACTTCACTCTGGATTTCTGGACCAGGTTCAACTCCACCTCCGGAACTCAGATCTTCCTTTACAAGGACGATGGTGTGGGCGGCTGGTATCTTTTTTGGGATCCTGCCGCGGGAAGCCTGCGGTTCCAAAACTATGCTGGTTCTGTGAAAACCATCAGTGTCAGTCGTTCCTGGTCACCCAATACCGGGCAGTGGTATCACATTGCGCTTGTTCGCAGTGGGAGCAGTTATTTGGTTTTCGTAAATGGCGCCCAGCTGGGGACACCCTCCACGGACACCGATCCGGTGACGAATACGACCGCCAGTCTAACGATCGGCGCTTCCTCGGGTGGAACGTCATCCTCGAATGCCTGGCTGGATGAGGTACGGTTCAGCAATGGAGTTGCGAGATGGACGAACGATTTCACGCCGCCTGCCACAGAATATGGCGTCACCCCTCCGATCCCTACCCAGACACCGACTGAAACGAATACGCCAACTGTTACCGATACTTCCGGTGGAGCAACTGCGATACAAACGGCAACCCAGACGCCAACTGCTACACTCACATCAACGACGCAAGCCTGTAGTTCCACCTATACCAGCCAGCCGGATGCAGCCACTGGTAAGGATATCTATATCTCCAGTGATAGCCCAGGCAATAACCACGAGACTGATATAGACATCAGCATTGGGGAAGATAATACTGCCGCAAACGACTACCGTCGCGGCCTGATCCAGTTTGACTTAAGCAGCATTCCCGGCAACGCTACGATCTGTTCGGCAAACTTATCGCTTTTTGTCAACTCGGGTGCGGGCGCCAGCAACGACCGCCTGGTGCGGGTCTATCGTTTGAAAACAGCCTGGAGCGAGGAAACCGGTACATGGAATGCCGCTTCAATTAGTGTGAACTGGCAGACAAGCGGCGCCAGCGGTGCGAATGACCGGGAAAACACCGATATCGGTTCCTTGCTGGTGCCCGGCAGTGCCGCGGGTGGCTCTGAGCAGCGCTGGTCACTGGATCCGGCTAAGATTCAGGAGATGGTGAACGGTACATTTGCCAATAATGGTTTCCTCCTGCAGCCAGATACGGAACAGGATGATTTACTCTCGTATTATTCGTCTGACTACAGCGGTAGTCCCGACCGACGACCCAAGCTGGCCATCCAATACAGCGTGCCTCAAGGTAGAGCCCCTCTCTCTTCACCCGCTTTGGTGGGTGGGAAGGCAGGCGGACATTTTGCCGGTTATCACTTCGTATCCCCTCAGCAAAGTGAATCGCTCACCTTTATATCCAGCGATGATGCCTATATCTATCAAGCCAATGGTAGCATGAACTACGGCTCCGCCACTACGCTGGAAACCGATAACAGCCCGGAGAGGAACTTCCTGCTTAAATTCAATGTAACCGGGATCAATGGTCAGCAAGTGACAAATGCAAAAATCCGCCTGTATAGTGTAGATACATCGGACCAGGGGGGAAACTTCTATCGGGTAAGTGATAACTCCTGGCAGGAAGAGACGGTGACCTGGAACAATGCACCGACAGCAGATTCTACGGTCCTGGCAGCCCTGGGTTCGGTGAGTATGAATGCATGGTATGAACTGGATGTGACCTCCCTGGTCACAGGGGATGGGACGTATAGCTTGCGGATTTCCTCTACCTCCTCGGATGGCGCATATTATTCGTCCAAAGAAGGTGTCAACCCACCACAATTGGTAGTGACCTTAGGTGGCTCCCCGGAGCCCAGCCTAACGCCAACCAACATGCCACTACTTACTGCAACGAATGCGCCCGGTTCCAGCCCAACCGTGACAAATGCAGCCGCGCCGACAATCACCCTGACCTCCGCGGCAACCACTCCGCCGCTGTTCTCCAGCAGCACGTTTGTCTATGATGGGGATGGGAAGAGAGTCAAGTCAACTCTCAACGGCACAGTGACCACGCACTTCGTAGGCAATTACTACGAAGTAACCGGCTCGACCATCATCAAATATTATTATGCCGGCGCACAGCGCATCGCCCTGCGAAACGATGTTGGTCTCTTCTATTTGCTCTCTGATCATCTTGGGTCAACCAGCCTTGTAACGGATGCAACGGGCCATATGGTTTCCGAGCTACGCTACAAGGCCTGGGGAGAGGTGAGATATAGCTCGAGTAATTACCCTACAAATTATACCTATACGGGACAATATTCGAATGCCAATGACTTTGGCTTGATGTTCTATAATGCGAGATGGTACGACCCCGTACTGGGAAGGTTTGTGCAGGCGGATAATATTGTTCCAGGGGGGGCAAATACGAAGATTTGGGATAGGTATAGTTATGTAACAAATAATCCCATTCAATATAATGATCCGACCGGGCATAGACCCTGTGCTGGTGTAACTAGTGCAGAATGCAAAACGGGATATACGATAAAGGATCAAATTGATGATTTGCAGCTGGAGATCAAGGCCAGATTCAACTGGAATGTAGAGGGCGATGGCTGGACCGTACAAGGACTTGAAACAATTTACGAAGCTGGTTCCGACATTGAGAAATATGTCGATGATCTGACTGGTGGAAACGGCCTCGCCTGGATGAATGCCTACTTGAGTGGTGTCACATTTACTCTGACTAATGCAGACCGTGGACAAACGCCTGATCCAAATTCAATAATTTTGCCTTCAAGGTTGTTTGATCCTGGCGCCAATTTTGATCCTGGCTTTGCGAAATATTACATTGCTCACGAATTGGGACATGTTTGGGATTTTCATACTGGAGAAGACTCTTGGCGTGGACCCGTAGGAGGTGTCGGTGACATGCTAAACGACTTTATTGGTGGAAAACTACATTGGTGGAATAGTCGGGTATATAACCCCGACAATCCTAATTATTATAGTCCGCTAGTTCCGGAGGCTGCTCGCTGGAAATCTCCACATTATTATGGGAATGGTTCTACAGCGGATTATCTAGCGGAGGCATTTGTTTACAGTGTAAATGGAGGAGATGTTCCTCTATTAGCCTCACTCTGGGTACCCACCATTATTACTTTGGAAACAAATGCAATACCATGATAGGAAAAAATAATGAAAACTTTGCTGGTTATAATCTTGCTGGTCCTTACTGCCTGTTCCCCCATCCCCACCACAAAGCCCGGCGAACATTCCATCCTTGCAGACTCCAACTGTACCTTGCCCTGCTGGCACGGCATCACACCCGGAAGCACGACGAAACAGGAACTGCTCCAGGTCCTTTCCGGGCTGCCGCTGGTGAATCAGGATTCCATAACCGTCACCCGGTCCGTGAACGAGGCGTTCGACGAGTACGTCGAGTTTACCATGGGGGAGGGCCCTGTCTATCTCAAACAGGATCAGGGAGCCCCGCTAAAACAGGATTACGTCTGGTCCGGGACGGCTGCCCTGCGGAACGACCGGGTGCTGGAGATTGACCTGCGCGGTGACCTGGGGCTCACGTTCGGGGGGCTGGTCGACCGGTTCGGGGAACCAACCTATCTCATTCCCTCCCCCACGCCGGGGCTGCATATCTGGGTCGAGGCGCTCGATCCGTCCAAAGGGCTGGATTTCGGCTACCGGGCAGACGATGAGGACTCCGAGATCACGCCCGGTACACCCATCACCGGCATCCTGTTATTCGATCCCGCCTCCTACCAGGAGCTGACCGCTCACCAGACTTTCTTGTACCAGGCTCACGGCCCGCGCCAGATCGAGGCGCAGCTTTGGAAGGGCTATGGAAAGATCCGGATGTACTGGCCAGCAGAGTGATCGCGGAAGGCCTTGAAGAGAATCCGGGGGCGGTCTCACCCTGGCCGCCCCCGGACATGGCTTGCTCGTGTTCCGGAAAGGGTTCCTTTTCTCCATCCATCCCCGCTCAGCCTCCCTGGAGATGCGCGGATGGTTTTCTCAAGAAAGCTTGACAAGACCCTCTTTTTGTACACGGAACACACGGATGACACGGTTTACTCCGTGAGAAAACGGAAAAACATCCGTCCGATCCGCGAAACGCCTGCATGGTTTGCTTAGCAAACCACGTGCGGTGCCACCATGGTCCCCGAAGGCGTAGCCGAGCGGGAGTGTCCGTGTACAAAAACCTCCAACTTCGGTTCTTGAAAACGCCATGGGAGATGCGCGGACTCACGCTCGACTTTGAGATAGACATGGGCTAAAATAGAATATAGATTGACAAATAAGGTCTAGATTATTACAATAGATTTTACAAGTTGTTAATTGTTGCCGGTATTGAATTTGTGTTTTTATTTGTGAGCATCTGACTTCCTCCACCGATCATCCAGGCTATTCACAGATCAGGGTCCAGGTGTTTTCCAGGCTCAAGAGAGGAGAGCACAATGGCAACAGGGCAGGATCTTCGTATTGCTATCTATTCACAGGATGGATTTGGCCTGGGACACATGCAGCGGACTTGTTCCATTGCCTGGGAGATCTATCGTCTTCGCTCGGAAGCTTCCATCCTCACCTTCTCCGACTCGCTCCTGGGCCAGTTCTTTCCAATTTCACCCCACCATGATTATATAAAACTACCTTCCATCGCAAAAGACAGCCCCGGGAATTGGAACGCAACTCATCTGCGCATGTCTTTCCCCGAAATCCTTAAGCTGCGCCAGGAACTGATCCGGAATGTGCTGCTGAGTTACGCACCCGATGTATTTCTGGTGGACCATATGCCGCATGGGGCTATGGGGGAACTCCTCCCGGCGCTGGAGGCCATGGAGAAGGCCGGCCTGCAGACCCGCAATGTATTGGGCCTGCGCGATATCCTCGATAGTCCGGAGGTCACGATCAACCGCTGGCAGGTGGAGGGGGCCTATGAGGTGATCGAGCGCTATTACGCCCGGATCCTGGTGTATGGGATGCAGGACGTCTATGACGTCGCCGAAAAATACCAATTACCTGAGGATGCGGCGCAGAAGCTCTATTACTGCGGGTATGTCAGCAACCTGGACCATGAAAGGAATGCCTATAATATTCGCGCCCGCTACCTGGCAGGTAAATCGGCCGATACCCGGCTGATCGTGGTGATGGCCGGCGGCGGCGCAGACGCTCACACCATGATGAGCACTCTCATCGAAGCGCTGCCGAAGGTCCTGGAAGACCAGCCCTGTATCCTGGCAGTTATTACCGGGCCCTTTATGCCGGTGGAATTGATCGCCGATCTGGAGCGCCGGGCCGGAAAGCTTCCCATCCAAATGCTGGAAGCCGTGAACGATTCGCTCAGCTATCTTTCGGCTGCCGACCTGGTGATCGCCATGGCAGGCTACAACACCAGCGTTGAGATATTGCGCATGAAGACCCCGGCGATCCTGATCCCACGCTCCGGGCCAAGCGCCGAACAGCGGACCCGCGCCAGGTTATTCGCCGAAAAACACTGGGTCGATATGATCGATCCGGATGACCTCACGCCGGAGACCCTGGCCGAATGCATTACTTCCCACCTCAGGCATCCGAATGGAAGCAAGCCGAGCGCCCTCCCCAACCTGGGTGGGGCTGCGGTGGCTGCCAAACATACGCTGGCCGTGCTGGCTTCCAAAAAAGAGCGGGTTCAGACTTCACTTGTATAATTTCATCCCCTCCGTGGCTCTGCAGACATATTTTGATTCAAAGCTGGACGATCCGAGCCGGATGAATACTCTACTCTCCTGGTGGAAATGATGACAGCAAGCACAGATGTGATCAAAGGAAAAAGGGCCGGTATGGCTGAGCCTGCTCAAAACGATGTACAAAAAGTCCCTGAGACCAAAGGCATGCTCCTCCAGGCCAGGGGGCTTACGATTCAGACGCGCGCCGGTGTAAGCCTGCTTTCAGATATCTCTTTCCAGGTGGAGCCGGGTGACCTGGTTGCGTTAACGGGTCTGAGTCGTTCGGGCAAATCCACTCTTTTACACAGCCTGGCAGGTCTCCTGAAGCCGTCCGGCGGCGAGATACTGATCGATGGGGTCGATCTGTATGCAAACCTGAAGGCGTTCCGTCCTTCCATCGGTTTTGTCCCCGCCGAATTTGCTCTGCCGCCCAACCTTACGGCGGCAGAAATTCTGCAGGAGGCAGCCAGGTTGCGATTGCCGCGCCGTACTTCTCGTCCTGAGCGTGAGCAAAGGGTCCTGGGGATCCTCCAGACCATGGGCCTGACCCAGCTGAGAGACGGCCGGGCTGGCGGGCTGAGCGCGTTCGAGAAACGAAAGCTGAGCATTGCGGTCGAGCTGCTGGGCTACCCGGGCATACTCCTGCTCGACAAATCAGCTGAGCAGCTAACTCCTTTTGAAGAGGTCCAGATCACGATCCTGCTGCGGGAACTCTCTCGCCAGGGTCTCACGGTGATCCAGGTCGACGAGCGCTGCAGGAGCGCGGGGCTATCAGATAAGGTCATTTTTCTGGCGCCGGGCGGGCTGCTGGCCTGGTTTGGACCTCCCGATGAAGCTTTTACCTATTTACGAAACCTCCTGCCGCGGGGGGTCGTCAAAGATTTGTTCGGGCTCAAGGAGGCGCTTGAGGTGCTTGGAAACCCGCAGGGACAGCAGGGCCTCGAATGGGCAAAGCGGTTCAAGGGCCATGCGGCCTACCAGCAATATGTGGATGACCCGCTCCATGACCGGTACCCGGACCTCATGCTCCAGACTCATCCCCTGATCCGCATCCGATTAAAAAACAGCTCGCAGGAGAAAACGCCGCCGGCAATCATTCCGCGCGCCGGCACCGTTCAGAAACTCAGCCTGCTGATCGGGCGTAATCTGCGCCTATGGTGGCGGGATAAAACGATGTTTTTGAGGCTCGCCATCCCACCGCTGGTGGCGCTGGTCGATTTTGGGTTATCTTCGCCCAGCCATTTAAATCCTGATCGCGCCCCGCTCATCTTTGGCCTGCTGGTATTTCTGGTTTTATTGACTTCCGCTCTGCTGGTGCAAAATGAAATTTTCAAAGAAAGGGCGGTTTACCAGCGCGAAAGCAGGACCGGCTCCCTGGCGTTTGCATACAGCTTATCCAAAGTATGGCTGGTTGGATTTTTAGCGGTCTACCAGGGCCTGGTCTGGACGATCATCCATTTCATAGCCACAGGCTTGGCCGGGGGGACTCAGGTTCTTCTCCTGTATGCAATCGTTTTCTTCCTGGTTGCATTTATCGGCGGGGTTTTAGGGCTGATCGTTTCGGCTTTTTCAAGGACAGCCATGACGACCACGAATTGGCTGCTTTTACTCACGATCCCGCAGCTGCTGCTCAGTGGGGCAGTGGTTCCCGCGGCAAGTCTTAGCTTTCCCTTCAATGTTTTGTCAGGCTTAGATCCGTCGCGCTATGCGCTTGAAAGCTTGTTAGCCGCCGGCGGATATGGACAGGGATTAAATGTCACTCCGTCAGGTGAGTGGCCGATATTGGTAATGATGAGCCTGGGCTTGATCGCGCTCCTGGTGGCAATCCAACAAAGAGCGGGGAGCGTACGAACATGAAAAACTCCGGAAGTCCGCATGGGCCGGGGTGGTCACAGCCCGGATCGACCGGGCAGCTTTAACTAACTGATCATCAGGAGAGTAGGCATGGAATACCGTTTCGATTTTGACGATCAATTGCCCGACCTGCCAATCGCATTTGATCTGGACGATGTGACCGATCTATTCCAGCGCAAGCTGTTCAGTGCCAACGCCGGCAGTCTGACCGTGAAGAAATTGCAGGACCTGAAATACAG
>DATGYJ010000631.1:0-8467 GCA_035298105.1 Anaerolineales bacterium | reverse complement strand
GGTGGATGTTTACATTCCCGGCTGCCCGCCCACCCCACAGGCCCTGATCGCGGGCATGATCAAATTGCAGGAAAAGATCGACAAGGAATCGATCCGGAAGGTGCGCTGGTATCGAAAAGGACCCGACACGGTGGAAGTGCCGGTTCCGCTCCTGGGACCCGATCTGATCGACCCACGCCGCAACACGGAAATCAAAGAGATCGCCGCGGCGAAGGAAGGCTGATCCGATGGCTACAACACTTCCTCAAACTGAAACCACACAAGGCTCGACCGTTGACCTGGGAGCGCGCTTCCCAAACGTTGTTACTGCTGATACCCGCCCGAGCTTCAAAGGCTGGATCATCCCCAAAGAGAACCTCATCGAGGTGGCGACCGTCATCCGCGACGAGCTTGGCTATGATCTGCTGGCGACTCTGACCGGAGTAGATTATTTTCCTGAGAACAAAATGGAAGTGGTCTATCACGCCTACAAGACCACCGGCGGCCCCGGTTTGGAATTCAAAGTCCAGGTACCGCGCGAAGACCCGGTTGAAGTGCCATCGCTGATCAATGTCTGGCCCGGCGTTGACTTTCAGGAACGTGAAGCCTGGGATCTGCTTGGCATCCGCTTCACAGGTCACCCGGACCTGCGTCGCATCCTCATGTGGGAAGGTTTCGAAGGACACCCCCTGCGCAAGGACTGGAAAGAAGGCTTTTACGAAGAAGACTTCAAGCCATTCAAAAGCCGCTGGCCTGACGGTGAGTTTTATATGGCAGAAGATAAGAATCCTTATCATGACAACCTGACCATCCCCACGAACTTTGATCCTGAGAAGTGGATCCCCGAAGGAGAGGCGCTGCTCTATGGTTCCCTGGCGCGCTATACGGTGAAAAATGACGAAGGCTTGAACACAGACCAGATCGTGCTCAACTTTGGGCCGCAACACCCTTCCACGCACGGTGTGTTCCGCGCCGCGATCACGCTGGAGGGAGAAACAATTGCCGGGCTAAAACCGGTGATCGGTTATCTCCATCGCAATCACGAGAAGATCGGCGAGCGCAATACCTATATCCAAAACATGCCTTTCACAGACCGCCTGGATTACTTCAATTCCATGGCGAATAACTTTGGCTATGCCCTGGCCGTTGAAAAGCTGATGAATATCCCGGTGGCAGAACGGGCTGAGTACATCCGTGTCATCATGGCAGAACTGACCCGCGTCCAGAACCACCTGATCTTCATCGGGAACCTGCTCAACGATCTGGGCGCAATGTACACGCCTGCGCTGTATGCCTTTGAAGAGCGCGAGCTCATCCTCGATATCTTCGAGGCGGTCTCGGGTGCGCGCATGATGTGCAATTACTTCCGCTTCGGCGGTGTCGTGCGGGATATCCCTGACGACGTGATGCAAAAGATCAAGGATTTGGTCTACGACCGTTTGCCCGGCAAGACCGATGAAATGGACCGCCTGCTGACCGAGAACGAAGTACTGCTGGCGCGTTTGCGGGGCGTCCATGTCATCGATGGAGAGACGGCCATCAAATACTCGGTGACGGGTCCTGTCTTACGAGCCGCGGGCGTGCCCTATGATATCCGCCGCGCCGACCCGTACAGCATCTACGACCGCTTTGAGTTTGAGGTTGCCATGCGCCCGCACGGCGATCTGTACGATAATTATTTGATCCGCCTGGACGAGATCCGCCAGTCACTGCGCATCTTACAGCAAGCCATCAAGCAAATCCCGCAGGGACCGGTCAACTCTCAGAAACCGCAGTATCAGGTCCGGGTCCCGGCCGGCGAGGCCTACGGTCGCATCGAGTCGCCCAAAGGTGAGCTCGGCTTCTATGTGATCTCGAACGGCAAGCCGAATCCCTGGCGCTATCACGTCCGCGCACCCTCATTCGTCAACATCACCCCGCTGGAAAAGATCTGCATTGGCAACAAGATTGCCGACTTCGTCGCTTTATTTGGCGTCCTGGATGTTGTGATGGGCGAGCTAGATCGCTAAATGTCGTTGCGAGGAGTGGCGCTAACAGCGCCACGACGAAGCAACCCCCTCATTAACCAGGAGATTGCTTCCCGAAGGCTCGCACCGACATAATGGAGAACATAACTATGTATGGAAAAGGTATTCTTAAAGGATTAAGTGTTACCTGGAAGCGATTCTGGAACACCTACATTGACGATATTTCGTGGCTGCTGCGCGGCAAGAAACGCTACTACTCTGAAGAAGGCATCAAGCATCGCTCGAGTTCGAAGACCCGCGGCATCTTCACGATCCAGTATCCGGAAGAAAGATTGATCGCGCCTGAAGAGGCGCGCTATGTCCCATTCCTGGTATACGATGAAAAGCCGGAAGGCAAAAGAGAAATCCGCTGTACTTCCTGTGGGATCTGCGCCAAGGTCTGCCCACCGCAGTGTATCTGGATCGTGCGCTCGAACGACCCGAATACGGGCCGCCCCATCCCGGAGCCGACCGAGTTCTTCATCGACGCGGATATCTGCATGAACTGCGGCTTCTGTGCGGAATATTGCCCCTTCGATGCGATCATCATGGACCATGATTTCGAGATCGCCTCGTACGGGCGTAATGTCTACGATATGGAAAAACTGCTCAAGCCCGCCTCTTACTATAAGAGCATCCGCCCGCAGCAATATGCGCTCAATGAAGCAGAACGCAAGGCCAAGGAAGCAGCCAAGGCAGCCAAGGCTGCAGGAGCAGCTGCCAAGCCGGCGGCTTAATACGTAACCAGGTATCCAAGTAGACAGGTAAACATGTATACATGTCTACGTGTTTACCTGTCTACATTTTCATAGGTAATTTAATGACAACAATAACAAAAGAAGCTATCCTCAATGCCCTCAGCAAAGTGCAGGAACCTGAGCTCCACAAGGATCTGGTTACCCTCAACATGATCCGTGAGCTGCAGATCAACGATAACGTCGTCTCGTTCACGGTCATGCTCACCACTCCGGCCTGCCCATTGCGGGGACAGATCGAGAAGGAAGCCAGACAGGCTGTCATGTCCCTCGAAGGCGTGAAGTCCGTCTCCATCAAATGGGACTCTGATGTGCCCAATGATGGCCGTATGCGGGGCTTGCTCAAGATGCCCATCCGCAACGCCATTGCGGTCGGTTCCGGCAAGGGCGGGGTTGGAAAGTCCACCGTCTCCGTAAACATTGCCCTGGCGCTGGCCCAAAGCGGAGCGCGGGTCGGTCTGATGGATGCGGATATTTACGGTCCGAACGTGCCGACCATGCTGGGTGTGGATCGGCTGCCGCCCCCCCAGGGACAGAGGCTCATCCCTGCTCAGGCCTATGGGTTCAAGATGATCTCGATGGGTCTGCTGGTCAAGCCCGGGCAGCCGCTCATCTGGCGCGGACCCATGCTCAATTCCGCTATCCGCCAGTTCCTGGGCGATGTGGAATGGGGCGAGCTCGATTATCTGATCGTCGACCTGCCCCCCGGCACCGGCGACGCCTCCCTATCGCTGGCACAGGCCTTGCCGTTGAGCGGCGCCGTGATCGTGACCCTGCCTCAACTGGTTTCGCTCGAAGATGCCAGCCGCGGCCTCAATATGTTCCGCACCCTGGAAGTGCCGATCCTGGGCATTATCGAGAACATGTCTTATCTCGACCTGCCGGATGGCACCCGTATGGATATCTTCGGTTCAGGCGGCGGCGAGCAGCTGGCGCAAGCCACAGGAGCCAATTTCCTGGGCAAGGTCCCCATTGACCAGAACGTTCGGATCGGTGGTGACAGCGGCAAACCAATCCTGGCTTCTCATCCTGATTCAGCGGTGGCAAATGCCCTGCGTGAAATTGCCCAGAAGATCGCTGCTCAGGTGAGCGTGGCGGCGCTGAGCACGACCAACGAATTGCCGATCAATATTGTGGAATAGACTGGAGCGGTCACCTGAGGCAAATCGTCCTGTAAGTGAGCCGCAATGAACAAGTAGAGAACCGTGAGTCAAAAAAGACCTGATCGCGACACCGCGCTCAGGTCTTTTTTTGAGCTTGTGAGACGTCCTGCAGAACTTACTCCTGCCCGCTCTCCCTGAGAAAGAGCTTCCCTGCTGCTCTGACTTTTGGCCTACATCTTATTCTCTTGCCGGACCGCTTCCAGATATTCTTCCTGCTCGCGCATAGATTGCTTCAGCTCATCCAGCGTGGGTGCTTTCTCGGCCCTTTCCAGCCAAAAGGACTCCAGGGCCGCACTGATCCGTTTCTTCTCTACCCCAAGCTCATCCCGGCTCGATTTATAGTTGAGATAATCGACGATCGCCGCCGCTTCTTCCCGGGTAAAGATGGATAAGCGATATCTGGCATAATCATAGAATGTCGCGACACCATAGCGCTTCGGATTGATGAATACGGTTTTCCCTGTGCGCAATACAAAAGTACGACCCTGGACCTGATGCTCTACTTTTTCATCCGAAAAACCGTGGGTCAAATGGAAAAGCGGATCGGCAAACTTTAGTCGCTCCTGCACGTCCGCGATCAGATAAGCTGGCAAATAAAAACGAAAACCTGCCTCAGAAAAGAAACTGAGTGCCGAGCCATGCTGATCCAAAAAGCTCGCTTCGATTTCGTTCCATTTGGTTTTACCCTTGAAGGGTTCGATCTCTTCGAACGGCTCACTGCCCTCCCGGCTGCCCTGGAGAAAGCCATCACCAGGGTATTGATTCTCTAAAAAAGCAGCAAGGATTTTCTCGATCACCATCATTTTATTGATCCTGTCAGTTCCCTTGAAACTCTTCAATTTTTGGGTAATTGTAAGGAATTCCGGCTCAACTGTATTATAAAACAAGGCTCTCTTCAAGACGCCGAACGGTGTGCCTTGGCGTAGCACCCTGGAGGGGTATGATCACCCGCTTTCGTCTGGAGGCGGGCGACTTCGCAAGCGTGACCTGCTCTCCGATCTCTCAAAACCGGCATGCCATATTTAGTCACCGTCCCGAAGGTTCTAGGCATCCAACCCAAAGTAAACATATTCACAAGGATTTGCCACGATGACTGGCCATTTCAGCGACAACCTTCGGGACGTTTTAAAGGAATAGCGAAGGATTATTTTCGAAAAAAGCAAACTTATGCGCAGTTTTTGACCCCCATATTTGGGGGGTACTTTGGCACGCGGTTCGGAGCGAGTTTAGAGCGAATTCAGAGCGAGTTCATATTTTCAAAACAGCATTGGCTATGCGCCGTTTTATACCCCCAAATGTGGGGGCCGGGCCGGGTAAGCGGGATTCTCCCAGCTTTATCGACAGGTGATCAAATTCCAGACCACCTGAAACGCCTCCGCGAACTTGCCCTGTTTCAGAAAATCTGCCACCTCTTTGTTGAGCGGAAATAGTGGCAGGCAATCCGAACGATAGTCAGGAGCGACCTTTTTCATGAGACCTTGCGCAGCCAGCAAATCCTCACGCGAGTCGGCGGAGAGAAGCGCAAGCTGATCCCAATAATCCTTAGTCCCTCCATATGCCTCCCCGTGATCGCCGATGTCCTTGCCCGTGAGCTCATGATAGGTCTGCTGCTGGTACTGCCAGGCCAGCAATTCGCCCTGTACCGAGAGCCGCATCCAGATGGATTGCTGCAGGTGGAATAGTTCATGGCTGATCAGGCATAGAGTATATGTTTCGCTGAGTTTTGCACCGGGGGCGAGGGTGATGTTGCGCAGCACTGTCCAGCCGGCGCCGCTTTTGTACTGCTGGTGAAAGCCCAGCTTGATCTTCGCCGCTCGCATAAAGGCGGCAGCAGTGGCATTCCGCGCGCCGGCGCTCGTCAGCTTTTGAAAGATCTCATCGTAATCGGCAGCAGTGACTTCGCTCCAATCAGACTCGGGAAAGACACTTTTAAAGATAGATGAAGCTGTGACCGTGGCTGTGCTCATGGTACCCTCTCCTTGACGAATTAGAACAACTGATATAGAAGACCGTTTCTCTATTATAATTGCACTTGGAGGCAACCCTTTCATGGAAATTACCTGGTATGGACATTCCTGTTTTCGTCTGACCGAGCGCAACTATGCAACGGTGGTGACGGATCCATTTGACAGCAAATCCATCGGCTACGAGCCGATCAAGCTCCGGTCCGATATTGTTACGGTCAGTCACGAAGCCCCCGGTCATAACAACACCGAGGCGGTCAAAGGCACTTCGCATGTGATCGACGGCGCGGGTGAGTTCGAGATCGGCGGCGTCTTCATCACCGGCGTCCAGACGGATGTGAGCTCAGGCAAGAAAAAGGCTAAGGAGAAGGACAAGGCTGCCCGTAATACGATCTATGTATTCGATTATGATGGGATCACGGTCGCACACCTGGGCGATCTAAAGGAAGTTCCCACCCAATCGGAGATCGAATTATTAGGCACGATCAATGTTGCCCTGGTCCCGGTCGGCGGCGGGGGCGGGCTGAACGCCGCGAAAGCTGCCGAAGTCATCAGCCTGATCGAGCCAAACCTGGTCATCCCGATGCACTACGCCACGCCTGCCACAAAGGTTTCACTGGACTCGCTGAACAAATTCATCAAGGAAATGGGGCTCTCGAAGGCCGAGACCCAGCCCTCGGTCAAGGTGACACGCAGCGGTCTTCCCGACGAAACCCATGTGGTGGTGCTGGAATATCAGAGGAGTTGAGCAAGCCGGAGGCGCTTCCTTACAGGACGCTGCGCAGTCGGCTGTGAGCGGCCCGAAATATGGGAAAGTTTTATTAATAAGGATAACATGGCTGTAAAAGTATTGATGACATGGGACATCGCAAGTGAACGCGACCAGGAATACTTCGAGTTCATCATCGGCGAATTCATCCCGGGTGTGCAGAAGCTGGGCTTGCAACCCGCGGAAGCGTGGGCAACCATCTATGGCTCATATCCGCAAATTCAGGTGGGTCTGATTGCGAATGACGCTTCGCAGGCTCGCCAGGTCCTCGATTCGAGTGACTGGACCCTGCTCCAGGATAAGCTGTTTGATTACGTCAAGAACTTCTCCTATAAGGTCGTGCCTGCACGAGGCGGATTTCAATTCTGAAGAATGCACGGAGCGAACACTCCGTGTTTTTATTTAGGAAAAGAGGTAGACAGGTACACGAGTAAACAAGTAGACACATATGTACCTGTGTACTTGTTTACTCTCAAAGAACCTATGCGGCTCCTCTCCTCCAGACTATTAGCCTGGTATCATGCCAACAAGCGCACTTTACCCTGGCGAGGCCAGCCGTCTGCATATGCGATCTGGGTCTCCGAGATCATGCTCCAACAAACGCGCGTGGAGACAGTCATTCCCTACTTTGAAAAATGGATGCGCTTATTCCCCACGGTCGAGGCGCTGGCACAGGCTTCGGAACAGGCTGTGCTCAATGCCTGGGAAGGGCTTGGTTATTACAGCCGCGCCCGCAATCTGCATAACGCTGCAAAAATCGTAGCAGACCAATATCATGGGGAAATTCCACGTGACCCTCAGGAACTACGTAAATTACCGGGCGTCGGGCGCTACACCCTGGGTGCGATTGCTTCGATGGCATTCGGCCAGGATGTCTCTGCGCTCGACGGAAACATCAAGCGTGTCTATGCCCGGATCTTTGATATCGCTGAGCCGGTGGATTCTCCGGCCGGAGAAAAAATCCTGTGGCAGCTGGCCGACGAGAATTTACCGCACGGACAAGCCGGCGATTACAACCAGGCGCTCATGGATTTGGGTGCGACCATTTGTGTACCCAAGAATCCACGCTGCCTGATCTGCCCCGTGATGAAGCTTTGCCGGGCGCAGCAGAACGGCACACAGGACCAGCGCCCAGTCTTGAAACCCAGGAAGGAGGTGCCGCATTATGTCAATGCGGCAGGGGTCATTGTAAGGCGGATTGGCAATCCGCCCCACCTCCAGGTCCTGCTGGCGCAGCGTCCGTCGCATGGATTGCTGGGCGGTATGTGGGAATTCCCAAATGGGCGCGTAGAGGCTGACCCGGTGCAGGGGTTACCGGACGCCTTGAAAACTGGATATAACCTCAAGGTCAGGGTGCACAGGCAGCAGTACATTCGCACTGCGAAGTCCCGGGGTACTGCTGGGGCGCAGTCCCGGGGTACTTCCGGGGCGAAGTCCCGGGGTTCTTCCGGGGAGCGGGGGGACAGCGTGCGCCTGCCCCGCAGTCGAAGTGCGCCTAAACAAGAGCCTCTTGGCATCGTCCAACACGGCTACACCCATTTCAAAGTTACCGTCCATGTGTTCCGATGTGAGCTGACTTCGAGACCCGAGGGTGCGAATTTCAAGTGGGTCCCACTGACAGACCTGGAGGACTATCCGATGGGCAAAATCGACCGGCAGATCGCAAAGATGATCGCGGCGTAAATGTCTATGCGTATATGTCGCTTATCATACACATGTCTGACCGGCCTAAACTAACAGGAAATGCGAGTGTGGCTTTCAGGACGCTCGGAAAAGTTTGGTGATTTATGAGACAAGCGGTAGAATTGACGAAAACTTTTACTGATTGGGG
>DATGYJ010000630.1:0-8473 GCA_035298105.1 Anaerolineales bacterium | reverse complement strand
CTGTCAATCCTGCAGACCTGCAGGACACCTTTCAAAATTACAACTTCCCCCAAAAATTTGCACCGCGATACAACATTGCCCCCACCCAGCCGGTGCTGGTCATTCCCAACGACGAGCGCAATGCTGCCGATTTCTTCTTATGGGGTCTGATCCCCATGTGGGCGAAAGATCCGAGTATTGGAAATCGGCTCATCAATGCCCGCGGTGAAACACTCGAGGAGAAACCTGCCTTTCGCGGCAGCCTTAAGTATAAACGCTGCCTGATCCTTGCAGATGGTTTCTACGAATGGAAGGGCGCACCCGGCAGAAAGACCAAAACTCCCTTTTTCATTCACATGAAAGACCGCAAGCCCTTTGCCTTTGCAGGTCTCTGGGATTCGTGGAATAGCCCGGATGGCTCACTGGTCAAATCATGCACCATCATCACCACAGTACCGAATGAACTCATGACCATTATTCACAACCGAATGCCTGTAATCCTGCATCCGCGGGATTATGCCAAGTGGCTGGATCCATCACCTCAGACTCCTGACCAATTGAAACCATTGATCAAACCATTCCCCGCCGAGATGATGAACGCGTATCCAGTCAGCACCATGGTCAATACTCCGGCGAACGATACCCCTGAACTGGTCCTCCCTACGAAGTAAATAATGCGTGGAATTCGTTTGGCAACTGCCCAGCGGTTTCCCGCTCTAGCTTCGCGCGACTTTATTCTTTTCCTGGTTGGACAATTTATCTCCGTCATTGGCACCTGGATGCAAAATACCGCCCAGCCTTATTTGGCATATCGTATCTCTGGTCGTCCGCTCGACCTCGGTCTGATCGGCTTCGCATCTACTTTACCGACACTCCTCCTGGCACTACCGGCCGGAGTGCTCGTCGAACGTTGGGACAAACGTAAGACCGTAATCGTTTTTCAATCTGTTATGTCGCTTCAGGCATTTGGGCTGGCTGCATTGACCTTTCCAGGACATGTCCAAATTTGGCACATCGAAATCCTGGCATTGATTTTTGGAACAGCCAGCGCGGTGGAGATTACGGCGCGGCAAGCTATGTTGATCGAACTGGCCGGGCGCGAAGCACTGCCCAGCGCCATCGCATTGCAGACGACAGCCTTTAACGTGGGACGTGTCATTGGTCCTGTGGTCGCAGCCTGGCTGCTCACGTCGACAGGTACTGAAGGAAGCGTATTTATCGCGAATGGGGTTAGCTTCCTGTTCGTGATTGCAGGGTTGATGATCGCTCAGACGCGTTATAAGGTCCCACGTGAATTGGAAGCAAGGAAAAGCCTGGGCACGGAATTCCGGGAAGGGATGGCGTATGTTCGCACCAACGCACTGGTTGCATCCATCATTTTGATGGCTGCGTTGATCGGATTCTTTGGGTTTCCACTGGTACAGCAAATCCCTGCCCTGGCGCGTGACGTGTTGAAAACAGCCAGCGACACAGAGACAATCATAGCGGCGCGAACAAGCAGTCTGTATGCTGCGCAGGGGGCCGGAGCGTTGCTCGCCGCACTTCTTGCTGCATATATGAGCGCATCCCGAAACAAGGGCGTGATGGTCACGCTCGGACAGGTCACGTTCATCATCCCATTGATCGTATTGGGATATGTTCCAAACCTGAATATTTCACTCATTTTGTTAGTACTCATTGGATGGGGTACTGTCACCCAACTTGTCGCGATGAATACCCTCATCCAGATCGGAGTTCCTGATGGGCTGCGCGGCCGCGTGTTCAGTGTCTATTTGTGGGCCCTTCAAGGGGTGGCACCGTTTGGCAGCCTGTTGATCGGCTGGCTCGCCCAAAATTGGGGAGTGCCAACTGCCGCCCTTCTAGGCGGATTAGTTTCATTCGTAACGATCGGTGGTCTACACTTGATCACCCCACTCGTACGCCGTGCACAGGCTTAACGTCAGGTTAGCGTCAAGAATCGCAGGTTGACGCTTGATTTTTCCTCATGTTATGATCCTTCGTTTGGAGATCTAGATTAATGGACAACAATTCCCCATCAAAGAAGGACAACCAGGCTCCAGGCTTTTTTTCGCGTTTTCTGAACACATTGATTGGTATAGGGCTCGGGGAATCCATGTTGCGCGCCGGGACAACATTGCTTTCTATAGTTCTGCTTGGCGCGGTCATCTGGTTATTGAGGCTCTTCTATGCACAAGCCCCCGCCGTTGGGGATTCGAGCAACGCGCTTCAAACGGGACCCACTGCTCCCGTCGCGCGTATCGAAGATATCCCTTCACAAAGTGGGATCTCGTTCGCTGGAATTCCGCGTTTGGCCCAGGTACATACTACAATTCCATCCCGTCCTCGTGAGGAAGTGATTAAATACACGGTTGTAGAAGGTGATACCATTTTTGGGATTGCAGAAAAATTCGGGCTGAAGCCTGAGACGGTCTTATGGGGTAATTATTATGTTTTGCTCGATGACCCACATGCTTTGAAACCTGGACAGGAATTGAACATCCTACCCCTGGATGGTACTTATCACGAATGGCAGGAGAATGAAGGCTTGAACGGGATTTCGAAATATTACGGCGTGACTCCGGAAGCCATTATCAATTTCCCGGCAAATCATCTGGATCCCGCTAAGATAGGCGATCTTGCGCATCCCAATATTGCACCGGGGACATGGCTGGTGATCCCGGGCGGCAGGCGTGAATTTATTTCCTGGAGCGCACCCCTCGGCATCACCCGTGAGAATCCCGCTTCCGCACGGGTCCTGGGCCCCGGCGCTTGTGACCCAGTCAGCGGTGGCGCAGTTGGGTATGGAACGTTTGTATGGCCAGCCAATAAACATTACCTTTCCGGATTTGACTACACCCCGGGCGCAAACCACTGGGGTATTGACATTGCGGGCAACGAGGGCGAGGGAGTATATGCCACCGACGCCGGCGTGGTGGTTTATGCGGGCTGGAATAATTATGGCTATGGCAATATGATCATGATCGATCACGGGAATAATTTCCAATCGTTGTATGGGCACTTGAGCGCCATCAACGTCGGGTGTGGACAGAGCGTGGGCCAGGGAGATGTGATTGGCGCAATAGGCTCAACCGGGCGTTCCACCGGATCACATCTGCATTTTGAGATCAGAGCTATATCTTCCTGGGTAAATCCCTGGGATGTGCTGCCGCCCCCGTGAGGCTTTGCTGTAAGTAAACGCTTGCAGAAGCAATTACTCTCGGCTATAATCTGCGTCGCCCGGGCGCGTAGCTCAGTTGGTTAGAGCGCCACTATCACACAGTGGAAGTCGGGGGTTCGAGTCCCTCCGCGCCCACCTAAACATCAGTGCTTTGAAGAAATCCCCTACCAGAATTGTGGGGGGTTTCGATTTTAAAGTATTGACCGATATTACAGACCGTCCCAAAGTCGCCATGGCGAAGATCCTGAATTCGGATCTCCACTCAGTCAAAGCCCTGCTCGCGCCTCAGGTGCCCGAGTCTCTCATAATTCAGTCAATTTATCTGCTGGACGAAGGTGTAACACCGGTGATTTAAACATTTCTGTTTTATAATCTCATCATATGCCTACAAGAACCAATGAAGCCTGGCTTTCAGATCTTGCGACCCCTGGCCCAAACCGAGAAGCTGCTCTGGAAGATTTACGTGAGATCATCCAAAAAGGTTTGCCTTATGCGCTTTCACGCTGGCTTTCCCCAGATGAACCACAATTCAACTCGCTCGTCGAAGAAGTGACCCAGGAAACGCTCCTGCGCGTCCTTGATCAGTTAAGTACATTCGAGGGACGCAGTCAGTTTACGACCTGGGTTCATAAGATCGCAGTGCGGATCGCGCTCACCGAACTGCGCCGCAAGAGATGGCGTGACTCATCGTTGGATGAACTGACCGAGAATGAAGACGTTCCGCCTCCTCCCGGTCTGCTCGCTGATCCCCAGGCGGGACCTGAAACTTCAGCCGAGCGTGCCGATATGCTCGCGCGGGTGCGCCGCATCATTGAGGAGGAATTGACAGATCGTCAACGCCAGGCACTCATTTTGTTGGGTGTACAGGATATGCCAATGGAAGACGCCGCCCGTAAGCTAAAGACCAATCGAAATGCCCTTTATAAGCTGCTCCACGATGCCCGTCTGCGGCTGAGACGGCGACTCTCTATGGAAGACATATCACCTAACGAAGTCCTTACACTTTTTGAGCATAAGTAAGATTAGCAACGCGGTAAACATCAAAGACAAAGACTATGAACATCCGAGCCATCATCCAAAAGATTAAAGGCAGTTTTAATCATCACGAGGAACCTTCCAATGAGGCGGTTTTGGGGTTCCTGCAGGTCCTTGAAAGTGTGCGTGAAGAGGAATGCTCCTGTGATGAGATCTATAAAAAGATCGATGAATACGTCGAAAGAGAAGTCGACAAAAGAGACGCCGCCGAGCTGATGCCCCTTATCCGTGAACACCTGGATCTTTGTCCGGAGTGCTGCGAAGAATACGAGGCGCTGCTGGATGTCCTTGAGAAAACAGCCATGAAATAAGAACGACAGGCAATTTCATTAAATCATGATTTGGAGTCCAGGACTGCCCGTACGGCGCACCCCCTTCGGGGCGTGTCCGACTGCAGAGCCAAACCTGTGATTTACTGGCCCTATTTTTGGTTCAAGAGGGGAACTTCTGAAATCAGCCCGGCGTCTACGCTGTAAAGGTCTTTCCTTTCATGAATGCCAGGTGGGTGAAAAATCGGCATTCGCTCCCAAAGTTCGCTGTATCTCCCAAAACAATCCTGTACTAATCCTGTACTGATCCTGTAGTGATCCCCTGGTGCACTCTCGGGGGTCCATCGCTCATCTCAGAACCCTCCGTCGCCTAAATTATCGGACGGACCGGAACAGCAATTTTGGCCTCTTTTCGCCAATCCGGGGCCAAGCTCATGCCGGGCGCTCCTCATCTAAATTTCAGGACCTGATTTTCGCTCAAAATAAGCGACAAATCATCGCGTGGTTGGCTCTTTGACAACCCTTTTGGACACGGATTTCAGTGGATTGGTTGTTTCTCGCAGGTTTTCCTGGATCTTTCCGCGTCTGTCCGTCAATTCAGCCGCATTTATGTTCCACATCAGAAGGCTTCGTAATGATATGCAACCTAATTTGGGCAAAATCCAGGTACTGAATTTCCCAGCGTTCTTACATTCACAGATTTGTAAGCTGGCGCTCCATAAGCATCAACCTACGTTGCAGCCTCGAATAATTTTTCTCCGGCCCGGATGGGGATTTTCAATCGATTCTCCGGGGGCGTAAGGGGGCAGGACCACATCTCGTTGTATGCGCAATAGGGGTTGTAAGCCAGGTTGAAATCTATAAGGAAATGGTTGCCATATAACTCTTCAGGCTCCAGATATCGCCCGGCGGGATATGTTTCTTTCCCAGCCAGTGAATCTACAAACGGCAGGAAATAGCCATTCTCATTCTGATAAATCGTCAATTCGGCAGCCTGCCCCTCCACCTGAAATTTGAAGCGTGAGTGGCGCACGTATGTCTGCACACCTCCGGTCGAGGTCTGCATCTGCATGGGTTCCTGCTCGAATAATCGCTCGATCTCCACCTCAAACCGTAAAGCTTCACTCTCAGGAAAATATTGCAAACCCTTAAAACTGTTCTTTTGTTCAGGCATTAGCGGACTCTGTGGATCATGCCTGAAAAACTCATCTTTCTCCGCGCGAAAATCAGTCAACTCACTCATAAAATCTCCAATCGGTTTTACTCCTAGATAGAAGAAAAACGGAGATTCTTACACATTGCTCGTCAAACACCAGGAAAATTCCCCTCCCCTTGCGAATTCCCTTATCTTATGCTATTGTTATTCGTAGAATAAACTGTATATGACATCGCCCGAAAAAACCGTTTTGATCATTGAAGATGAGCCAGATGCCGCTGAACTGTTCGCAGAAATGATGCGGGTCAGCGGTTTTCGCGTACTCAAGACTTCTTCGAGCACACCTGCCATCTCCCTGATGAACTCGGAAAAACCAGATGTTGTCTTGCTCGACATTATGATGCCCGAGGTCTCCGGTCTCGAGATCTTGCGGCAGATTCGCCGCGATCCGGATCTTGCCAGTATTCCGGTTGTGGTCGTTTCCGCAAAGAGCATGCCCGCCGACATCAAAAATGGCATGGAAGCAGGCGCCTCCACATATCTCACAAAACCTGTTGGCTTCCTCGAACTAAAAGAAGCTGTGGAACGTGCGCTGGGTAGTCAATCTGCAGCCGTTTGAAAATATGAGCCTTCTGCGCGCTTTTATTGCGGTTGAAATCCCACTTGGAATCAGGCAAATGGTTTGCGATGCAACTTCTGCATTGCAAAAAAAGATTGGTCCGCATGTTCGTTGGGTTCCCATGGAAAACATGCACTTGACCATAAAGTTCCTGGGGGATATTGCACCCTCAAACGTAGATCTGCTGTCTCAGATGCTGCTTGCTGAAGCGGAACTCTTCCACTGTTTTGAACTCCGTTTCGAGGGACTCGGCTCTTTCCCAAGCCTGAAGCGACCACGCGTGATCTACATTGGGATCCAGGCTCCGGCGGCATTGGAAGCGCTCCAGCGTGGGGTGGAGTCGGCATCCCACCGTTTAGGTTATGAATCTGAAGAACGTGGTTTTTCTCCGCACCTGACCATTGGGCGTGTCAAACAAAATGTGACTGGGACCGAGCAGCAAACGATCCGTCACGCGCTCGAAGAGACAAAGATTGACTCACTGGGCGTTGCCAGAGTAGACTCTGTGCATCTCTACAAAAGCGACTTGAAACCTGCTGGCTCGGTTTACACCAGGTTGTTTTCTGCACCACTTAAAAAGTAAATGTCCTTGCGAGACGTGAAGCACTCCCGCTTGGTGAGGAAATTGCTTCTCGTAAGCTCGTAATGGCGCTTCATGAGGTGATATCTGAACGCACTTGAACTTGCACATAAAATCGTCGCCGCCCTGGAGGACAAAAAGGGCGAAGACATTCTGCTTCTCGACATTAAAGAAATTGCTTCATTTACTGATTATTTCGTCATTTGCAACGGCACAAGCGACCGCATGTTGGACGCGCTTGCCAAGGGCGTACTGGACGCAACGAAACAAATCTATAAGAAAAAGGGACGCGTCGAAGGGCAGGCTCAGGAAGGTTGGCTCGTGCTTGACTACGGTGATGTGGTCGTGCATCTATTCTCGCCCGATCAGCGAAAATATTACGATCTGGAAGAATTATGGAGCGATGGGAAGGTATTGCTGAGGGTTCAGTGAACAAGATCTTGGATATACAGCGATTTTTACTTTAGCAACCTTATATCTCATTCTGGGCACGGTATTGGTAAGGCAGATTCGCAAAGTGCGCTAGTGGAAGATCATCCACCGTGCTCCATCAGACAAAAAACATCCCGCAGACTGTAGGGTCTGTGGGACGTTTTGTTTTAAGTCTTGCTCTTATCTACTTTTCAAATACCCATCGATCTACTTCGCGCTTCCACTCCACCAACTCTTCCGGCTTGAACCACAGTGCCACTTCAGTTGCCCCATTCTCTACGCTATCAGAGGCGTGGGTGAGATTCCGCCCTACTTCGAGGGCAAAGTCATGTCGCAGTGAACCCGGGGCGGCTTCAGTAGGACGCGTCGATCCCATTGTCTGGCGGATCGCAGCGACTGCGTTCGGTCCTTCCCAAACCATCGCCATGACAGGTGCAGAAGTAATGTAAGAAATAAGTCCTTCATAAAACGGTTTGCCTTTGTGAACGGCATAATGCGTTTCAGCCAACTCTTTGCTGACTTGCATAAACTTCCCAGCTACCAGACGAAGTCCCCGGCGTTCGAGGCGTGAGACGACTTCCCCGATCAGCGCGCGTTGGACCCCATCGGGTTTGACTAAGACGAGCGATCTTTCCACAGTTCCTCCAAGATATTGTGATGTTCAAAAATAGAGCGACTTTTTCAGTCGCTCTACCTTCTAACGAAGTAGCTCTTCTGCTTTTGTATACGCGTCCAGCGCGTCTTGCAGGCGATTGGCGCGCATATATGCGTCGCCGAGCGATTGCCAAATGTTCACTTCCACAGGATAACGATACAACGCTTCACGCAGATCATAAATAATATCCTCGAGGAAGCGCCCCTTCCTAATCAGCCGGCCATAGTTCTCAAGCGCGCCTGGCACGTTGCTGCGTGTGAGTTCACTGCGCGCCTGTCCCAAAACCGGATCAGTCAAAGTTCCGGTAACCTTGCGCGCTGGTTCTTTATGAGGCTTTGCACGAGGCGCAGGCTGTTCCGGTTCTTGTGCGACAGCCGCGATCTTTTCCTCCAGAATATTCACAATATTCACAGGTTCTGGTTGAGGCGGCGGAGCCACCGGTTCAGGAGTCGGTGGTTCAGGTTTCACGGGTTGCCAATCTGCCGAACGCGTTGGTTCAATCCTGGTTGGCTCGGCCAGTACTTCACCGGTTTCATCCCGTAGCCAGGCTGGCAGATCTTCCTGGGAGGC
>DATGYJ010000629.1:0-12621 GCA_035298105.1 Anaerolineales bacterium | reverse complement strand
AGTCCCAAATTGGAGATGGCCTGCAAATGCGCCTCTCTTTCCGAGGGAAAATCATATCCCGCGATGCCGAAGCCTGCTCCCGCGAGCTGATCCTTTCCCACACCTGACGTCTGGCAGGCGCCTTCAAACGATTTTTGCAGGACGTTTGTCAGCCCCTCGTAGCCAACGCTCTGATGGTTGCCGCCTCCCGCTTTGCCAAATCCGACACACTGACCGGTTTGATCCGCGATCAGGGCATGGGTTTTGGATGAACCAACATCGACGCCAAGAAAGTAGCACATTTACAATTCACCTCTTTGTTCTCATATGGTTTTGCGCCTGCCCGGCTTGTGCGGGGAGGTTAATGAGATAGCCTTTTCCTGCAAATGCGATCTTCATGCCTCCTCCTTTAATCGGATGGTCATAATTTGATAAGGTCTGATATTCAGCTGGATCGAATTATTTTCCACGCTCAAAACAGTCTCGTTTTCCTCGAGCAGATTTGTCTCCCAGGCGGCCTCTATAGTAAATCCCACCTGGAGTTGAACGGGTCCCCGTTTTCTTTGGCTTTCATACAATCGGACGATGATCCCGTCCCCATCTTCGGCGCGCTTGACTGTTTCGATGATGACGTTGGGTGAGGAAACAGAGATCAGGGAACCGAGATTAGTAAAGTGTTCCGACGTTTTATGCTCGATGTTTGACCGGTAAACGAGGATTGGGTCGTTCAATAAATACGCCTCCTTCTGGGTTGCTTCGTTCCATGATCCCATGTGTGGGTAGAGACTATATTTGAATTGGTGCTCGCCAGAGTCGGCGGTGGGGTCAGGCATGGTGGGGGAGCGGAGTAAAGTAATCCGCATCACGTTCTCGTGGATGTCATGACCGTATTTGCAATCATTCAAGAGACTGACGCCATAGCTGCCTTCGCTCAAATCCGCCCACTTGTGAGCACAGGTCTCGAAGCGGGCCCAGTCCCAGCTGGTGTTACGGTGGGTAGGACGTTGTACATTGCCCCATTGGATTTCATAGGTCGCTTGGGGTGAAAGTATGTCTACTGGAAAGGCGACTTTAAGCATAATATGGCGCTCCTTCCAGTCGATGTACGTATCGAAGTCCAGGCGTGCAGAATTGTGATCCAGTGAAATGCGCTGGGTGTAGAAACTATTCAAAATGCGGCGTTTGATCTCGATCGTCTGGCGCAATTCACCGTACTCAACCACCTCGATGGAGGAGGCGGGTTCCGACAGCCACATTTTGTCATCGTAGAAGATCTCGATATCCCACGCATCCCAGCTTTTCGGGCGGTCTTCAAATGCCTGGAATTGATTGGCAATGGAATTGGCAGCCAGTACTTCACGGTTGGCTTGTTTGTCGAAGATATGCGTAATGTCACCGTCCGTATTGAATTCGACGCGGATGAAGTTGTTTTCCAAAGTGACCATGGGCGAACCCTGCACGTGCGCCAGATCCCAGTGTGGACGATTGACAATACCTGCACTTGCACCAGGTGCCAGGGTGCTATCTGGTCCATCGCCTGGGGATTGGAGAGCAATCATGCTATACGCTGGAATCTCGCCAGCATCCACCCAAAGACCGGAGTCTGCCGGTTGAGCTGGAACAGGCTTCCCGTCACGGGTGAAGCGTTGGAGCGGGTCGCCTGGAATAAAGACCAGACCCGGTTGCGTGAATGAAGTCGCGTTGACAAGCATAAAGTTTGCAGCCAACTTATCTGCAATTGCCTCCAATGCGTCAGCACGTATTTGGGTCACCTGCTCGGTTAGCTCTGCATATTGCTGTTGTGACTCTTCATAAACAGAGCCAATGCTGGAGCCCGGAATGATGTCGTGGAACTGGTTAAGACAGACGGTGCGCCATGCGCTTTGAAATTCCGGAATTGGATATTGGTAACTGGTCAGAAGGGAGGCATAGGTACAAAGAAATTCCGTATCGTGCAATAAAAACTCGGCTTTGCGATTGGCGCGTTTATTGCGCGCCTGGGTCGTGTAGGTGCCGCGATGGTATTCAAGATAAAGCTCGCCATTCCAAACGGGTGCTGCCGCGCTGCCACGTGCCTTGGCCAGCGTTGCAATGGCTTCGAAAAATGTTCGCACACTCGATTGCTTCACCTGTGGCAGTGCCGGAAAATGTCTCATGATTTCAATATTCTCGAGCATCTCGCGCGTGGGACCGCCCCCACCATCACCGAAGCCATAAGCCATCAACAAATCTTTATGTAATTCTTTTTGTTGAAAATTCTTCCATGTACCAAGCGCTTCCCGCGCATCTGCCATGGCGTTGTAAGTACTGGCGTAGTTGCCGGGATCAGGCACCGTGCTGAAGTGCGTCAGGATCTGTGTGCCGTCAATGCCCTGCCATAGGAATGTGTCATAGGGTAAACGGTTGTACTGGCTCCAGCCGATCTTGATGGTCATGAAGTATTTCAAGCCCGCCTGTTGGATCAGTTGCGGCAATGCCCAGGCATAGCCGAACACATCGGGCAACCACAACACCGGGCTCTCGGCGTCTTTTCCAAAGTGCTCGCGGAAGAAGGCACGTCCTAAAAGGAACTGGCGTGCCAGTGACTCCGCGCCGCTGAGATTGCAATCTGCTTCGACCCACATGCCGCCGATCGGCTCCCAGCGACCTTCTTTGATCTTTTGCTGAATGGACTCAAACAATGCAGGCTGATCTTCTTTGATGAATTGATATAACTGCGGCTGGCTTTGGGTGAAGTGATACTCCGGGAATTGTTCCATCAGACGGATTACATTATAAAAAGTGCGCTCCGCCTTACGGCGAGTCTGACCAAGAGTCCATAGCCAGGCAATGTCAATATGTGCGTGACCCGTGGCGTGGATGACCACCTCCAGGGGTGTGCCGGATGCTTCAATACCTGATTGCAAGACCCGCATGGCAGTTTCGACGCTGCGATAAAACTGCTCGCAGCCGAGCGGATCACGCGTATCCAGTGTGACGAACGCATCATTCAGGGCCGTGAGCAATCCATACCGTGTAGGGTTGTTCTCATCTACAATTTGTGCCATTTCAAGCGCTACCCGTGAAAGAGCAATAAAGTCACGCGTTGGCTGGTGGATCTGGACGACAGCGCATTGCTGCAGGTAAAGTTTTGTCAGGAAATCTCCATGCCAGACACCGCCCAAACCCGTCCAGCCGTGAAGGGCGAGGGTGTGCGATTTCCCGTCTGCCCATTCGGACTTCAATAAGATTTCCTGGTGGTGGCGGTCGCAGGCGGCGTAGGGTTCGCCATCAATGTATGCCAAGGCTTCAGGATGGCTGAAATCACCGGCTTCCCCAAAAGGCAGGTGCAAAGCAATCGGTTCAGTCTTGTCCCAATCTTCCGGGATCGCAAATGTAGTTCGCAGAATAAAGTTCTGCATCCATGCCCCCCAGTATTCGTGTGCGTTGAGCTCTTGCCAGTGGGCATCGTCCACATCCATGCCAACGGGTGGGGGAGTGATGGCATTGTCTAATTCGCGGTAACGAAATGAAGGTAAGAATTTTCTTTTGATATACACTAATGGGGAGATCAATTCGAGCCGTTGCTTGATCTTTTCGGGAGTCCAGTGTGTACGGTGATACATCGTATTGTTGCTCCTTTTTAAAGCCGCCTGTGGTCAGAGAAATTATGATAGAAGCAATACACTTCTATGATTATTCTTTCGATCCCTTATTTTAGCGCGTTGAATGAACGTCTCTGGTGGAAAGGAGTGTCTGCAGACGGAAATCTTGATCTTATCCTTTTATACCAGACACGACTACGCCCTGGATAAAGAGTTTCTGTGCGAAGAAGAACAGCAGGACTGGCGGAATGAGCATCAGTACGGAAGCTGCCATCAGGAGATGACTCTGCTTGGTGAAGACCGCGTTGAAAGCTTGCAAACCCAGGGCCACTGTCCAGTGACTTTCGCTCTGCAAATAGATCAACGGCGCGTAGAAATCATTCCAGGCGTAGAGCACGCTAAAAATGGTCACTGTGGCGATGACGGGATAAGATTGCGGCAGGATAACATGCCATAAGATCTGAAATGGCCCTGCTCCGTCAATGCGGGCTGCATCATCCAGTTCTGTGGGCAGGGTCATAAAGAATTGACGCAGAAGGAATACATCCCAGGCATTAGCAAAAAAAGCAGGGATGATCAACGGGTAGAGCGTATCGTACCAACCGATTTTCTTGAATAAAATGAACGTAGGGATCAGTGTTACCTGTGGAGGCAACATAACCGTGGAAAGCAGAACCAGAAAAAGGATATTTAAGCCCTTCCCACGGAAACGAGCAAAGCCATAAGCCACCAACACGCAGGAGACCAGAGTACCCAGGGTGCCAAATACCACAATGATCATGGTGTTGAGCAAATAATGAAAGAAGGGAACCTTGGTAACCGCCAATACAAAGTTTTCCCAATGGAAATAGACACGTGTGGCGCGCGTCCCGGAAGCGACGGGCAATTGATATTGTTCTTCAGGGTTTTCCGGATTCGCAAAAGTGCCCAGGTTGCCCTCTTTCTTGATCAGCGCCAATTGCCGTAGAACGCCATTCACTTCAATATCATACAGGAACGCGCTCCTTCCATTTACTTGAACCTTGATCTGCTCGGTCGGGATCCATTGAGGAGGATTCGTATTGACAGCATCCTGGCTCTTTAGCGCGGATACCATCATCCAGACCAGCGGCGTGATTACAACTACCATGCCTACAAATAATAGTAGCAAGACAATAATTCGATTTATTAAATCTTGTGTACGTTTGCCAATCATCGGATTTGTCTCCTGGCCCGGGCTGCGGGCAGCTTATTAGACACAGTTCTTTTCACTTGCGCAGTTCGCCTTCGTAATAGACCCACAAAGCCGAACTACGAAAGACAAGCAGGGTCAGTACCAAAACGATAACAAACAGCACCCAGGCCAGAGCGGAGGCGTAGCCCATGTTTAGGTAGCGAAATGCATTGCTGTAGAGATACACATTGTAAAACAGCGTAGATTCAAGCGGCCCACCTAAGCCTGTGTCGGCTGTGGCTGTGATGACATAAACTTCTGTGAAATACTGGAATGTGCCAATGATGCCGATCACCAGATTGTAAAAGATCACAGGTGACATCAACGGTATGGTGATGTAAAACAACCGCTGCCAATTATTGGCTCCATCCAGCTCTGCAGCCTCGTACAAGGTAGTTGGAATACTCTGCAAGCCCGAGAGGTAAATAATCATCCCACCGCCCACGCTCCACAAGCTCATAATGATCAGGGCCGGGACAGCCCAATCTGGACTTGCCAGCCAGCCAGGCCCATCGATGCCGACCAGGCTGAGAAGCCAGTTCAGGATACCGAAGCGTGGATTGAAGATGAGGCTCCACAAGATCGCCACGGCCACGCCTGCAATCACGGATGGCAAATAGTAAATCGTCCGCCAGAAGGCAACACCGAGCACATTCTGATTGAGGAGCAGGGCTAATACAAAACCAAAGACGAGATTAAGCGGGATGGCAACGAGCGCAAACTTGACAGTAATTCCAAGTGAATGCCAGAACCTGGGATCACCCGTAAAGAGCTTGATGTAGTTATCGAACTGGATAAAAACCGGTGGCGAGGTGATGTTGTATTGGGTTAGCGATAACACCAGTGACGCGATCATCGGTCCCAGTGTAAAAACAACAAACCCAATCAGCCAGGGACTGATAAAGATGTAGCCCCACAGCGTCTCCCGCTGGCGCATACTGATCGGTTTAGAGGTAGGTTTCACCGCGTGGTCGCTCAATTTCAGGCTTTCGAGTTTCACAGCGCTGCTCCTTCAAAGGGAATTGATCGAGTCTCCTCTGGCGAGGAGACTCGATTCAGGCAATAAAGTTGAGGCCTACTTTGAAGCCCAGTACTCATCCAGGTAACCCTGGACTTCTGCATCCAGCTTATCCATGACTGTTTGAGGGTCCATGGTTCCATCGGTCCTGAGCGTATCGGCGGCGTTTTCAGTGGCATCCCAAATTTTCTGATAATTGGGTACCCACTGTTCGTTATTCGGTGAGGCGTCCATATATTGGATCGAGTCTACAAATAACTGGAAATTAACGTTGGGATACTCTTCGGACATATCTTTCACCCAGGTATCCGCAAGCGACTTACGGGACGGCATACAGCCAAGAATCCCGCAAATTCTTGTCAGCATTTGAGGTTCGACCATCCATTTCGCAACTTCCCAGGCCTCTTTCGGGTGCTTGGAATGGGCGGAGATGGCGAATGTATCCGCGTTCGTGGGTGAGACGATGTCTCCGTGCGGTCCGGTCGGGATAGGAGCCACGTTCCAGTTGAAATTATTGAAGGTCGGATAGGCATATGCCATCCAGCTGAAGCATTCCCACATGGCTGTGGCGCCGCCCTCGAAGGGATTATCGGCGCCGCCAAATGAGGAGCTCAGTTCTTCACTGGTCGGGCTGACATGGGTCTTCCAGATGGCATCATGGATGAATTGGGCTCCTTCCAAATAACCGCCGGTATTCATCTCCGCCTGCTTATATTCCGCATCCATGCCTAATGGATTCCCTCCAAACTTTCCCGGCACCGTGCGGAAGGGGCCACACCAGCCACCCCAGCCCCATTGATTGATCTTCGTGGCATCGAAATCTGCTGAGGTCGGATCCTTGCCATTCTGGTCCAGCGTTAGCGACTTCGCCAACTCAAGCTGCCGATCATACGTCCAAGTCGGATCGCCATAACTCGAGGGCGGATAGTCGAGGCCTGCCTTGTCGAAAAGATCTTCATTGTAAAAGACGACCGAAGGATAGACACCGATCGGCAACCCAATGGTCTTGTCTTTATACTGGAGCAATTCCACTGCCGGGCCGTAGAAATCGCTTGTGTCGTAGTTATCCTGTTTGATGAAGGGCGCTATATCGATCCACTCATCATAGAATTCCGCGATGCCCTGGATGCCAATCGGAAACGCAAGGTCAGGAGCCAATTCACCTGCGAGGAGGGTAGAGAACTTAGCCGAATGTTCCTCCCAGGTGGAGAATGTAAACTCTATCTGGATATCTTTGCGACTGGCATTGAATTCCTGAGCAATTTTCTTTAAGGCTTCCATAGAATCGGGGTCACTGCCTGCTCCGAAGCCTACGAAGATCGAGATTTTGGCAGGTTCCTTAGCCGCCGATAGCCCACCACAAGCTGCTAACAATGTAGAAACTACTACAAACAGAGCCATCAATTTGAAAAGGCTGTTTTTCATTTGCTCCTCCAAAAATGTGGAATTTGGTTTGGATTGACGCGAAACAAATTCGTTAGGCTGCTTTCACCTCCTTGTGGATGTAAGGAACTCTTCCTGGGTGTTGTTGGATGGCGGCAACCGGCATCCGCACGATTCGCGGATGATCAGTTCACTGCGCATCAGGGTCAAAGCCTCGGCTGGTTGACTGTTCATCAGGAGAACCAGTTGGCGGACAGCTTCGCGACCGACCGCCTCAATTGGAGCGCGGACTGTTGTCAGCGGGGGAGAGAGGTAACGAGCGAAGGGAACGTCGTCGAAACCCACAACGGCTATATCTCTGGGAATGAGCCGCCCTGCCAGTTTGAGGGCGCGCATTGCGCCGATGGCTGAGTCGTCATCTCCGGCGAAGATGGCGTCGAATTCGATCCCATCCAGCAGCATTTGCTGAATGGTGGCAAAGGCTTGCTCTTCATCGAAGCCACCGAAAGCAATGAGCTCAGGCTGAAATCCGAGATTGTGCGCTTCGAGTGCTTCACGATAACCTCGCTCGCGCCAGACTGAATCTTCGTGTCCCTGAGGCCCCTTTAAAAAGACGATCCGGCGCCGGCCATGGATTTCAATCAAATGCTTGACGAGCATGGCGGCGCCGTCTTTATTTTCAATCGTGATGACAGGGATATCCAGCGAGTCGGGCGGGGATTGGTGCAATAGCACCATCGGGAAATTGATGTCGTGCAGGTGGTGCAATTCGCGATGGTCGAGGCTGTCTGTAAAGATCAGCAAGCCATCTGTGTTGTGCTCGCCCAGCGGCCTGTGCGAGGGGCCTTCCTGCTTGGTGGAATGGATGAGCAGGTTGTAACCCGCCTCGTATGCACCTGCCTCAATTCCCTTCAACATCGGCGGGAAAAATGCACCACTGATCTCAGACATCAGCAAACCAATGGTGTTTGTCCGTCTACTGGCCAGGACCCGGGCGGCGTGACGCGGCACGAATTGAAGTTCCTCCATAGCGAGGCGGACTCGATTGGCCTTTTCCAGCTCAACGGGAGTTGTCCCGTTCAGCACGCGGCTCACCGTGGCAATCGAAACATTAGCTTTTTGGGCTACATCGGAAATCGTAGGCGGGCGGTTTCTGAGCGTCATTCTGTGCGTTCCTTTGGAGCCAAGTAGATATCGTCTGAAAGCGTTTTCTGAAAGCGTTTTCAAAAGTATACAGAAAATGCGGCAGAGTGTCAATAGGATTGCTCAAAATGGAGGATGACCCGCTCTTTACCGCCAGGCGCGCGCCGATCGTCAAGATTTTTGGATTGCGCTGTGTTTTCGCCTGTACCGGGCTTAGAGTGGATCCTCTGATTGGAGACCTGCGCTCAGGGTTTGTCGGGGTCAGGAGCCCCTCGCCAGGCGGGAGACTTGCGATCAGGGTTCGTGGGGTTCAATAGTAAAATCTATATGACAAGCTGATCGTAAGAATCTTATAATGCAGGCGACAGTCGCCTGCGAAAGCTCTTAAATGTTATTTAAAGCAAACGTGAATCCTGATCTCCCGACCGGAACAGTTACCTTCCTTTTTACAGATATTGAAGGCAGCACAAAACTCTCACAGGAATACGCCGATGATTTGCCGGCTTTACTGGAGCGTCATCAGGGAATTTTGAAGCAGGCGATCGAGGCACATCATGGCTTTGTCTTTCAAGTCGTCGGCGACTCTTTTTCGGTAGCATTCGATAGCGCGGCGAATGCGCTGAAAGCTGCCTCAGAAGCGCAGCGACTACTGTATCACGAAGCCTGGTTCCCTGCACCCATCAAAGTGCGAATGGGGATTCATACAGGGACGGCCCAGTTGGCGAATGATTCTTCGATAGAGGGTCCTTATTCCGGATACACTACTCTGGCATTAACTCAGCGCATCATGTCGGCAGCATATGGGGGACAGATCCTTCTATCGCAAATCACGCGTGATCTGGTATGGGGACAACTTCCTCCGGAAGTCAGTTTGCTCGATATGGGTGAGCACCGTCTCAAAGATGTAAAACACACGCTCCATTTGTATCAAGTTGCTGGGGCTGATTTACCAACAGGCTTCCCGCCGCTGAAATCTTTGGAATCCTTTCCTCACAATCTCCCCATCCAACTGACAAGTTTCGTCGGGCGAGAGCGCGAGATCACGGAGGCAAAACAGCTTCTCTCGAACGCGCATTTACTGACGCTGATTGGTCCAGGAGGCACAGGCAAGACGCGCCTCGCTTTGCGGGTTGCGGGAGATTTGTTGTCATCATTTAAAGATGGAGTTTGGCTGGCGGAATTAGCTCCGCTGGCAGATCCGTCTCTCATCTCCCAGGCGATCGCAGGAGTATTCGAGCTGCGTGAGCTGCCCAATATACCGATGGTCAACATCATTACGGATTATCTGCGTGCCAAGGAATTACTCCTGATCCTTGATAACTGTGAACACCTGATCGAAGCTTGTGCTCAAATCTCCGAAAGCTTACTGCGCAATTGTCCTCGGCTGAAAATCATCGCCAGCAGTCGTGAGGCGCTTGGCATCGCAGGCGAAATGGTCTATCGTGTGCCGTCGCTCTCTCTACCGGACCCGGCTCAAGTCAGGTCGGAGGCGTTGCTGGAGGCGGAGTCCATCCGGCTCTTTGTAGATCGGGCGACCGCCGCGCAATCCAGGTTCGGCCTGACGGATCAAAATGCGGCCTTTGTCGCTCAAATCTGCCGCCGTCTCGACGGTATTCCTTTAGCCCTGGAATTGGCTGCTGCCCGTATTACCGTCTTTTCTCCTGAGCAAATTACCGCCCGGCTTGACAACCGTTTCAAGCTGCTCACGGGCGGCAGCCGCACGGCGCTGCCGCGCCAACAGACGCTGCGGGCGATGATCGATTGGAGTTATGATTTGTTGTCTGGCGAAGAGCAAGCCCTGTTACGCCAGCTCTCGGTCTTTTCAGGCGGCTGGACTTTCGAAGCAGCGGAGTCCGTTTGCTCCAACCTGGATACGCTCAACTTGTTGACACAATTGGTCAACAAATCGCTCGTGATGGTGGATGCAGGAGAAGCTTCGACGCGTTATCGTCTGCTGGAGACCATTCGACAGTATGCACGTGACAAATTGTTGGAGGCGGGAGAATCGGAGCGGGTGCGGAACCGCCATTTAGATTTCTTTCTCAAATTCGCCGAAGAAGCGGAAGCTTACATGAATGGTCCCCTTGAGATGAAATGGAGGATCTTACTAGATACCGAATATGATAATCTGCGCACGGCGATCGAATGGGCAATCGAAAATGATGTGGAGAAGGACCTGCGTTTGGGAGGGGCTTTACATGTTTTCTGGGAAAGACATGGTTATGAGGTCGAAGGGCGGCGGTTAATCACCGAAGCTTTAGCGCGGGTCCAAGTACTGTCTCCGGTGGAGGCTGAGTCGACTCGTGAGCGCATCACGATCCAGGCTAAAGCCTTGAACGCCCTCGGCTTATTATGTTTTGGACAAGGCGATAACCTTGGCTGCCTGAGAGCCCTCGAAGAGTCGGCAAGTTTGTCACGCCCTATCGGGGAGAAAAGCTTGTTGTCTCAGGCGCTTTCCTACACCGGCATGGCGAGAGCGTTTTTGGGCGAAAGAGAAACGGCTTATACAGCCGCACAAGAGGCAATCACTCTGGCGCGTGAAGCGGGAAATAAAATTTTATTGGGCACGACATTGATCAATATGGTGGGAGTGATGGCTGTTGCATTCCGAGATGTTTCCCCTCTCCGGGGTTATGGAGATGAAGGAATTCGATACCTTAGGGAGAGCGGAAGTCATTGGGCTCTTGCCATGACGGTATTCGGGTTTGGGTTGTTCATGTCAACACAAGGAAATTATGCCGAGGCACGTTCACAATTTGAAGCCTGCCTCCCCTTGTTCACTGAATTAAGAGACCGGCATCGCCTGGCGATGGTACAAAGCGAGCTGGGGCACCTTGAGCGCCGGCAGGGTCACTTTGCGCAGGCGCGCTCTATTTATCGGGAAACAATCCGAGAATGGCAGCGAGCTGGACACCGCGCCGCGATTGCCCATCAACTGGAATGTTTTGCCTTCCTTGCCAAAGTTCAGGAGGATACTGAGCGCGCCGCTTGTCTTTTCGGCGCAGCCGAAATTCTGCGTGAAAATATCTCCATTCCGATGACACCCGTGGAACATTTCGAATATGAGCGGGAAGTCAGCGATTTGCGCCGTAACATGGATGAGGCTGCTTTTTCCAAAGCCTGGGCAGAAGGACGGGCAATGACCATGGAATCGGCCATCGAGTATGCCGTTGAGGACATTCATTCCTGAGGCACGAAGACAGAGAGTCTTACGTTTCTTTTTCTCGAAGCGCCATGACCCATATTTTTCATTCCGATGACCACGCCGTTCGAAAATCGGGATAGAGCACCAGGCCACCATCGACATAAATGGTCTGCCCGGTGATGTAGGCCGCTTCGTCGGAACAAAGGAACGCGACCACGGCTGCCATTTCTTCGGAAGTGCCGGCGCGCCCCATTGGAATGTGACTGACGACCTGCTCACGCTTGGCCGGATCATCGATCCAGGCCCGGTTGATCGGTGTCACGGTTGCGCCGGGTCCGACTGCATTGACCCGGATGCCGCGCCCGGCATATTCCAGCGCTAAGGTCCGGGTCAGGTTGGCCATGCCACCTTTGCTAATGGAGTAACTCAAAAAGCGCGGCTTGGGGATGACTTGATGGACACTCGAGATATTGATGATGACGCCCGGTTTGTTCATTGCGAGGAAATGTTTGATCGCAGCCTGCGCCGCCACAAAGGCACCGCGCAAATTGACGTTCAACACGCGGTCAAAGTCCTCCATCGTAATTTTGTCCGAGTCGGCAGGGATTTGAATTCCGGCGTTGTTGATCAGAAAGTCCAGACCGCCAAACTTCTCAATGACTTCTTTCACCATTGCTTCCACTTCGTCTGGCTTCGACACATCCGCCTTGACGAGGATATGATCCTCGCCATGTTCTGCCATCTGGTGCATGTACTGCTCATGAGCCTGATGGACAAGCGAGTCCGTTTCGGCGGCGTCAGATTCTGCCCTGCGATAATTGATGGCAACCTTGGCGCCTTCCTGGGCAAACCGCACCGCAATGGATTGACCGATCCCAGAGGTGCTGCCTGTAATAAGAACAACTTTCTCTTTAAGACCTAACATTTTGAACTCCTGCTGATGTCATTGCGAGGGCGTTCTTCCCGAAGCAATCTCCTGCTCGTGAGAGGATTAATGCTAAGGCCCGCTTCGACTGCGCTCCGCAGGGCACCTTACGCCCCCTCACCTGCACTCCCCGGCACTCACCTGCGCTTGAGGCTTGCGCCTCAGCGCAAGGCGCAAGTGTGCGCCCGGGGCAAGTGTGCCGCTGCGCGGCTAAGCGCAGGCGCACACCCC
>DATGYJ010000628.1:0-9615 GCA_035298105.1 Anaerolineales bacterium | reverse complement strand
ACGTGGCGCGTACCTGCCTGTCCACTGCAGGCAGTGTGTGTTGGCTGGCTTTTTGTTTTGCAATACTCTACTTGCTGTTAAGAACAGATTGTAAAACTTCAGTAACCCAACTATTCAGACCCTTGAACTTGATGCCCGAATATGTCTCTCCGCTTTCGATCTCTGCCATGGGTCCATCCTGTGAACGGTTCCGGGTCTTGATGGCCTGCGGCTGCATGGCTCGGTTCTTAGGGTGATATTTGCGTATCTGTTTATAAGCCGTACACCTTTTACTTTACTGCTGATCTGTACGCACCTTTGTGAGAACGCAATGTGTCACCCTGGCCCTGCCTTCAGAGTCCCGACATGGCGCGAATATTCATCAACTTCCGGTTGCGATTGCGCCCGCACGCTCGTAATTCACGACAATGACGCCATTCGGGGTGACTGTGCTTTCCGTCACCTTGAACGCCGCCGGGATCGTGCCATCGGCAAACAACCGTTTTCCACCACCCAGCGTGATCGGATATATCATCAGCCAGAACGCGTCGACCAAATCATGCTTGATAAGCGTCTGAATGAGATTACCACTTCCCCAAACGTTCAAATCCGGCCCTTGCAGTTGCTTGATTTTAGCGACTTTTTCTGCAATATCGCCGTTCAAAAACACGGACGGTTGCCATTCGTGAGAAGTCATGGTATTCGAGGCGACGAACTTGGTCGCCATATTGACACCCGGCCATTCGTCCGCATGTTGCGGCCAGAACGGTGCCCAAATTTCAAAGGTTTTACGCCCTAACAACAGGTCGAACGGCATGTTCATCTGCCTGCTCAGGAGCGTTTCAAGAAGCGCGTCGGCGTATGGCGCTATCCACCCGCCATACGCGAAGCCGCCGCTGGTATCTTCGTCTGGCCCGCCTGGGGCTTGTATGACACCATCAATGGAAATATGTTCAAGCACAATAACTTTTCTCATGACTGAGTTCCTCCAACAGCGGATATTACGTTGGTGAAAGCAGGGTTTTTAGATAAGACATCAGGATTGATGTGCTGGACTTGCCCGTTCTTTGACGTTGTCATGGTTTACTCCTTTTTACGAATCGAATGAGGCTTGGAGTAAATATTAGAACATAAATTCTATCTTGTCAACTAGTGTATTTCACGTTTTTATGGTTGAAACATATCTGTGCAAGTGTGGCCCCGGCGTACTTTGCCGGGGATCGGGTGCACGTCGCGAAGCATCCTGAAAGGGCTGTGTTGAGCGCGTTTCTACGGTGCCAATATATCAAGACGGATCTCACCTATGGTTGTGCCACGAGTTGCTGTGAGTGTCCAACAGCCTGGTTTGGGAAAATTAAAACCTGTTCCCCACTCATAACCTGGACGCTCCCAAGTGGAACTTCCATGATCGTCGGGACCCCAGGTTGGGGAAACCAAAGTTCCATCTTCATTTCTAGCTTGGACAGTGAATTGTTTGCCTGAGCCAGTTATTCTCCAAACGATTTTTAGATCTTCTTTCGCATGTGCCTTGTCGAAAAACAGTAAAGCCCACATCTCGCCCTCAGTACTCATCGTTCCTTGGATTTCAGGGAATTCAATTTTGGATGTCTGAATCCGAGATGGTTGACATGCCGCTGGAGTAGCAGTGGTTAATGACTCTGATGTAGGTGTGATTGTTATTGCAGTGCATCCTGCCATACTGCCAATGCTCAAAATAACAGTCAATGCTTTGAAAAAATTAGAGAGCAACTTTGATGTCATATAAGGTACCTATTATTAAACGACAATATTTTTACGATGCTATGCCAGCGCCTAACGGTGAGCGTCACCCGTTGCGTGAGCACCCTGTAAAGGGCTGGGTGGCTTTTTGAATTGAAACACCTTCTCGACAAACATTGCTGTACTTATCGCATCGAACTTGCCTGGCTCAATTCTTTCAGTTGACTTATCCACATTCGTTCTAGATCAGTTTGGTAGGACAAATGATGTGCTTCCGCTAGCTCGGGAGCCATATCTTGATAAAAGCGGCAAAGGACAAAAGCGGCTTGTAACATGGCCTCATACTCTATCGAGCAAAATGTGGTTTGTAAGGGCGATAAGTTCTCGATCGGCAAAGCTTGCTCGATTTTGAAATAAGGCTCACCTTCTTCCAAATACGCATCTGAGAAATTGTGTTTCAGACGGGCAAGAATGGTACACATCCTTCGCATTGCCTCTATCTGACCGTATGCAAACCATAGTTGCTTTCGCCCCATCGCCTTGATGAAATGGGACAATTCATGCCAGAACCAATCGATCTTTCGCTGCAATAACTCAAGCTGCCTCGTCTGGTCTGCTATGGGCGCTGGGAAGGCTTCCCCAACAAGTATGTTCTTTTTATCCAACAATACTTTATAAGGCCCACTATAAATGCTTTTGAATTGACTCTCGGGTCCAAACCAAAATTCGCCTTCGGTTGTATTTGACAATATGAAGCAGTATCCGTGTGGCACGCCAAAGTCTTCCAGAAATAGAGGTTCGCCCAACTGACGAATAAAGCTTTCTTTCTCGACCAGAAAGTCTGGGTACGATTCATCCGTTGTCACAAAATAGAGATCGAGGTCAGAGAATCGATCCGCCCGCTCTCTGGCATAGGAGCCGCCCAAAAACGCCGCCACAATCCGATGATCTGCCTGACAAGCGGCTACAAACCGACTTGCGGTTTCCTGATGATTATCTCGAAGTTGCAATTCATGTATATCCATATCATTACCCTATTGCTGCACCCAACGGTTAGCGACATCGTCCCCTTATGAAATTTGAAAACCAAAATCGGTAGTCACCGTCCCGACACTCCCTGGCACCGCCTGCCATCGCGAACGCCGCGCCAAGCAGCGGCAGTCTTCGAAGCGTAGCGGAGTGGGAGGGCAGGTGCAAGTGTCGGGACGTTTTACCGAATTTGAATCTCAATACTCATTAGAGGATACCCGTTGTGTTAGCACTCTGTAAAGGGCTGGTGATCTCGACACGGCTGCGCCAGTCGATCCGGCGGGGTGGGACGAGAGAGCGCCGCTTTGCCGGAACCAACCTCCAGCCACGCAACCTGCTTGACTGCCCACAGGGCGTGCGCAGAGTCCCACCCGCCGGGTGCGCGCTGTGTTGGGCAGCACTTTGTCAGATTTCATTTATCATAAAGCTAGCGTCAACGCTAAGTTCCGCGTAATCTTGATGATGCTCCAGATGATCTAACCTATCAAGCCTCATCACCACTCCAACCGTCGATATCTTCAATTTTTCTTGATCTTCTCTCATGCTTGCGCTCAATCATGATACGTCAGATCGGGTGACCAAATCGCGACCCATCTTGGCACGGTAAGAGCTACCACAAATCGTAAACTGCTCGCGATTACAAGCATCAGCAACCGTTAGGCTTAGTTTTTTCCATCATATTTTGCATTTATCAATAGACATCCGCGATTCCCTGGGGAATTTCGAAAACACATTTTCTCAACATCTCCCTTGGAAAACGTTACGCATCCCCAGCATTGTGCGTTGATGAAAAACAGTCGTAATCCTTTTGCACCCCTATTTATTTCATTGCACAATTGATATGCTTTTTCAAATGGTATTTCCACTATAGACTTGTTAGTTTCCATATTTACCTCGATCGCAGACACATATGGCTGCCCAACGGCTGGCGTTTGCGTAGCACCCTGGAAAGGGCTGGTGATCTCGACACGGCTGCGCCAGTCGATCCGGCGGGGTGGGACGAGAGGACGCCGCTTTGGCGGAACCAGCCTCCAGCCACATAACCTGCCTCACGCCTAAAAGAACTCGTATCTAGGATTGTGCATCGATCTCTCTAAGAATCGTCTCTATCATATCTGCCAGCTCCTGTTTTGAGAATTTACGCTGCAACCATTCCCTACCAAAAACCTCACAAGCAGGCAGCTTATCGCGAGGGAAGGTCGGAGATTTTATCGGCACACTCACTCCTTTTGTGATCTGCCGCCTGTGCTGTCCGGGAATAAGGAGTAAATGGAGGGGACCGTACGGGTCATTCTTGTACTTTACCCAATCGGGATATTCCCGCAGGATATCCCGAAAATTTCTTGCGCCGATGGGATTCCATGTCACAGCAGCTCGGAGCGCCTCGAATGCTTGCTCAGATATTGACATAATATACTGTAATTCGAAAGGTGTATCTCAAGTTTCAGCGAAAAGCAACTACAAAATGATATGGAGACAATCGTTTTTCAAAGATTAGTATCTCAATTCCTCTCGCTTAAAATGAATTACGAGCTCTCTGATGCGCACCTAACAGTGTGCGTTACCTGCTGGCGGGATGGGGAGGTAACGCTTGGGAGCAGTATAAGCCTGAAGCTAGGAAACTGCCGAAAAACGCGCCGAGTCCCAGCCGTCCGGTGAACGCTTTGTTAGGCAGCAACCTCTTATCTGGCATTCTATCCTACTTAAGAAGTGTACTATCAAGCCCGACTAACCAAAGGTCCTCTGTTCCTGAAAATGATGTCTCACCCAGTATAGTAATTTCGCCATTCGGTCTTTGTTCCATTGCTCGGAATATGTCGTAGTTTCCAGTTCCAGCAAAGGTTTTTGACCACTGCATATTTCCCTCGCTATCCGTTTTGATCAACAACCCGTCGCCATGCAGATACCCTGCAATAAGAAAACTTTCGTCTGGCAATTGGACGAGGGCACACCCAGCACCCATAGAATAAGGTCGTATCCATTCAACATTGCCATTGACATCTGTTTTTAGGAGCCAGGCTCCATTACTGACTCCCGTAACTGCAAAACTGCCATCTTTCAATTGGATTACATCCCAAATATAGTTATAAGAGTTATGGGAACAGACAACTTTCTTTGCCTCTGCCTGTGAGATGTTTTTATCCAAGCAGAGGTTCCTGTCCCAAATATAATTCCCATTCTTATCTGTTTTGGTCATATGTGTGCGGCTATCAGATGATCTTTCAGGGTATTGGCTAACAGTAATATAGCCTCCATCTATGGCTTCAGTTACTGTTCCCTGAGTACCAATTGAGGTAAGGCGAATAAGATTCCCATCATGAGCTAAATATGGGATCTTGCCTGTTTTTTCAGCGATTATCTGCCCTGACACCATATTGCCATCATGGTCTAGTGTGATGAGAAAAGAAGGTTTTAGTGGAAAGATACCTTCGTCAAACCCTGTCCCCATTACCACATAGCCATCGTCTGGAGTCTGTCTAGCCAACCAACATCTGAATCCAGTGTTATAGAGTTGAAGTGCTTGGCGTAATTCTTGCTCGAAAGAGGACTCCCATTCTTTTTCCCCTGATGCATCCATTTTCAGTACCCAACATCCATAATTTGCTGATCCGGCAATAAGGTATCCTCCATCCCTTGTCGAAGTGATAAAGTGTCCTGATTCATGACTTTTAGCTGCGCCGTACGTTCTAGTATAAATTACCCCTTCCCCTAACGATTCCATGAAAATCTCTCCATTATTGGTGATGCATTGACGTGGATAAGTGTTTTGAATCCAACCGTCTACATAGCATTCTTCAAAACTGGAGATTTTCATGGGTGTTGGTGAAGGATTTGCAGTTACTGTGGGGACTTGTGTGGGCTCGGATGTCTGAGGGGCTGTACCAATAGCAATAGGTGTTTCTGTCGGAGCAGTGCATCCAATTAATACTATAGCCAACATTACTCCAGTCAAATGTCGCAGCAACTTCCGGGAGATCATTGATTATTCCTTTGCATAGCACTCTCTGCCTAACGATGTGTGGACTGCAACAACATATGTTACATGTCCAAACCATCAGAAAATGCCAAAATCAGCCGTGTTTTCGATGATTCTAGCCTGCAAAAAGTGTAACGGATGTCATTGCAATTGACAATGTGCGTTACCCGTTGCGTGAGCACCCTGTAAAGGGCTGGTGATCTCGACAGGCTCGATCCGGCGGGGTGGGACGAGGCAACGCCCTTTTGCCGGAACCAGCCTCAAGCCAGAAAACTGCTTGAAAACGCGACGCGTACCCATCGTCCACTGCATACATTGTTAGGTGGCGCTTCCCTGCCTTGTTCGATAACGGAGGTAAACTGTACCATTGCGAAAGCGGCGCTCCTCCAAAAGCTCGAGCTCCAATCGCACGTTGTCAGGCAGGGCTGATTTGCCGCCTCCCACCAGAATCGGGATAAGGAACAAATGACACTCGTCGATCAACCCAGCCCGGAAGGCGTGGGCGGCGAGTTCAGGACCCCCGATGAGGATATCATGTTCGACAGCTTCTTTAAGTTGTCGAATTGTTTCCGGATCGAACGTTCGCTCAAGCTGCGTTTTGCGAGTGGAGATAGTCTCCAACGTCCTGGAGTACACGATTTTGTTGGCCGCTTGCCAGACCTCAGCGAAGTCACGCCTGAGTGGAGACTCCGCGGCCAGATTGCGATCAGTCTCCCACCCCATCATGGTCTCATACATTCGCCGTCCATACAGATGAGTGCGCGTTGCCCGCACGAGGTTAGTGATAAATCTGAAATATTCCTCACTTGGCTCTGTCCAGTCAAACTTACCATCCTTGTCCTCGGTATATCCGTCGAGTGACGTGTTCGCCACGTAAATCAAATTCGCCATATTCGACCTCCATATTTATACCTGTAATTCAAATTTCTTCAACAAACCGCACCCACCGAGTAGTCAGTCCATGTTTGTGGATACACACTATTCCGAACGAAGCATCTGCGGCGCATGGAAGTGAACCTATGGGTATTCGACAGACTTTGCGCCGCAGTTGTGGCTTTTTCCTCACCTGCTTCAGTCGGATGTGGCCGTTCCGTACCGCGGGCGCCCGGCGGGGCGATAGACCTGGATCGTCACTCCGCTGGGCGTGACCGCCTGCGATCCGACCAGCTCGAGCGCTATGTTCGGGCCAGTGTTGGGGAACAGCCGCGTGCCCTGTCCGACGACCACCGGGAAGGTGAACAGGTTGATCTCATCGATCAGGCCGTTGTCGAGCAGCCACCGGAACAGGGCGCCGCTGCCGTGCACCTGCAGCTCGCGTCCCGGCTTGGCTTTCAGCTCGCGGACTGCGGCCATAAGATCACCCGAGAGAACAGTCGTATTCGTCCACCGTGGGTCGGTGAGTGTGGTCGACGCCACATACTTGGGCTTTGTGTGCAATGCCGTCCAGATCGAGCTGTCGCCCGGATCGTCCCATGTTCCCCAAGTGGCGGCGAAGTGTTTGTAGGTCAGCCGACCGAACAGGAACGCGTCGGCGCGCTGGTAGATCTCGTCCATGACGGTCCCGGCTTCGTTGTCGAAGTGGGCCCATCCGCGGCGCTCGAATACGCCGAGCTCGTCGTCCCGCGCACCGGGTCCCTGCATCACTCCGTCTACGGAGACCTGTGTAGTGGTCGTCAGTTTCATGGTTTTGGTTCTCCTCTCGTTGGTTTGATTCTTATTAAGTCGGACCTGGCCGCATCGATCTTACTGATCGAGGTACGGTCCGTGGTGCAAATTGATAATGTATCTTCGCCTAACGGCTGGCGTTAGCGGCAACTGGGCGGGACGTGGACAACGCTTGGGAGTAGGATTCTGCCGAGGCGTTGGAAACTGCCTGAAAACGCGGCGCGTCCCTCGAGCCTGCCCTGAGCCTGCCGAAGGGTCGAGTGCATGCTGTGTTGGGTCGCATTTTCAATTCTTAGCGAATTTCACTTTTTGCGTTTCGATCACATCTGCCCCTTTCTTACTGATCACTCGATTCCATTTCTCGATGAGTTGAGCTGCATCTTTGCTGTAGCTGCTGTGACCATCATGACTAGCACGACCTTATAACCTTCATCCATCGCTCCCAAGCAAGTAGCCTTGACACATCCGTGGGTTACAAGACCCATTGCTATTAATTTGCTTACATTTCTTTTCTCTAACTCTTCTCGAAGATTGGTGCCTTCAAATGCATTTCCATGAAGTTTATGGATGATTGTCTCTTCCGCAAGCGGTTTTATTTCGGGATGCAATTGCCAGGCATCAGAACCTCTTTCGAGTGTTCTGGGACTGGAATGTTGAATATAAATCACTGGAATGCCCCCTTGGCGAGCCTTATGGATCAAGGCGTTGATATTCTTAAGAAGATGTTCAGCTTTATAAATTGGCGTAGATTTCTCAAATAGCCCTTTTTGAACATCAATCACTAACAATGCCATTTCACTATGTTGAGTATGTTGTTTCATCATCTTGCCTTCCTGATAGTTCTTATGTTTTGCGGCCCAACGACTGGCGTTACCTGCGCTGGGTGGGAGTGTGGGCTCCCCGTCGAAACGGAAAAACTCCAAGCCAAGAAAAAGCTCAAAAAACGCGCCGCGTACCCACCTGTCCACTGCACGCGGTACCGACTTCACTCTAAGCTCCCATAGTACCCGTCTTAACTTCTCCAGCTCGCTTGTAGTTAGCAACGATCACTCCGCTTGGTGTCGCTGTACTCTCTATTAAACTGAATGCTGCCGGGATCGTGCCATTGCCAAACAACTTCTTTCCGGTGCCGAGTGTCAACGGATGAATTAGAAGCCAGAGTTCATCCACTAAATCATGTTTGAGTAGTGTCTGGACCAGGGTACCACTACCGCTAACTTGAATATCGGAACCATCTGAATTTTTGAGTTTTTCAATACCTTCAACGCTTTCGAGAAATACTGAGTTTTTCCAATTTGACTTTTTCATGGTCTTGGACAAGACGTACTTTGTGGCATCATTAACGCCAGGCCAGATGTCCTCATGTTCAGGAAAGAAGGAAGCAAAAATCTCAAAGGTTTTTCTGCCCAAAAGAAGGTCCTTCGCAGGTTGCTTTTGTTTTTCCGCGATCTCATCAAGAGCTTCATCGTAATACGGAGCGCTCCAACCGCCATATTTGAAATCTTCCTCTGATCCGCCAGGAGCTTGCATGACTCCATCTAGTGTGATGTATGGGGAAACGATTATTTTTCTCATGACTGAGTTCCTCCAACCACGGAAATTGCGTTAGTGAAAGCAGGGTTTTAGATAAGACATCAGGATTGATATGCTGGACTTGCCCGTTTGTTGAAGTTGTCATGGGCTACTCCTTTTTATGAATAAAATGAGGCTGGGAGTAAGGGGTTACACATTCGACACGAATATCCACACCCCCTTCCGCCCGCCTCGCCTTGAACCGGAGCGGAAAGGACGATTTCAAGTTTTCTTTGGCGGCAAATTCTGCTATCAATCTTATTTTGTCATGAAGATGAAAAATTTAATAACCACCCGGCAAGCGATGTGGTTATTAAATGGAACTTCCATGCGGCGATGCCACCCCTGCCCGGGCTAAAAAAGCATTAAGCCTCATGACGAGGTTGCCACGGCTCGTGCGTGTGCGCCAGCCAGACCAGCTCGGGGTCGAGCGCGCGCACACGCAGCTGGCCTTCGGTGTGCGGCTCGTCGAGCTCGCCGAACCAAACCGCCACATCGCCGCCGACGACGACCATCTGCAACCCGCGTGTGTGGCCCGGCGCCGGGACGAGCCGGAGCCCGGGAAGCAGTTCGAGCTCGCCGTCGACCGGCACATACCGCACGCCGGGCGCATCGACCCACTCGCGAATAGTGTAGTCGTCCTTGCCGCGCGCGTCGTCGAGCTCCAGATGCTG
>DATGYJ010000627.1:0-15837 GCA_035298105.1 Anaerolineales bacterium | reverse complement strand
CGAACCATTCATCAGACTTTGTGTATTTCAAATTAGTGGGTGCGTTCATGTTTGGTTGCTCCTTCGAAAAGATTTTGGAGTCGGGATTTTGTGCCGGCACATACGGCAGCAAGCTGCCTGACTCCAGAGGATTTGGCGAATCAAAAAGGCGCACGAGTATGATCATGCGCCTCTGTAATTGAACCTGAGAGATTCATTCAGTTACGTAGTTGAGTAGTTTGGTAGTTATGTAGTTTCCCAACCACGTAACTAATAAACTATAAAACCAGTGAACTAAATTTACACCGTCGGTATCCCTTGCAGGTCGATCTTCCTCGCAGGGGCATTTTCCAGAGTTTTTACGAGACAGGGTCCTTTTGCCTGAGAGTTTCATCTGGTTTCGCCTGTTCCAGACTTGCACCTTCGGCTCCCGTTATGTATTGAATCCGGACGACCGAAGCCGTCACTACATTGGGGTCTCTTCCCTGTTACGCGTTCAGTTATTATATCCATTTTATGAGCGAGGGGAGTGAGAGTCAAGAGGAGAAATATCATCTTATTCCATTAACTCACCGTCCGCCGTTGCGCAGCGTGCCACTCTCTATACTTCGGGACGCTGCGCAACACCAATTCATTAAGTGTCAAGACTTCCGAATGAATTTCATTCGGAAGTCCTGTTTGGGCGATCCACTTGCCAGGGATCAGGTCGTGTCAACCTTTGGGTGTCTCTTCGTCAGATGAGGGCAGTTCTTCGGCGGGGGCAGATTCTTCCGGTAGAACAGGATCCATCTCAGGCTCCGGCGTTGAGACGGGAACAACTGCTGCCGCTGTAAGAGTTCCATTGAGGCGTGCAAAATAATCCTTGACCGCCAGATCGTTGTAGAAGACCAGCGCGAGAATACCAACGACCATAGAGAAAACGTTGAACGCCAGAACGCAGACGATTTCAAGGATGGCGATATTCGTGGATGGCTGAACAGCCTGGGGAGGATTGCTCATCAATTTTGCTGCATAGATGATCTCGAAGATGCCCAGGACAGTCGGAAGGATGGTGAGTGGTGTACAGAAGATGCCGACAACTGTAGCAAGAGCAGTACCGGTCGCCCCGAGTCCCCAGAAAAGGTTGACAATGCCATTGGCGAGGGTCATCCACGCAATGACATTTACTAAAGTGGGTTTGGGTTGATTTGTGAATTGTGTGTCCATAACTTTCTCCTGAAATAAAGAGTGCCGCGATGCGGTATATCCACTTTTTTATACGCTGCTTTCGGAGAGAGGTTGCAAATGGGAATTAAGGTTCTCAGTGAGTGCCGCAGTAGTAGGTCGGACACTTGCCCCGGGCGCAAGTGCCGGGGAGTGCGGTGTTGGCAATCCGACTTACCACGGCAACTCCTGAAGAACCATCCCATATCATGTGGTTCTGGAGAAAATTTGCAGTAACATTGCGCTATCGTTCTTTTTACAGGTACAGGAGGATCGCCTGGATATTAAAGGTAAAGTCGTCATTGTTACCGGCGCCTCATCTGGAATTGGCGAAGTGGCTGTCCGCCAGTTTGCGCAGGAGGGAGCTAAGGTGGTATTGGCAGCCCGCCGCGTGGACCGGCTCGAAACACTGGCAAGGGAAATCAGTGCCATGGGTACCAGCGCAGAAACGCTGGTCGTACAGGCTGATCTCTCCAAGCTCGAAGACATCCGTGGGCTGATCGATCAAACCCTCCAGCGATTTGGCCGGATCGATGTCCTGGCCAACAATCCCCGAACGCGCTGATGAATTGAATGCAAAGTAATCTCCGCACCCTGCCTGGCTTGCTCCGTCACTGCTCCTTCGCTCCTCTGTCGCTTTACCAATAAGTTGTCGAAAAGCCATCTATAGGCTGCCCAAATCGTGCCTATATCCTGCCTATATCCTGGCTATAGCCTCCATCCGCTTCTCAGTCGCTTAAAGTCCGCTATTCACCTGGTGATCGGATGACTGATTTTGCCTTTCATACTGAAGATTGAGGGGAATTTGCATCTTTCACCCCAAAATAAATGATCTAGCCACAGATACTCGCTGGTACTGAGGAGTATCTGTGGCTAGATGATTGAAAATTCAATTTCGCAAGTGGGGTGCTCGCCAAGGCTCGAAGGCGAAAGTGGAGCTAATCCGGCAGGCCGGCGGGTTTCACATCTTTCAAATTCAGCTGCAGGCTTGTCCGCCCGTTGTATTCGTTAGCTTCCAGGCGATATAGAGCATCTACGTGCGGTGGAAGGTCAGCCTTTAGATGCCCCAGGCGAAAGCCAATTGCATCAAACATCGAACCGCGTTCATCTTCCAGGGTCAATTTCAAATGTTTGCCTTCCGAGCCCACAGTCCGCGCTGCTTTGACTTTCAAGTTGCGCGAAACAAAGACCGCCTCAGGGTTGCCATAACCGGTCGGTTCAAGGAAAGTGAGATGTTTCAATACTTCAAAGTTCAAATCCGAGAGCGGCACTTCCAGATCTGCCATGAGGGTCTGGCGCAGATCCTTTGCCTCAAGTTGCTCTTTGGCAATCCCTTTTAAGCGCGCGACCAATTCAGGGAGATTTTCATTCTTCACGGTGAAGCCCGCCGCGGCGGCATGACCACCATGCCGGACGAGTAAATCCTTGCATTGATCGAGAGCATCTGTGATGTGAAATTCGGGAATGGAACGGCACGAGCCGCGCGTCTCTTCGGCGTTTTTGGCTGCTACAATGGCAGGGCGATAATACACTTCTGTTAAACGCGAGGCTGCCAACCCGACAACACCGGGATTGAAATCCTCATGCGCTGCGAAGAGCAGAAACGCTTCGGGGTCTTCACCGATGGCAATCGCTTCGGCCTGCTCCTGGATCGTCCGTGTTATGGTCTGGCGCTGGCGGTTTTGTGAATCGAGCTGCATTGCCAATTGACCTGCACGCATGAAGTCTTTTGTCGTGAGCAGCTCAAAGGAAGCCAGAGCGGATTCGAGCCGGCCGGAAGCATTCAAGCGCGGACCGAGCATGAAGCCGATGTTGCCTGCGGTCACCTTGTCGATCTTTACATCTGCAACACCTGCCAGGGAGAAGAGCCCCTGGCGCTTGGTCTCACGGATTTGACGAAGACCTCTGCGTACCAGCACGCGATTCTCGCCCACAAGGGGTGCCAGGTCGGCTACGGTGCCGAGGGCAACAAGATCAAGAAGATCATTGAGCCGAAATCCATTGATCGACGGTCGAACACGGATCAGGGCTTCTACAATTTTGTAGGCAATGCCAACCCCGGCGAGATCCTTATCAGGATAAGGGTCGCCGTGCTGTTTTGGGTTGATGACTGCAAAGGCAGGCGGCAGGTTTTCACCATCCGGGTGGTGATGGTCGCTGATAATGAGATCCAGACCCAAAGTCCGGGCGTGCAGCGCCTCGTCCGGGGAACGGATGCCGCAGTCTACTGTGATGACCAGTTTCACGCCATCCGCCTGGAGAGAATCCAAGGCATCCTTGTTGAGCCCATAGCCCTCATCGAATCGATTCGGAATATAACCGCGCACATTCGCACCAAGCTCGCCCAGTGCCTGTACGAGCAGGGCCGTTGCCGTGACTCCATCCACATCGTAATCTCCATAAATCGCAATGGGCTCATGATGTTGGAGCGCATAACAAATGCGATCCACCGTGGCTTGCATGCCGATCAGTTGAAATGGATCGGTATTGGCGTTTGGTTCGGCTTTAAGGAAGGCACGGGCTTCTGCGTCTGTCGCCAAACCGCGATTAAATACGATCTGCTTGAGAATGGAGGGAAATTTGGCAAGTGATTCATCAGCCTGTAAAGTAATGGGTGGCGCAACCACCCAGCGCTTGTTATGCATCATAAAATATTCCGTTACGATTGACTAAATTTAGTTGGGTGCACCGTCCCGCAGGCTTCTAAAAAAAACTTGCCGGGCAATTCAAACCTTCGGGGCGCTCTGCATAAATTCCATAAATTTCAAAGTTGAAAGTTTCATCTACAGTATAAACGGATATGAGAGATGCGGGCAAGTGTATAATACTTGTAGAGGAGCATCGATGTATACTCTCAGACCCGATGAAAAAACGACCCCGGTCATGCTTTATACTCAGCAGAGTGTTGTGCGCGGCGAAGTAGTAACCAAGCAGAGTGTTCTCCGGGTAAATATTTGGCTGCGAACAGACGGTGCCCCAAAATATTTGCATATTCTCAAACCTCAGGTGCTTGTGTTTGGGGGAAGTCCTGTGAAAGCACTATCGTACTCTGAAATTTATTTTCCTACCTCCGAAGCCATCGCTTTCCATCCCTTGCCGCCCAATGATGAGCCCTTGGATTTTGACCCCAACGAAGCCAACCGTATGATGCAAGTTATAGAGTTGTTGGTAGGTACTTTTGTGATGAAGGGCAAGATCCGCATCTCCACTCAGACAGAGGTCTCCACCAGTTTAGAAGTTGCGCGTGTTTCCTGGATGTCTATTTACGATGTCTGGATCAGCAATCCTTATTTGCCTCAGATGCCGGCTCTGCAAGTGCCCATGGTCCTGGTCAATCCCAGCCACGTGGCGTTTGGACTGGCTTAATTGCTATGAGGGACTGTCAAGTCCCGTGTAACTCTAGTTCGCCCAGCACGATTTGCTACACTGCACCGAAACGCAGTGCAGGTTAGCAAATCGAACTGCTGGGCGAACTAGATGCCGGGCGAACTAGAGTACCTGTCCACTTGACCAGGGTGGAACTCTCCTATCGGCGGGGGACTTTTGTAGGGTGATGATCTATAGTTAGGTACCTAAATTATCTATGAATCCGGGAGGGCTGATCCATGTCAACTTATGATCTTCAGATCAACGGTCAGACACACACGGTTCAGGCAGAAGCGCAGATGCCTCTACTCTGGGTGTTGCGTGACCTGCTGGGACTGACAGGAACCAAGTTCAGTTGTGGGGCAGGGCTATGCGGTTCATGCACGGTGCTCATTGATGGAGAGCCAACGCGTTCCTGTATCACCCTTGTAGAAAATGCGGTAGGAAAAACCATTATCACCATCGAGGGGCTTTCAGCGGACATTTCTCATCCCCTGCAAAAAGCATGGCTCGAGGAACATGTCACACAGTGCGGCTACTGCCAGCCCGGGCAGATCATGAACGCCGCGGCGTTATTGCAGAAGAATCCTCATCCCAGTGAGGCAGACATCAATGCAGCCATGGGCGATGTATTGTGCCGGTGTGGGACTTATCAACGTGTTCGCAAAGCGATCCAACGCGCGGCGGAGGGGGTGTGAGATGAAAAACCAGATCAACCGACGTGAATTCATCAAGCTGGCCGGCGCGGCTGGCGGCGGATTGGTACTTGCCGTTTATTTGGAGGCTTGCGCCTCAGAAACCTCGGTTCCCGCTACCGCTACCCCGCTGAGTCCCACCTCCATGCCTCGCTCGCCTATCGACTGGGCTCCCAATTTATATCTCAAAATGGATCAGGACGGAATCCTGACAATCTATGCCTTCCGTTCCGAGATGGGGCAGGGGATCCGGACGGCCATTGCCATGTTGATCGCAGAAGAGCTTGACGTGGACTGGAGTAATGTCCGAATTGAGCAGGCTCAGACCGATCGCAGATATGGCGATCAATTGACGGGGGGAAGTGTGAGCGTTTCGACTTACTATAGTGGAATGAGGCGGGCCGGTGCGCTGGCACGGGAGATGTTGGTCGAAGCTGCTGCGGATGTTTGGGATGTGAATCCAGATCAATGCAAGACCGAGGCGGGGTTTGTCACCCATCCGGATGGGCAGCAAAAAATAGCCTATGGCGATTTGGTTGAAAAGGCATCCAAACTTGCGGTGCCAGATCAAGGGAAACTCAAAGAAGCTTCGCAGTTCAAGATTGTAGGCACGGGCAAGGGTCATTGGGATGCGCCTCAAATTGTAAGCGGCAAAGCGATTTTTGGGATCGACGTGCGTCTGCCGGACATGTTATTTGCAGTGATCGCACGCTGCCCGGTCTTCGGTGGAACCTTTGCCAGTTACGATGATAGTGCCGCAAAGGCAGTCCCGGGTGTTCGCCAAATTGTGGCTCTTAAGGATCGCATCGCGGTGGTGGCTGAGAATACCTGGGCAGCCATCCAGGGACGGAACGCATTGAAGATCACGTGGGACGAAGGCCGGAATGCTGATCTGAGCAGTGAGGCGTTACGAGACGCGGCAAAAGCAAGCCTGCCACAGCCGGGAGAGAAGCCAGATTTTTTGGAAGCAGTTTATGAGATTCCGTTTGAGGCCCATGCCACCATGGAACCGATGAACTGCACTGCTCATGTCCATGACGGGGTGTGTGAAGTCTGGGCGCCCACTCAGAGCCCGCAGGATGTGCAATCGAACGTTGCTGTGGCGACCCATATTCCGGGCGAAAAGGTGACCGTCCATGTCCCATTGATCGGAGGCGGCTTTGGGCGCCGCTTGCAAGCAGACTATGCGATAGAAGCCGCGTTGGTCTCTCAAGCGGTCGGCGCCCCCATACAAGTTGTATTTACGCGTGATGATGATATTCAGCACGACTTCTATCATGATATGTCGGTCCAATATGTTAGTGCGCCCAAGGGTGAGGTCAGGCCGCCGCGCGTTCAACTTTCCGGTTCGCGCTCCATGGTTCCCACAGGCGCCTGGCGATCGGTGGAGAACTTCCCTCAGGCCTATGCCACACAATGCTTCATTGATGAAATGGCTTATGAATTGAAGCGCGATCCCTTAGACCTGCGGCTCGAACTGTATTCCGACCGCGCCGCGGCAGTGACCAAACTCGCAGCAGAGAAGGCGGAATGGGGCAAGACTCTCCCTGCGGGTCAAGGGCAGGGGTTGGCCTACCATGCCTCCTTTGGGGTGACACATGTCGCCTATGTTGCTGAGGTCCTGGTCGACGAGGCTGGGCAGGTGCACGTCCCTCGAGTTGTTGCCGCGGTGGATTGTGGGCAAGTCGTTAATCCGGACAACGTGGTCGCACAGATCGAAGGCGGGATTGCATTCGGTCTGACCGCCACGCTCAAAGCAGAAGCTACCCTCAAGGATGGGCGCATCCAGCAAAGCAACTTCCATGATTATCCGGTGCTGCAGATCCATGAGATGCCACTCGTCGAGGTATATATCGTCGAAAGCGACCAGCGACCCTCCGGCATGGGGGAGATGGGTGTACCGCCGATTGCGCCAGCTGTTGCGAACGCGGTCTTTGCGGCAACGGGTAAGAGGATTCGGCATATTCCGATCAGAGCCGAAGATTTGAAGGTATAGGCAGGCGGGCAAGTAGACGAGTACAGAGGTACACAGGTAAACACGTTCAGGGAAACGTGTCTACTTGTGTGCCTTTTTACCTATGTACTTACGCTGCTGATCTCCCTGCGCGAACTGCAGGTCTCTCTCGGCGCACTGGATCTGCTATTGATGGGGCTGGAAGATGAAGGAAGGAAGGGCTGAAGTTCAAATTGCTTTGGCCTGAGCTTTCCAACTGAAGAGGGACTTCGCCCAGTCATTAAAGGCAGGGAAAAAAGCGTTACTGGTTCGATTGCGTGTTGTCCATAGCAACGCTAGCAGGAGTAATATTCCCAGGAGCCGCCCGTAGGACCAGGGAAAGTAGTCAAAGGTTGGCGTCAGAAATAGGAGCAAGTAGATCGTTCCGTACAATATCCATTCAATGGGAGATTCCAGTTTTTTGAGGAGCAGCAGGAAAGGCAGAGCCAGGAACAGCGCGTGATGCTCCCAGACCAGCGGCGATAAAAGTGTCATAGCGACAAATAAGGGGATAATCGAGTTAAAGAGGCGCTCTTCGTCCTCTCCATTGGAAAAGAAACCCCTGGAGCGGATACATAAGAAAATGGTAACAACTGCAGTCAGGGCCTTTGCCAGGAAAACAAGAATACGGGTGGTGAAAACGTCCGCGCGGACATAGGAAAGCGCCATCCCAATCGCCGAATCAAATGAACTGTCATGCAGGCTCAATGCATGGGGCGCATTGATAAACAGAAAGTTATTGATGAAATCAAAGTAAGGACTAATGCCATAGACTGCAATGGTAAAGGATGCGATCAGGACCATACTCAAAACGAACCAGAAAAGCCATTTCCAATTGAATTCAAGCAGAAAAGCCAGGACCAGAACCACCGGGGAGGCTTTGAAATGGACTGCCAGCGCCAGCATAAAAGCAGAAAGAAAAACCCGGTCTTTGTAAAAAAGGATGCTCAAGAGGACGAAATTCATCACATGGAAATTCACCTGCACATACATAAATGTCCGCATGACGGGCATGTTGACCAGAACAAATAAGGCTGCTGTCATTGCGGCGGCGTCCGGTTGAAATTGATAAAGTTCGAGCGTGCGCTCCAGCAAGAAATAGAACAGTAAAAACGAGAGAACATTGGCAATCCAGCAAATGAGCAGGATTCCATTCTCGCCGAGCGGCGTCAGGAAGGATAGCAGTGTAGCCCATAAGGGAGGGTAAAAATAGGTATCGGGCAGGGGTTTATGTTTGATAAGAGCAAATGCAGCCTGGGTATAGTAATCAATATCTCCGTATCTCACCCTTTCACGCAGTATATTGAGGTAAAGAAATGCAAGGATGAATAAACCGGCCCAAAAGAGGAGGTTGGCCTTTGTGATTTTGCTGTTGAGAATTAACCAAAGCAGGAACCCCGCGAGAAGCCAGGTCATTGCAACGGAAGCCAGGGTAATGGGAATATTCGTGTAAGGCGCCTGCTGCATAAAAGCCTGGAAACCCTCGAACCCATGCCGGCTGTAAATCCATATGAATTCGAAGACGACGAATGCCGTGATCACTCCCCAGCAAAGCAGGGCATTTCGAATAGTTCGCGTCATTTCATAACCTCAGTCCTGGGATGTCAACTTGAAATGTTTCCTTCGATATTGATTTTTTGAGTATAAACGAGTATATGGTCAGAGAGAAGGTCGGTTGTAAGTTTAGAGCCTTGATAAGATTGTCAAAACCTGCCGAGGAAACCCAGATGCTTACCAGATCCCAAAAAACGCCGGTCGTATTTGTTGGAACCTACACAGAGTCTGAGGCGAGTCAGAGTGAGGGGATTTACGTCTATCGAATGGACTCCGCCTCCGGCGAGCTTAGCTTTGAGCGAGTGCTGAAAGGCAGCATCAATCCTTCTTTTCTAGCGATTCACCCTCAGGGGGGCTTTCTTTATGCAGTAAACGAAGTCCAGAGTTATGCCGGGCAGCCTGGGGGAGGCGTGAGCGCTTTCTCCCTCGCTGCGGATGAACCGAAGTTAATGAACCAGCAGCCCTCGCAGGGAACAGACCCCTGTTACATCAGCATCGAGCAGACAGGCAAATTTGCCCTGGTTGCCAATTACAGCAGCGGAAGCGTCGCAATGTTCCCGATTCAAGTGGATGGACGGTTGGGTACCGCGACCGCGGTGATCCAGCACTCAGGCTCGAGCGTTCATCCCGAAAGGCAAACTGGTCCACACGCGCATTGCATTCTGCCTGACCCGACCAATCGTTTTGCTATTGCAGTCGATTTAGGCCTGGATAAACTGCTCATCTATGCAATGGATTTGGAAGGCGGCAAGTTAAAGGAGCATGCTGAAGTAAAAGTCCAGGCAGGCGCCGGTCCGCGCCATCTGACGTTCCATCCCAGCGGTGGACACGCCTATCTGATCAATGAGTTGAACTCCACCCTGATCAGCTATCGTTATCATTCTGAGTTCGGGAGCTTTGAAGAGCTGCAAACCGTCCCGACGCTGCCGCGCGATTTCAGGGGCGAGAATTTGTGTGCAGATGTGCATATTGCTCCCAACGGGAGGTATCTCTACGCGTCGAATCGCGGGCATGACAGTATTGTGTGCTTTCTGATCGATGAAAATACCGGTCATTTGATCTATCAAAACCACACCTTTACTGAGGGCAGGGAGCCACGAAACTTTGCCATCGCGCCAAAGGGTGATTTTCTACTGGTTGCAAACCAGAAGACAGATAATATTCTCACTTTCAAGATTGATTCAAGGGCCGGTAAACTGCTGAAGACCGGGCACGAGGTAAAGGTCTCCAGGCCGGTATGTGTGAAGTTTACATACAGGTAAAGAAATCATTGCGGCGGAAGCTTGGATAATACACCGAATTTGGAGCATCTGGCATTTTCAGATACGGTAGCCCTAATTCGATGGATGGATTGAGGCGGATTCATTGTATAATGAATTTGACATCCCCAAGAGAACATCACCCAAAAAGCAGCCATACACGATCTCTATAATGTCGCAGCGAAGATAACGGATTGGTTTTGAATACTTCAGGAGGCAGAGAGATGAAGAAATTACGCGTTTTTGTTTTATTTTCGATCTTGCTTGCCACGCTGGCAGCTTGTGCTCCTGGCTCGAGCATACAAGTCACTACGCCTGAGACTACCATGCGACTAAGCACACCAGGCCCGAATCCACTTGTCAATCAGGCAGATGCAAGTGGACGCCTCGCAGGTGCCGGAACGGGACTGTGGCACGGGCTCATCTCTCCTGTGACCCTCGTGATCTCATTTTTCAATTCGGAAGTGCAGATGTACGAAGTACACAATTCTGGAAGCGCCTATAACCTCGGTTTCCTGCTTGGGGTAGCATTGATATTTGCCCTTTTAACGCTTTTTACACGCGTGAGGCGGCGAGCATAAGATCTGGATCTCTGGTTAGATACTGCCGCAGTTACTTACATTTCGACTGTTCTGTCCCATGTTGGGTGAGCACTTTAAAGAATAATTGCGGATGAAATACTGGATCGTCGTCGCCTCAAAAGATCATCTGCAGCGCGGCTTGGCCGGTGGATTTATGCAGGCGAATCACGGCAAGGCGGCTCCGTTGAAGCGCATGCACGCGAATGATTGGGTGATCTGTTACTCGCCAAAGCTGGGATACGGCCGACCCGAAAAGTGCCAGTGTTTCACGGCCATCGGCAGAATTGCGGACGAGAACATTTATCAGCATGACATGGGCGGCGGGTTTGCCCCGTTTCGTCGCAATGTCAGCTTTTTGCCTGCCCGGGATGTTTCGATTCTCCCGCTGATCAACGAATTAACCTTCATCAAGGATAAGGCTCATTGGGGTGCGCCGTTTCGGTTCGGGACTTTGCAAATCCCCGAAAAGGATTTTCGATTGATTGCCAACCAGATGGTTGAGGATCAAAGTCTTTTCGAACAATAGGAATTGTGCCAGCGCCCGCCCATTCCACTTCGCGTTCCCGAAAAGCACTGGGACTGTAGTGGGGGAGCGACCGCTGGTTGAGACGTTCCGTCGAGACTGTGGGAGCGCAGTCGAAGCGCTCAGAGTGCAATCCATCCTCGCAGAAATCCGAAAAACATTACACTTTCCCAACAATAGGTTACAGATTGGCGCTCAAACTTAATACTGAAAATATAATATACCTACTTTAAGATTAAGAAGGAAAGATTTATGGAAAATGACTTTGATCTGGAAAACCGGGAGAATTTTAAGATTAATCCCGAAGTGTGGTTACATACTCTTCTGGCGATCGCAGGCGACAAGGAAAAAAAAGAAGAAGTAGTGGAAATGATCGCCGACAAGACCGGCTATCTTCCCGAACAGGTGGAAGTGATCCTTGCGACCACGATCAGCGTTTTGATCAATCAAACCCGTGCCAATTGAGAGGCTAGCAATCGCGCACATTGCCTTTTCCGTTTCCCTGTTCCTTATTTTCGGATCTTAGCGATCAAATAATTTTGTGTCCCAATTTACCCTAACAGCAATCTTGTCTTGGGAGACCAAATGATCTCTAAACCAATAAAACTGTTTTTGCTGTTGCTTTTCTTACTGGCACTTCTCCCTGTCCATGCTGCCTTTGCGGATACGGGTCCCAAGCCGACGATGGAGTTTACCTTCAAACAGGAATTGGCCGGACAGCCAGTTACGATTACTTCGGGTATTTTTTATGAGTGCGAGCAATCCGATTGCAGTGATGCCTCGCCGCTCAAAGAACTTGGTCCACAGAGATTTACCTGCGAGGCGAATAGTTGCCATGCGCTGGCATATGGCTTCAGTACCTATCACCGACTTGAAATTCAGTTTTCGGATGGGAAAACGCGCCGGAGCAACATCTTTCAAACTGCGGGTTTCAATTCCAGATATACCGTCACGATCCGCCCGGACGATTTGCTGGTGGAAGCGCAATTTAGTCCGGGTATCCTGCCACCCATAGGCATCATCGTTATCCCATGTATCTGCGCCCTGATAGGCGTAAGTGTCCTCATCGTCGTGATTATTTTTATCGTTCGGCTTTTCAGAAGGAAGTGATTGCTACCCTGCTTGTTACAGTTATGATCGAGGGCGTAGTTGTCAGCGGATATTCCATTTGGCGCAGGAAACCGATCGGTCCCATTCTCATTTCAAGCATCTTCATAAATGTGCTTACCCAGTCCCTTCTGTGGAGTGCGTTGAGTCTTTTCTTCCAGCACTATTTGGCGACCTTATTGAGCGCTGAAATTCTCATCTGGTTGATTGAAAGCGTTTTGTTGCATATCTCTCCCACCAACCGGCTGCGTTTCAATGAGGCCGTCTCCTTGAGCCTGGCTATGAATCTGGCAAGTTTTGCGCTCGGCTGGTTTTTACCTGTGTAAGGTCTTGCTCGCGAAGCATTATTCCAATTCCCAATTTACCAATCCTCACCTTATAATCCCCTGCATGTTTGAATTTCACATTTCTGCCCGTAATCAGCGCGCTCGTACGGGGATATTTACCACCCCTCATGGCGACCTCCTCACACCGGTGTTCGCACCAGTTGGTACCCAGGCCACGGTCAAGACCCTCACCCCTGAACAGCTCAAAGATATTAATGCCTCGCTAGTTTTGAGCAATACCTATCACCTTTATTTACGCCCCGGCGACGAGCTCGTACGCGATATGGGCGGCTTGCACAAATTCATGCAATGGCAGCGCCCCATGCTGACCGACTCAGGCGGCTTTCAGGTCTTCTCACTGGCGCAAACCCGCAAAATCGATGAGGACGGTGTGACCTTTAAGAGTCACATTGACGGTTCGACACATCGCTTCACGCCGGAAAAGTCTATTGCTATTCAGGAAAACCTGGGGGCGGACATCATCATGGCGTTCGACGAATGCTCCGACCCCAACGATCATGCCTATAGCCAAATCGCTATGGAACGGACTCACCGCTGGGCGGAACGCTCCATCAAAGCCAAGACACGTGTTGACCAGGCTCTGTTTGGGATCATCCAGGGTGGCGTTCAGGCAGACCTGCGAGCGGCTTCGGCTCAATTTATTGCTGCTCTCGACACGCCTGGCATCGCCATTGGTGGGCTCTCCGTGGGCGAGACCAAAGAGGAGATGCATGCCACTCTCGATGTGATCACTCCTCTGTTGCCTGAAAATAAACCGCGCTACCTGATGGGCGTCGGTACCCCTGAAGATCTGATCAACGGCGTTCTGCGTGGCGTCGATATTTTTGACTGTGTCTTGCCAACCCGCCTGGCGCGCCATCACGCGGCCTTCTCCCCTGAAGGACGACTTAACTTGATGAATGTGACCTTTAGGCAAGATAAACGTCCTGTTGATGACACTTGTGATTGCTATACCTGCCAGACTTTCACTCGTGCTTATCTCCGCCATCTCATTGTAGCCAAAGAATTGCTTGCGGGCACGCTCATTTCTATCCATAATCTCAGAGCGCTGATCAGGCTGATGGAAGAAATCAGAGTTTATATTGCAGATGGTTCCTTCGAAGCACGAGCGCCCGACCTACTGGCTCAATGGCACGGAAACGCGGAACGAAGAGGTAAGATGGAACCTGGCTAACAGCTATCTTTCAAGGTCAATTTCATGAACCAGAAGGAGAAGGGAACAATGAACAAAAACAAATGGTTTTTCCAGCCGGCTTTTTATATTGTCATGACCTTGTATTTCATACTGGGCTACACCACTCTAGGATGGGGAGAAAAATGGGCAGCCACTTTATTTCCTGAAGACCATTACTTTGAAAACGTAGGCGCCATTTCTTTATTCGTCGCGTCCGGGATCTCATTTTATATCTTTGCGCGCGCCCTAAAGACCCGTGCCGTGACCGGAGTCCACTGGCTGAAATTATTGGTATACCTGGGCCTGGGACTCCTCTACTTCTTCGGCGCTGGTGAAGAGATCAGTTGGGGACAAAGGATTTTTCACATCCAGGAACCGGCAAACCTGGCGCAGCAAAACGTCCAACACGAATTAAACATCCATGATCTGGCAATCTTTGAAAAAAGCAATTTACTCAAAGCGGATAACATCTTTACAGTATTTTGGCTTGCTTTTGCCGTGGTGATCCCCTTTGCCAGCCTGGCCTCGAAGCCATTTAAACAGTTTGCCGAAAAATTCACGCCGGTGGTTTATTGGGGAATTGGGTTGTTATTCCTGTTGAATTATCTGGGTGCTAAAATCGGGAAAATTATTTATGTTTCTGCTTATAATTACCAAACCATTCCATTTCCCCAGGCCGTTCAGGAAGTCAAGGAAAGTAATTATGAGCTTATGTTCGTTTTTCTCTCCCTGATTGTTCTCTGGGATCTAAATTCCCTGATCCGTGAAAGATCTGAATTGCGCGCAAAATCCAGTAGATAGGCGCACTCTAGAGCCACAGATTCCTGTATTAAAAGCAAATTTCTGATACGATCAATAGAATCCCTCTATTAATCAGCGGCTGACCGAATTCATCGCCATTCATTCATCGCGTATTTACCCATCCTCGAACAGATAGAAGGCATGGAGGACTGATGTCAAAACCGATTGTGTTTTCCTCTCCAAATAAGAAATATAAAGCCACCTTGACGCACCTTGGTGAAGAAGGCCAGGCAGATTATGATTTTTACTCATTATCCATCGAGGGACTCTCTCATGCATTTATTGATCGCATCTTTGGCAAGATCTGTTTGTGGTCTCCGGAATCACGGTTCCTTATCGTTCAGGAATGGAAGGAGACTGATGAGTCCGGTGCGCCCAAATACTGCCAACTCTTGATCATTGATGTGCTCGCCAGGCGCGAGTGTGTAATCGCAAACGTGGAAGGAGCCAAAGGGGCTATTCTTCCAGAGAGTTTTATTGGGGAAAGCTTGATGTATACAGTCATCTATTATGGCCAATTTGGAATGACTAAGAGCTTTGAAAGCAAGTTCCAATATTTAAACGGTTGGCAAACAATCAAATAACATCGGAGAACAATGACTTTTTTCCATGCCTTCCTGCTCGGCATTATCCAGGGATTGACCGAATTCATCCCGGTCTCTTCCACGGCCCATCTGCTCATTGGACAGGCCTTGCTTGATATTCCACAGGGTGAAAAAATATTTTCATTCAATGTCATCATTCAACTCGGAACGCTTCTGGCCATGCTCCTGTTCTTTTGGAAGGAGTTCCTGGCCATCCTGCGAGCCTTTTTCCTGGGAATCTGGCACAGGAAACCCTTCGAAACACGGGATTCCCTGGTTGGCTGGCTCGTGATTGTTGCGACCATCCCTGCTTTGATCGTTGGCTTTTTCCTCAAAGATGTCATTGACGCAATGTTTGACAGTGCTACCCTGGAGGCAGCGGTGCGTTTGTTGATCACCGCCGGGTTGCTGACCGCCGTGGAGTTTTTCGGCAGTCACAAACGAACGCTGGAATCTGTTTCGTGGGTGGACGCAATCGTGATCGGCTTTTTTCAGATCCTGGCTATTTTCCCGGGCGCTTCGCGTTCCGGCTCGACGATTGCCGGGGGGCTCCTGCGTGGCTTTGACCGTCCCTCCGCAGCCCGGATGGCATTTCTTATGTCCGCACCGATCTTGACCGCTGCGGGCGCATATGAATTCCTGAAAGTAATTCAAATGTCAGGCACGCGGGC
>DATGYJ010000626.1:0-10719 GCA_035298105.1 Anaerolineales bacterium | reverse complement strand
TGCAGGGCTGCTCAAACCGCATTGGAAATGGGTTTTGGGCTTTCTTATTACCATTATGCTGACTTCCGTGCTGGATGCCTACTTTACCTATCTCAACAAGCAGATTGTAGATGTGGGTATTACATTGAAGGACAAGCCAGCCTTGATACACATTGCCATAATTTATGGCTCCTTCCAATTGCTGCAGTCCGGGTTCGTGTTTACGTTTATCTACCTGGCTGGCGTCTTGGGTGAGCGCGTTCAATATGACCTGCGCAAGATGCTTTTCAATCACTTGCAGGATTTGTCGCTCTCTTACTATGCCCAGAACGCAGTCGGACGCCTCATTGCGCGCGTTACCTCTGATACAGGCCGCGTCTCTGACCTGTTGACCTGGGGCGTTGTGGATATTACCTGGGCTGTGATGAACATCACTACTTCCATAGTGTTTATGGCGATCATCAATTGGAAACTGGCGTTGATTGTCTTTACAATCATCCCTGTAATGATCTACATCGCCATCCAGTTTCGCAAGCGCATCCTGGTCGAATATCGCGTCACGCGCCGCACCAACTCGAAGATCACGGGAGCATACAACGAAAACATTCAGGGTGTGCGGGTCGTCAAAGCACTGTTGCGTGAGGATGAAAACACCAAGGAATTCCAGCAGCTCACCTCAACGATGTATCGCTCAGCCTATCGGGCTGCCTGGCTCTCGGCGCTCTTCCTGCCCACTGTGCAGATTATCGCTGCCGTGGCACTCGGTCTCATCATTGGATATGGCGGCACGCAGATCAGGCTTGGCATCATGACCATCGGCGGCATCCAGGCATTCGTCTCATATCTTACGTTCATGATGTGGCCGATCCAGGACCTGGCGCGTGTCTATGCAGAAATGCAGCACTCCATTGCCTCAGCGGAAAGGATCTTCAAACTGGCAGATACTCCGCCTGATGTCCACGATCGACCGGATGCCATAGCAGCAGAAACGTTGATGGGCGAGATCGATTTCGATCACGTCAACTTCTATTACGAAGATCAAAAACCTGTCCTCACGGACTTTTCATTAAAGGTCAAACCCGGTGAAATGATCGCACTGGTTGGGCCGACCGGTGGAGGCAAGTCCACGATTGTGAATCTGCTATGCCGGTTCTATGAACCGTGCGAAGGGATGATCCGCATCAACGGACGTGACTATCTGGATTACACGCTCGCTTCTATCCACAGCCGGATCGGGATTGTGCTGCAAACACCGCATTTGTTTTCTGGCACAGTGCGCGACAACATCCGCTATGGACGCCTGGACGCCAGCGCCGAGGAAATCGTCGCCGCAGCAAAGATGGCCGGCGCACACGACTTCATTGTGACGCTGGAAAAAGGCTACGATCAAAATGTTGGCGAAGGCGGCAATCTGCTCTCGGTTGGACAAAAGCAGTTGATCAGTCTGGCGCGTGCAGTGCTGGCCCACCCCGAATTGTTTATCATGGATGAAGCGACTTCGAGTGTAGATACATTGACCGAAGCGCTGATCCAGCGTGGTATGGAAGCCTTGATGAAGGGACGTACTTCATTCGTGATTGCGCATCGTCTTTCCACGATTCGGCGAGCGAATCGAATTCTCGTGATCGAGAATGGAAAGATCGCTGAGCAAGGTACACATACCGAATTGCTGCGCCTGGGCGGTCATTACTATCGCCTGTATACCCAGCAATTCCGCCATGAACTGGAAACACAGTATGGATTGGCAGAGGCAGTCGGCATTCAGGAAAAAGTAGAAGAACCTGAAGCATTGGCTGCAGATTGATCCCGCCCCACCGGCCTTCGGGGTGGGTCGAAAGGTAAATATCATGAATAGAAATAGCTTATTGATAAGATATGATAAAGATTTGCGCTTGCGCATTATGTACCCTGAAGCCCGCAAAGAGATTACAAGAGACGTGGTGAGAATTATTCGTAAAGCGCCTGGCATGAATGTCGTGTCATTTACTTTTGCAAATGAATCCAGGTTGGACCATGTGATCGCTCGGGAGTTGGATTATTTCGGGCCAATGCAACAGCCTTTCACGTGGAAAGTCTATGATCATGATCTGTTGCCGAGCCTGAAGGATAAACTTGGCGCACGCGGCTTCGAGGGCGAGAGTGACCCGGCCGATGTGATGGTGCTCGACGTAAAGAATGCGGCCGCTTCACTATTCCTGCCCGGAGACATAGATATACGGCGCATCAATACTCTGGCTGGCCTCAAAGACGTGATTTACGTTCTGGACAAGGTCTGGGGCGGGCACAATACCTGGGTCAATGACCGGCTCGGCGCACATCTTCAAGTGCCCGGTTATTTGAGCGTTTACGTTGCCTATGTGGAAGATCAGCCGGCCTCCCTCGCCTGGACATACTTCCCGCGTGGTCATTTCGCCACACTGTTTGCCGGGTCTACCATCGCTGAGTATCGCAAGCAGGGACTCTATACTAGTCTACTGGCAACAAGGCTCAAGGAGATCCGTGAACGCGGTTATCCATTTGCGGTCGTTGAGACCGGGGCTATGAGCAGACCGATCGTTGCAAAATATGGCTTCCAGCATCTGACAACTGTCTATGATTATGAGTGGAAGGGGAATTAAATGACAGGGATGGGCAACGCTGATGCCCATCCCTGTTTATTTCATCTCCCCTCTTACAACCCCAAGTTTATTTATTCTTAATGATTGTCCTGATTTTTTTATACGGCCGGAAATATTCGTCCGTATAGACGGCAACCAGCCAGGTCAACCCCGCCAGTAAGGCACCCAAAAACCATTTTAGAACTGTAGTCATAATTTACTCCATCATATCGTATCGGAGGAGAATTGCCTGTTGTTTACATGACGGAGATTCTGGAAAAAGTTACAGACGAAAGCTTACAAAACGGTAGAGTCTTGGTCCCCAATTCAAACTGGAAGGGTATTTTCGGTCCGGTTACACGTTACTACAGTAGATGACCTCCGTGAGGATGGCAAGGAGAGCTTGACTATCGCAGCAGATACCTATCGATCATTTTTGCCAGTTTCTTCAAGCTGACGGGTTTCGCCATGTAATCGGTCGCGCCAGCGGCCAGGCAGCGCTCGCGGTCCCCCGGCATGGCCAGTGCAGTGAGGGCAATGACCGGCGTGATGCGGAATTTAGCGTCAGCACGCAGGCGCCGGGTAGCTTCCAGGCCATCCATCCCGGGCATCTGAATATCCATCAGGATGAGATCGGGATGTACATGCCTGGCCTGGTCAATGCCTGAAACGCCATCTTGGGCGGTGAGGACATTGTATCCAGCCATTTCCAGGTAATCCTTCATCATGATTGTTGCTTCTTTAGTGTCTTCAATCAACAGGATGATCGGTCTGTCTTTCACATCGGGTTTGATCGCACGGAATTTACCAGTACTCCTCAACCTTAGTTCGGCATCCGTGGTCAAAGCAGGTTCCCAGGGCAAAATGACAGTGAAACGGCTTCCCTTGCCCGGCTGGCTTTCAACAGTCACACTCCCGCCATGTAGACGCACCATCTGTGCTACGAGGACCAGACCGAGACCTGTACCGGCGGTTTCGCGGGCCAAACCGGAATCCAGTTGGACAAACGGTTGAAACAAGCGCGGCAGATCACTTTCACTGATGCCGATCCCGTTATCCCACACGGTGAACCTGATCGTCTTCTCCTGTCGATCTCCATAAACTTCAAGCCCCAGCTTCCCAGCTTCAGGCGTAAATTTGACGGCATTGCTCAACAGGTTTACCAACACTTGCTTGAGGCGGCGCTCATCCGCCCAGATGGAACCAATTGAGTCATCAATTTCCGATGTGACCTGCTGTCTCTTTTTGTGGGCCAGCTCATTGATCATTCGCAGACTCGCCTGGCAAGCCTGCCTGAGATCCACCTCATTGACATTCAAGACAATTTGACCAGATTCGATTTTCGCAAGGTCAAGAATATCATTGATGAGGGATAAAAGGTGATACCCGCTTTCACTAATCGTGGTCACATATTTTTGCTGCTTTTCATTGAGTGGACCGGAGGTCTGCTCTGCGAGGCTTTCTGAGAGACCGAGGACGGCATTGAGTGGTGTGCGAAGTTCGTGGCTCATGTTAGCCAGGAATTCATCCTTGGCACGCAGGGCTCGCTCCAATTCAGTAGTCCGCTCCTCTACGCGCCGCTCCAATTCAGCGTTCAACTTACGGATTTCATCTTCAGCCTGTTTGCGCTTAGTAATATCGATCTTCAATCCCTGCCAGTACAACGGCTGTCCCTTATCATCGCGAACAAGGACAGTCTGGTCCTGAAACCAAACCACATGCCCATCTCGGGCTAGCATTCGATATTCCATGTCAAGAGACATGCTGGCACGATCGCTTTGCTCCACATTCTTCAGCACCGTCTCGCGATCCTCGGGGTGAATCCGTTTTTGCCAAAATTCCGGATCTGCCAGCCATTCCTCAGGCTTGTAGCCCAGAACGGTTTGGATTTGTGGGCTGACATAGATTGTATTTTCAATCTTATCAACCGGATTCACATAAACAATAATGGGCAGTTGCTCCACGAGCAGTCGGTATCTTGATTCCGCCTCACGATGAGAACGCCGTGTCTCCGCATCCCGGAGTTCCCGCTCGATCGCGGGAACAAGTCGTGCGAGCTTTTCCTTGATCAGGAAGTCATGCGCCCCGGCTTTCAGGGCAGTTACAGCGGTCTCTTCGCCAATCGTGCCGGAGACCACGATAAACGGGATATCAAGGCCGCTTGTCTTGAGCACGGCGAGAGCAGCCATTGCGCTAAATTTTGGCATAGAGTAGTCAGATAATATAATATCCCACGCGTGCCGTGAAAGCGCCTCTTCCATGGCTGTCTGCGTCTCCACGCGTTCAAAATCGACATTGTATCCGCCGCGCTGAATTTCCCGCACTATTAATTGAACATCGTCAACAGAATCCTCAACGATCAAAACACGCAATAGCGATTTCACAATTGGTCCTTGTAATATTTGGCAAAAGATTAGATGGGAGGTGAAGAAAAGGCTGCCCCCCAATCGCGAGGAACCTCATTAGGCTTTTATCGCTTGTCAAGACAAATCATACCATAATGAAAGAGGAAAAAGACTTTGCTCTTCTTTTTTGCGGAGAACGCTGAAAACTAATTATTAAAGACGAATTCTCGGCTAAAATGTCAATTCATCGCCAAAATGACAACAACAGGACCACTAATCCCTCCTGACACGCGCCACGGGCAAGTTGCCTGGTTTCTATTGTTCCTGCTACTGTTGCTGCGAATCCCCTTTACCATTGCTATCATCTATTATTTACCGATTGACGATCAAAGTGGAGCGACGGTTTATGAAGTCGGTACTTATTTCCTGACGGCCTTATTGATCTGGTGGGAACGAGACAGGTTGGTTAATTTCCATATAGATTCTTCAGCGCTTTGCCTGATGATTTTATTTCGACCCGTTCAAACCCTAATCTTAAGCTATTGGAAAGTCGATTCACCTCTTGCTTTCCCGAGTCCAACTGGACTCATGTTGTGGGCAATCTCGTTGGGATTAATCATCGCGCTTTGGCGAAGCGGATTCCAGCCCGCCCACATCAGCTCTCAGACGTTGGGTTGGCTTGCGATTGGCTTATTGAGTGGCGCGTGCGTTTCAATCGCTGAAAATCTGATCATTTTTCAATCTATGCTGTCCACGGCTCATTCCCAACAGACACCATTAACACCCGTGCTTTTATCTACGAGTCTCAATCTGCTATATCACCTTGGATTTGCGCCGATTAACGAAGAACCTCTATTTCGGGGTTTTCTTTGGGGATACTTACGCCAACTGAAATGGACCGAGATCTGGATCTGGTTATTTCAGGCCGTGCTGTTCACTTCCGCGCATATCTATCTTGCCCAACAATTCCCTTTGGCATTTTGGATCTTTATTCCCGGTGCAGCGCTCTTATTTGGCCTGTTGACCTGGCCTTCACGTTCCATTGCACCTGCTATCCTTGCCCATGCGATGATCAATGGCTCAATGTATGTGCTGGCATCTATACTCATTGGTTTAATCCTGTGAACCACTCTATGTGGCGACATTTAAGTGGCTCAACAATAAGTTAATTAGTTCAATACAATTCCCTCTTTTGTAAGGGGCATTTCTTTCCCGCAATTCTGACATTTCCATTGATCAGTTAATCTTGTCCAATGGATGTGCTTGCAGGAAGAACATTGCAACACATCAGATAGATTACATATGCCAATGGACTGGGACGATCCAATCTTGACTGCGGTCACAAGGTCAAATAATTTCCACCACCTTGTGATTTGGATGTGCTCAAATCTATTGCGCTCCAGTAACTGGATAAATTCGCTTTGACTCTTCACCTTTGCCTTTCGCCCGGATTCTTCGGTGCCGCGTGAGGTCAGTAGCGTGCCGCCCGGGCGCAGGACGCGCCCCAATTCAGCCATTGGCTCATCCATGTTCGGGAAGAGTTCCAGTACCTCGAGCGCACAAACCGCATCGAATGCCGCATCGGGAAACGGAAGAGGCAGGGACAGATAGCGAAGCAGTTCCACGCGAGGCAGGTGTTGGCTTAACTTCGCAGCAGCTTGTTCCAGCATCCCTTGAGAAAGATCGACCGCGATAATCCGTCCCCTGAATTCAGTCTGGTTCATCAATGCCTGTGATAAGCGTCCTGTGCCTGTGGCGAAATCCAGAACGAAGGGCTCTGACACATCTTCTAGCGTGTCCAACAAAGGCTGGGCAAGCATTTCACCGTCACGTAATTGGCTTTCCCGTTTACCAGTATCATACTTCTTCGACCAGTGATCATACAGCCAGGCTTGCATACGCGGGCCTAAATGGACGGCCTCATAGAAGTAAACTTCCCGGTCGAGGATAAAACCGATAACCACAAGTATCACAACAACGATAATCCAGCTCATAGCGACTCCACAGGATCAGGCAAAAGTATTTCTGCATCACGGACATGAGAAGAGAGATAACCCAGCAAAAAGACAACGCCTCCGATAATGCCCGCGAGGACCAACACGTTTGAAATCGAGCTGGTTTCTGCGAGATAGCCGGCCATAAGAATACCAAGCAGATAGGGAATTTGCACCAGCAAATGGCGTGCGGAAAAGACCCGGCCCTGTACATCCGCCTCCACTTTCGTTTGCCAGATAGCGATGTTGCCTCCTTCGACAAACGGCTCGAAGAACGCGAAGAAAAAGCTTCCGATTGCCCAAAGGAAAACCGTGTGGCTCAATCCGAGCCAGAGAATCCCCAGTAGACAGGCCCCCGCGCCCCCGGCCAAGACATTATGTATACGGCGCCTTGTTCCGCCCCAGAGACTCAGGATCACGCCTCCAGCAATCCCACCGACGGCTCCCATGGATTGCACTGTTGCTAAAGCCGATTCGCTGTTCTTCGTCAGGCTTAGCACTAGAGGAGCCATGAGCGTTGCACCAATGGCAAGAAAAATGCCTGCAAGCATGAATAAAGTTGTGAGTGAGCGCAGGCCTTGTTTCTCTTGGATATAGCGAAAACCAAAGCTCATCTCCCGCCACAAACTACCTTTGCTCCGCAGCCCCACTTTCGTTTGTTTTGGCTGCGGAATTTGGATCAGAAGCAGCGTGCCAAATGCAAAGAAGAACGTCCCCAGATCGATCCACATGATTCCACTCAATCCGATCAGACCCAGCAGCGCGGCCGCAAAGATCGGAGCGAGGATGCCTGAAAGTGCCCGCGCCGAACCGAGCATCCCTTCGGCTCGTGCATAATCTTCCTTTGAGAGCAGGGTCGTGACTGCTGCAGCATAGGCCGGGTATTGGAATGCGGTGAAGAACCCCACTAAAATGCTAATTACATAAATATGCCAGATCTGTAGACTGCCGAATATGTAAACGAGAAGGATCGTCAGTGTGCCAAGCGCGGTCGCTAAATCACTGAGCAGCATGACAAGTTTGCGATTCCACCTGTCGACCAATGCGCCGGCCACCGGCGTCAGTAACACGGTTGGGAGAAACATAAAGAAACTGATTGTCGCCAGGGCTGAGGCTTGACCGGTTTTTTCCCATGCCCAAATTGTGAACGCGAACCAGGTCATGGCGCTGCCCAACAACGAGACAACCTGCCCAAACCAGATCAGGGTAAATCCGCGCATACCGGTCCGTGCTGGTGAAATGGAATTCAAGAAAGGTGCCGCTCCCAGGAATATGTAATGATATTCCCCTGGCTTTTCGGGTCGCTGATCTTAGAGCCAGGAATAAGAGTAATCAGCAATACCATTGATGGGACTTTAATCTTCACGAATTCTCTCCGAGGGACCAGGATCGATGGATCTCCTCTAATCTGCTATTTTAACGGTGATAGTGACTTCTCTGCCTAACAGCTTCGTAAACAATCAATGCCGCGGAAACTGACACATTTAAGGAGTTGACCCTGCCCATCATTGGGATCTTGATTTTCATATCTGCGTTTTCCATCCAGAAGTCCGTCAGCCCATCATCCTCTGTGCCGACGGCGATCGCCAAAGGACCCCGCAAATCGGCCTCGGAATAAAGCAGGTCAGCAGATGGTGTTGCGGCGAGAATCTGGATCTTGTGTGCTTCCAACAGCTTTCGCGCAGAAGCGTTATCGCATTCGACGACGGGTACGCTAAACAATGCCCCTCGGCTTGCCCGCACCACATTGGGATTCCAGATATCTACGCGCGGGTCACAGACCAGCAGAGCATCCACGTGGGCCGCGTCCGCCGTACGCAGGATCGCGCCGAGATTTCCAGGCTTCTCAATGGATTCGGCCACAATCACCAAAGGTGCTTCGCCGAGTCTCAAATCATCGAGCGAGGCCTGTGGAATGGGAAAGATCGCCAGCCAGCCATCCGGATTTTCCCGGTAGGAGACTTTCTCGAAGACTGGGCGACTCACCGTCACATGCTCCGTATTCGCTACATTAGCACTATCGATTTGGCGCGAGGCAAGCTCCCGTGCAACAAGAAGCGTCTGAGGCGTGTGTCCGGCAGAGAGAGCGAGCTGGATCTCATCATATCCTTCGACGAGCATCAAGCCATCTTCTTTGCGCTGGCGTTTATCGTCCCGCAACTTGACAATGTGCTTGATGCGGGGGTTCTGCAGGCTAGTAATATCCATTATTGAGGAAAGTCCATTCCAGGTTTGTGAGAGAAGTATTCAATCACATGAAACCCTGTAGTACTGTTGATCACAAAAAAATTGTACTGTAATTTCGCTAGAGGGAGTAGGTAATTCATCCAATATTAGCTATACTAGCACTAAAAGGAGAGGCTTATGGATAAACCCATCGAACTCATGGAAAAATATGAACGGAACGGTTGGCCCTCCCTCCAACGCCCAGACCTCAAACCTCCCCAGGGCTGGAGTTTATCCCTTTTGACTTCATTGGAGCGAATCCGTTCCCATGCCCTTTCACCGGATGGGAAAACGATTGCCTATATCAAAGACGGGGAATCTCACTCAGATGTATTTCTGCTTCCCACAAGCGGAAGTTGGCCTGCCCGGATCACCACCGACCGGCCTCCCGCACCCTATTGGGATGATGAGATTCCTGCCTGGTCCCCCGATAGCCAATGGATCGCCTTCAGCATCAGGGGGCATGTCCATCTTGTGCCGCTGCAGGGAGGCTTGCCGAGGAAGATTACGGACTTCGCCACTTCTGCAAGCAGTCCACGCTTTATGCCTGATTCGCGGGGATTGATCGTCACGGTGGATCGTAATGACACGGATCAATTGCTCCTGACGGATATTCAGGGCTGTTGGCCACGCGCTCTGACTACCGATACGAGGGGCGATCATTGGGATGCGCGCCCCTCACCAGATGGGAAATCCATTGTATACGTGCTGCGCCGCTTCGACGACTTAAATAGGCTAGATATCATCCTGCTCGAAGTCGAGACCGGGAAATCCATCACCCTGTACGGGAAACCATCTACGCGGACCCTATCGCCCAAATGGTCTCCTGATGGAATGTGGATTGCGTTCCTTGCCCAGGAAGACGAACGAGATGAAATTTATCTCGTGAGACCCAACGGCGATGGCCTACACCAACTCGCGCAGGCAGGATACGATGTGGCGCAATTCGAATGGTCTCCAGACAGCCAGCAACTGGCAGTAATCTTTAATCGAAACGGTGCCTTCGATCTGAGCCTGATGGAAGTGGAAACAGGCGCAGTGATAGATCTGGGAACCGGCGCAGGGATCTATTCAAACCCCAATTGGGCACCGGATGGATCCTTTATCACGTACGAGTATGAGAGTCCACTTACGCCGCCCGATCTCTATCGGATTGAACTATCTGGCAGGCGGGTAAGACAGTTGACTTTCTCGAATCCACCAGCCCTACAGCAGAACAAAATGATCCTGCCAGAGATTGTCAGTTACAAAAGTTTTGACGGTCTGGAGATTCCTGCATTTTTGTATCGCCCCGAAAAATCGAATGGCGCAGCCGTTCTGTATCCCCACGGCGGACCAAAAGATCAGTATGCATTTTTCTGGGATGAGCTTGCCCAATACTTTACGTCGAAGGGTTACACCTATCTCGCTCCAAACTATCGCGGCTCAACGGGCTATGGCAAACAGTTTGAACGCGCAAATTATGAAAACTGGGGTATTGGTGATACACAAGATTGTTTACAGGGCGCAAAATATTTGCAGAAAATTAAGAATATCCGGCCAGAAAGTATTGGTATTGCAGGCGGAAGCTATGGAGGC
>DATGYJ010000625.1:0-3367 GCA_035298105.1 Anaerolineales bacterium | reverse complement strand
TATGCTGGGGCAGCTAGGCGATTTGGGTTTTACTCCTGTACGGAATCTGGGGCCGTTCCAGCAGGTTAAGTTCAAGAATTGGGATGCATGGCAAGTAAAAGCACGCGGGCAATATCTGCGTTATGACGGACAGTGGATGATCTTCTACGCTCCTGAAATAGACAAGACCTACGCCATCGGAACAACTGTTGTCCTGCCTCCCACCGGCTTGGATGCCCATACCTATTTACGCGATAGTTTTGAAGTCCACCCTGAAGTTCACGCCGAAGGAGTAGCCCCTAAGCCGTTGCCCCGGCTCCTTCCATCGCCTGAGCTAGTCAGCCCCGAAATCGGAACGCGCTTCTATGGGACAAAGCAACCTATCATCTTGATGTGGAAGCCGGTCAGAGAATTGGCTGAGGATGAATACTATCTTGTAAGCGTAGACTACAACTATGATGAAGCCAATCCGGGCCTTGAATATACCACCCGCGAAACCCAAATCACTTTGCCAGAGTCGCTCTATCATCTCCCGAATTGCGGCATATTCAACTGGCAAGTTACGCTTATGCACCGGACTGGTGCTAACAAAAATGGACAACCGGATGGCGACCCAATCAGTTTTAGTAGCTTATACTGGTACGTCCAATGGTCTTATCCAGCGGGTGAGGAAGCTCCCTTCAAGCCGCTCTGCCCTAACGCGCAGTTCTAGGAGGCCCTGCCCTACACGGCAGGCAGGGACATTTGTGACAATTCCGGGATCTTGAAAAGATAGTTTGGAAATGATCCAAAATAGTGCTGCGGTCGTGATCCGATTACAGCGAGCGCTGGTCAGACAAACAAAAATACCCCTCTCGTGCCTTTGCCCCACTGCGGCACGAAAGAGGTCGGAGGAGGAATTTTCGCTTAATTAATTTCTGCTTTCTTCTATGTCCACGCGCGCTTCGTCAATGGCTTGGATCACAACAGTACCCTTTGTCTTCGGTATATAGCGTCTACCAGCGCGCAATATGTAATCCTGATGCTCACCAGCGCAGGTGACCCAAATTACACCGTTTTTACATTCAATCGCCATTTGATGCTGGCTGTTATCCAGGTTTAGTAGCTCGCGTGGATGAAGGAGCAATTCGATCCGTGGGGTTTTTGACGTTAAGTTCATTTGATCTCCAATCACTACACTTCTGATGCTCGTAGTATGACACAGCCTTAGGCAGCAGTACAGAAGCAGTTCGTTGAAATTGTAACCGTAACAGTTAATGATAAAATAAACTGTACTGGTCGAAATATGCTCAACTGTTAGGATTACTATGCCCGCTACCAACACCAAAATTCTGCGCTATCAAGAACTCGCGGAAAGAATTGCCGAACTAATTCGCCAGGGGACCTACCCATCCGGTGAACGTATTCCTTCCGTCCGCCAGATGAGCCAACAACAAAATTTGAGTATCAGTACCGTACTCCAGGCATACTCTTTATTGGAAAGACAGGGCTTTATAGAAGCCCGACCGCAATCCGGCTATTATGTTCAGACGCACATCGAACAACGTTTGCCTGAGCCGGAAACCTCTTCCCCCCAGCGCGACCCCAGCAATGTGAGCCTGCATGAACTTGTGATGATGCTCATGCGCGATTCGGCCAACCCAAATCTGATCCAGCTGGGCGCGGCGCTTCCCCACCTCGATAACCGGCTGATTCAAAAGATCAATCAAATTATTTCGAAAATCGTCCGCCAACAGGGAGTAAACGCACACCAATATCAGTTCCCGCCGGGTTGGGACGCGCTGCGCATCCAGATCGCGCAGCGAATGGTCAATGCTGGCTGTAATCTTGCCCCGGGAGATATCCTCATCACTTCCGGTGGGACGGAAGCCATTGATTTTAGCCTGCACGCGATCTGCCGCCCAGGCGATATCGTTGCAATTGAGTCGCCGTCCTACTTTGGCACCCTTCAGATGCTTGAGGTCCACGGACTGCGTGCTCTGGAAATCCCCACTCATCCCCGTGATGGCATCAGCCTCGGGGCATTGGAATTTGCAATCGAACACAACACCATCCGGGCCGTCATGGTGATCTCAAATTTCAATAACCCGTTGGGCTGCCAGATCCCGGATGAAAGGAAAAAAGCACTGGTTGATTTGCTGGCAAAGCATGAGATCCCCCTCATCGAAAATGATGTTTGTGGTGAGCTGTACTTCGGCGAGAAACGTCCCCTGGTCTGCAAAGCCTTTGACACAAAAGAACTGGTCATCCTGTTATCCTCCTTCTCCAAGGATATCAGTCCGGGACTGCGCCTCGGATGGGTCGCACCGGGGCGTTACAGCGCTGAAGTGGAATGGCTCAAATTTACTCTCAGTGCCTCTTCTCCAACCTTGCCCCAGATGGCGGTTGCCGAATTTTTCGAAGGCGGCGGTTATGACCAGCATCTCCGTCGCATCCGACGCGAATATGCCCGCAATGTTGAGCTGATGTCTGATGCGGTCATGCGTTATTTCCCTGAAGGGACACGCTTAACGCGCCCATCGGGTGGCTTCGTCCTGTGGGTCCAGTTGCCAGAGAATGTAGATTCCCTTGAGTTATACAAGATGGCTTTACAAGGCGGAATTACGCTGGCTCCCGGGCATGTTTTCTCGGCAACCTACCAATTCTCGAATTTCATTCGCCTGAACGCGGCCACATTTAATTACTCCACAGAACGTGCCCTCGAACGCCTGGGAGAAATGATCTTCAAGTTAGCAAAACAGTGAAAGATACGCTTTATTCTTGACCAGGTCCTTCACCGAGATCAAGAGCAGATACCTCTATAACTCTTCAGAGGAAATCATCCAGAAGACCTTGAGCACTATGCTGCACTTCAACTCTGATTGTGCTCCCTATTATGCCTCCCAAAATTCAACAACTCATGCTATATACTTATCTTCGCGCTTGTTTCCGCAACACAAATAAGGATTGGTGAATGCTTTCGTTACTAAGAGACAGGGTAAGAAACGCGCATGTTTCCAAGATCGAGATTTCCTTTCTGCTCGTCTTGTTGGTATTTGGCCTGCCAATGATGATCTTGATCCCGCCAGGTGCAGGCTATGACGAGGAAGATCATCTGGTCCGGATCTGGGAGTTATCGGCGTTTTCCTTCATCCCCGGGCAAATGTCTCCACAGGAAATGAAATACCCGACCCTGTTTCGAGACTTTGCCTACCGGCAACAAGGCAGCACGGGCACCATCCGTGCGGAATTCTGGCAAAAATACGCCCGAGCCTCGTTATATGAACATGGATTTGTACATCGCGAACTAAACACCAAGTCCGTTTATTCGCCAGCGCTCCTGCTTCCACAAGCGATGATCATGCGCATCTTCGGTCGCGACATGGGTCTGCCAGCCCTGCCTGTGTTC
>DATGYJ010000624.1:0-24168 GCA_035298105.1 Anaerolineales bacterium | reverse complement strand
TGAAGCCTCCTTCCGTTTTACAGGGAAACGATTCCGTTTGGGCTATCAGCGCGGGAGGAATTTCGGGACGGTGACGGTGATCATTGACGATCAGCCCTATAGCTTCTACGAGCAAGCCTATGACCTCTTGTGGCGTTCCCCTCAACTGTCTCCCGGCGATCATTTTGTGCGAATCATCCATGAAAGCGGACAATCCATTAATTTGGATTATATAGAGATCCTGGACTAAAATGGATCCAGGATAGTACGTACAGTCTGCTTACTGCCTGCTGGCGCAAGGTCTTCGCGCCAGCACCCCTGCGAAGCGCCCTTGCGTGGCACCCTGCCAAGGGTGACCAGGGTGTAAAGGGCCGACCTGCGCCATAATCGTGACCGAAGGTCTCCTTCTACCTCGGCGGGGTCGCTCCCTCGGCGATCACTCGGGAGTGCTCCGCGCAGATCCTCGCTGGTTCCGCTTTGGAGTCAGCCACGCCCCGTAGGGGTGTGCTGGCGTATTAGCAGAGACGCACTCCTTTTGATGCGTCCTGCACTCCAAAAACGGCAGGAGCACGCCCTACGGGCAGTCCTAGACTCCAAATAAGTGACCGCCAGGTCTCCTCTCCCATAAGCTTGGAGACCTGGCGGTCAATGTCTCGCCGCTACATACAGTCTGTTTACTGCTGATTGCGTCCATGCCTCCGCTTACGCATCTCCCAGTTGTGTGAACATGAATGCGTTAAATTCAATTGCCCGTGGGATATCGCTCAAGCGGATATGTTCATTCGGGGCATGCGCACCACTGCCATAGTAGGATGGATTCCCTGAGGTCGATAAGCCCAACACGCCCACGTTCCTTTTCATGGAACCCAACAGCGGGAGAGTTCCACCGACCAGAGCCGTGATCTCGGGAGGTTTCGCCGTGTAATCCTGGCAGATCTTTTGGATGCGTTGAACGAACTCTCCGTCAATGGGCGCGACCACAGGTTCTGCTTCCCCCAGCTTTGTGATCTGTATATCCTCAAATCCCTGTGCTTTGAGATGGGCTTTGAGTTTTTCCAAAATATCATTGGGGTCCTGGTCCGGGACCAGGCGGAAATCCATCTTAGCCATGGCTTTCGCAGGCAGGACGGTCTTCATACCTGCTTCTGTATAGCCTGACAAAAGTCCGGCAATATTCGCGGTGGGTTCGAAGACCGAGGCTTCCAATTCATAGCCGCTCCGACCGTGGAGAAATGCATCGATCCCATACATCGCCTTGAGCCGTTCCTCCTGCTCAGGGTCAACGCTGTCTTGCATGATCTGTTTTTCCGATTCGGTTGGTTCACGGACATCCTCATAAAAGCCCGGGATCAGGATTCGGCCGTTCTCATCCTTGAGACTTGCCAGAGCCCTCACCAATCTCCACGCTGCGCTTGGCAGAGCGTGCGCAGAACCTGAATGTGCGTCACTCTTCATGAGCTCGACACTATATTCCACATATAACATTCCCCGAAAGCCGAGAGCCAGGGCTGCCTGGTCTTTCTCGTTGAATCCACCGCCTTCCCATAACGTGCCATCGGCTTTAAGTACGTCACCAAATTGCCTGGTAAGTGCTTCAAAGTGCGGGCTCCCGATCTCCTCTTCCCCTTCGACGATCCATTTGAGGTTGATGGGGAGCTCACCCTGGGCAGCCAGGATGCCCCGGATCGCACAAATCCGCGCGATCAATTCCGCTTTGTTGTCACAGATCCCGCGTGCGACCAATTTGCCGTCAACTTCTGTCGCTTCAAAGGGCGGACTATTCCAAAGTTCGAGCGGAGTTTCAGGCTGAACATCGTAGTGGTTATACAGTAATAACGTGAAATCACTTTGGCCATCCAGCGTTCCGAAAACATAGTTGGGCGCGCCCTCCACTTCAAGCTGGCGGGTTTGGAAGCCTGTCTCTTTGAGAAGATCTTCAACCCAATCCGCGGTTTCTTTCATCATGCGATTTTGGGTCGCGACACTTTCCAATCGACAATAATCGGCGATCAGTCCCTTGAAGTTCTGCGTTTGGATTTCAAGTTCTTTTTGCAATTTCTCGTTCATGGAAACCTCCTTAAGGATTTTACAACGTGCCGCACTCTGTCTACATGCGTTTACTTTACTTCAAGTATGAATTTTAGCCAACTGGCACATCGTGATCATGACTTGGTTTCCCATCCCCTTTTTCATCGTTCAGCGCGTTCCAAATTAATTTTAGAACGGTTTCGATATCTCGCATGACATCATTGTTCCAAAACCGCAGGACTTGATATCCACGCGCTTCCAAATACTTCGTGCGTTCCTCATCATATTCCTGCTGTTCCAGGTGTTGGCTGCCATCCAGTCCAATGATCAGTTTTTGCGTGGCGAGCAAAAGTCTACGATGTAGTTTCCTATAGCGTGCTGGTTGCGAAAATGAACACCATTCATGCGATGAGCACGCAAATGTTTCCAGAGCTCTGCCTCTGCCGGTGACATGTGTCAGTGTAATTCCTTGGCGCGTGCAAAGATTTTCGGTGTGGTGCGCTTATGCAATGGACCCCCTCCCCTGCCTCCCCCAATTGAAGATCACAATTGGGCGAGGGGCAATTTCAAGTTGGGTTGCAAATAAGATATCCATCCCAATATTGTATTCTCCTTCCCCCATTCGTGATGTCCGAATGGGGGAAGGCCGGGATGGGGGTCGGCGTCAATCCCAAAACTGGCGCAGATCATATGACCATGCGCCAGCCATAGCTTTACATCAATATTATCTTTCTTATGATTTCGTGGAAATCTTGTAGACCCTCAGTTTTTCGCTGATGCCTTTTACCACCACTTGCTCTGGGACAATATTGCAGCCGTCCATTGCCTCGCGGACACCGGGGAAGTTGTACACATCCTCGCTGACATAAATCTCTCCTGCGTCGGCAAGTCCCTGGACGCGGGCAGCGATGTTGACCGTCTGACCAAAATAATCTAACCGATCATTCAATGTGACCACGATGGAATGACCGGTGTGAATGCCAATCTTCAACACCAATTTATCGGAGATGTTGCGGTTGAATGCTTCGATGTCGCTCAGCATCTGCAGCGCGGCGTGGACCGCGTCCAGCGGGGTCATGAACGCTGCCATGACCGCATCGCCGATGGTCTTGACCGTCGCGCCCTCATAATGGGTGACGGCGTTGCCCAATGTGTCGAAGTGCTGGCGGACGAGGAAGTATGCCTTCGGGTCGCCGATCTGGTCATATAACGCGGTGGAGCCTTTGAGGTCCGTGAACAGAAATGTGATGTCTTTGACGCCGATCCCTTCATTGGCAGAAACAATCTCAGAGCGAAAGAGATTACGGAACGTTTGCGTGGTCAGCAGTCGCTTGCCGGAGAGAAACGGGTCGAAGGTGATGCCCTGTCTCGGCGGCTCTCCCAGGAAATTTGCAACCCAGAAACATGCCCGCTGCGGCATCGCATTTTGGATCTCCACCGTCAGCGGACCTGCGGACAAGTTGCCAAGGTTGTCAAACGAGAGAGCGGCATAGCCAAAGTCGAGGCGACCTGAGGGCACATCATGATCGGGAATATGGAAATGACCGTCCATCATCCGGATCGTGATCGATTGCGAGGCAGGGGCAGGTTCGGAGGAGACAAGAAAGCCCGCTGTGACTCGGTCGGAAAAATTCGTGATGATCACGACTCCGTTCTCTGCCGGGAATTCCACACGCCGGTTTTCCCCTGGTTCCACATAAGCGATCAATTTTGTGACCGCGCGAATGAGGTCGACATGATTCCAGCCTTCGAGCCACGAGCGCACGCCGCGGGCTAATTTGTATTTGAACAAAAAATCGTCGGCGGAAAGAGTCTCGGGATGATGAAAGATAATATCGCGGACCGCGTTGGAGATCGTGAAAGAGACCTGAATGTAATCGTCGAGCGTGGCAGTGGTTTCGAAGGCACACTGGTTGCAGATGTAGGTCGCATGCAGCTTGTGCATGTGACGGAAACTTTCGACCACGTTCCCACAGGTGGCGCAGACCAGGTGCCACTCCATTTCGAACAGTCCCAACTTGGCACTGTGCAGGAAGAGGTCGATCGCTTCGGGCTCAGCGATGCCTTTGTCATGGGCGAATTGAATTGGGTTGATCCGGAAGAGGGCGTAACCCTCACCGCCGTGGATCAGCGTCTCCAGCTTCGAGACCACCCGCGGCGACCAGGACCGGACGGTTTCCAGTTTCCCCAATAATTCATCCAGCAGCGTTTCATTCAAAGTCATCGTATTCATAAAAACCTCGACCCTGTTTCTAACGTTCAAATATAAAAATGAGATTCAAGACGGGAATAAAAGAATGATGGTTGTGAAGTTGATATGGGTTTGCGTCAGGATTGTACCGCACTTCAAAGCGGGTCTCGGCTTATTCTTGATTGAGCGCACTCCAGATCGCCTTGAGCACGGACTCAATGTCGTTCATCACATCATTATTCCAGAAACGCGCCCCTCCCTTCCCTCCCCAAATACGATATGGAGATTTCGTTATCAGCCATAATTTCCTGTCGTATTTGGGGAGGGTGCCCAAAAGGGCGGGTGGGGCCAAATGTTGACTGCCATCCAGTTCAATGATCAGCTTTTTGCGTGGCGAGCAAAAGTCAACAATATAGTTTCCAATGGCATGTCCCCGGCACCGAACCATGATTTGCTAAGCAAATCAGGCGGTGTGATTTCTAAAATGAATATTGCCCATCTGATGAGCGCGTAAATGTTTCCAAAGCTCTGCCTCGGCGGGTGACATGTTGCGATGTAATTCTCTGGCACGAGCAAAGATCTTTGGCGTAGTGCGTTTATGCATGACTCTTTCACCCCCTCCCCGCCTCCCCCATTTCTGCTCTTTGAAATGGGGGAGGGGCAATTTTAAGTTGGGTTGCGAATAAACGAATCATCCCAATATTGTATTCTCCTTCCCCTCGCGAAGCATCCTGTAAGGGCAAATCTGACCGCCGATTTGGGGGACTGCGAAGCGTACCCTGCGAAGCGTCCTGATGAGGGCGGAGCGTAGCGGAGTGGTAAGGACGGGCAGGGGATCTATATAGTTTCGTGGCAGGAATGGGCACAGCTGGAATTGAGACGGACGCGATGATGGATCAATTATAGTATGCCCCGCTCACGAATTGCGCAATTTGTGACCGAAGGGCATAGTACGTACAGTTGGTTTACCCGCCTGGATGAGAAAATCGGGAGTGTCTCGGCGGGGTCGAAGACCCACGCCGAACGGGAATGGGTGTCACCTTCAGGTGGTCTACGCGGTGCTGGATAGCTCGTGGAAGAATTTGCGAAGATCACCGATCAGTAGTTCCGGAACTTCCATGGCGGGAAAGTGACCGCCTTCCTGGAACTCACTCCAATGCGGGATCTGTTGCCCCGGATCCTGCAGTGCCCGTGCTGCACTGTTTGCGCTAAATACTGCCATACCCATGGGAGCCAGGGAGGGTCTGCTCCAGTCGCGTTGGGCGTGGAGATTGGTGCAAAGGAAATCAGCCGCCGAAGCCCCACTCCTGGTAAACCAATACAGACTGATGTTCGTCAACATTTGATCCAGGTCTACCGCCTCTTCGGGTAGTTTATTGCCAGTATCCGTCCAGAACTTGAATTTCTCGGCGATCCAGGCCAGCTGCCCAACCGGCGAATCGTTGAGAAGATAGCCTATCGTTGATGGCCGCGTTCTTTGAATTGCCAGATAACCCCCATCTTCTGCCCCCTTTTGGATAAGTGGCTGGAGAGCTTGTTTCTCAGCTTCTGACAAATTCGGATTCTTCAGGGGGTCATTTCCGGTAAAAGCGGCATACCAAAGGATGGCTGGCATATCGGTACTGACATGAACGCCGACGAGATTTTGATCGATATGGTTGATCTCGCCGGCAATATCCGAGCCCACATCTCCGCCAGATACGCCCCATTTTTCATACCCCAGCTCTTTCATCAATTGACTATAGGCGCCGGCGGTGCGCATGGCATCCCAATGCTCCGGCATGGGAGAAGACAACCCAAACCCTGGCGTTGTGGGGATGACAACATGAAAAGCATCCTCAGCTTTCCCGCCATGCGGGACAGGATCGACCAGAGCATCGATCATTTTTACAAATTCCACGTTGGAACTGGGCCAGCCATGCAGCAGCATCAATGGCAGGGCGTTGGCCTCCCTCGATCGCACGTGGAAAAAATGGATCTGCTGTCCATCGATCTCTGCCATATATTGATCGTATTGGTTAAGCCAGGCCTCTTGTTTTCTCCAATCAAAGGTATGCAGCCAGTACTCTGCTAATTTCCTGGCATAAGCCAGAGGCACACCCCGGTCCCAGCCGGAGTCTTTTATTTCATTTGGCCAGCGAGTGTTTTTCAGGCGGCCCTGTAGTTCTTTAAGCTCTTTTTGGGGAATGTTAATTTTGAACGGCTTGATATTCATGTCATCTCCTCTAAATAACTACTGAAATTTGAAAATTAACTGTCTCTTTTCTCCGTCACACCTGCACCGACCGTGATTTGCTACACTGGCACCGCACGCCAGTGCAGGTGAGCAAATCATGCGGTGTTGCGAGGAGGGTGATCGTCCCGAGGACACTTGCACCTGGCGCACACTCCCTGGCACCGCCCGCCAGGGCAGGTGTGCCCCGGGCGCAAGTGCCGGGGAGTGCAGGTGAGCAATCTCAGGCTCAATTCACAGATAAAACTGCCTACAAAGCAGGGGATTGCTTCGCGACGAGCGCTCGCAATGACGGAACCCGTATTATAGAGAAGATGTTTCGAGTTGTATTGAACGTAGGCGACTCAATTCCTACACGGACTCACCTCGCTTCTTGTTACCCAGGGGGGTATAGCCCGTAAAGCGCTTGAGCATGCGGACCATGTGCGGCAGGTCTGCGTAATCGAGTTCATAGGCCACGTCGGCGAGCGACATGCCTCCCAGAAGGAGTTCTACCGCCTTTCGAGCAGACGTGATTTGTTTCACGCGGCGCGGCGATAACCCGATGGTCATGGCAAAATGTCGCTGGATGGAACGAGCAGACATGTTTACTGTCTTATTCTCAAGCACATCCCTGACGATAGGATCATGGCTTAGCAGGCCGCATTCGGCCAATTCGGCGATGAACTCGTCGATATTCTCGTAGGTGGGCAGCTTGCGGGTAAACCCCTGCAGCTCGAATGTATCTTCCGTAGGCATCGGTAAGGCTTGTGTAACATCGATCATGTCAGTAACGGGAATATTTGTAAAGATGACCCCGGGTTTGAACCGTACGCCGAAGTTTTTATTGCCTGCTGAATAGGGGACCTGCGTTGTTTTGGAGGAAGGTCCGGATAGCAGCACTTTTGTTTTCCCTGCCCTGTTTTGAATGAATACCATATCCCAACAGGCGTCCGCGGATGCGACGTATATGCCATCCGTCTGATCTTCTGTGCGCCAGACAATATCAACATGAGGCGAGGAGGATGGTTTTTCTTCGTACGTAAAGCTCATGGGTGATTTATCCCTGATGACCGCTTAGCCATCGAATAGTAAGGAGAACCGCGTTCGGCAGAAATGGATGGATATAGACGGACAATCCTGCCCACGTGGCAAGAATTTTCGTGGGCGCGACCATGGATCAATTATATAATGCCCCGGTCACAAATTACACCAGGTTGTTGAAAAAGTAACAGTCCACGTTAGTGGCGGCTGGGGAGAAAGAGGCCTGTAAATGTGAAACCGCTAGAGCTACGAAAAGGCTAAAAAACGCGCAGAGTCCCAGACGTCCGCTACAGGCTGTGTTGGGCGGCAATTTGTTGCAACACGCATAGGATCATTTTAGCGTTTGAGACAGCATCCATGTGTAAAGATCAGGATTTGCATAAACTTCATTTTCTATATCATGACCAGCGTTCGGAAATATTGTAAATTGAACATTTCCTCCACACGTTTTGAGGGCGTTGACCAAACTTTCTTCTGCGTCAAGAGGGATCAGTTCATCGTTATCTCCGTGAAAAGCCCAAATGGGAACGTCCTTCAAATCGCAGATATTGGCAGGGACTTCAAAAGGATACCCATAATAACCCATCACGGGAACCAGCGCTGCGAAGCGATTGGGATAACGTAAGCCGATTTCCCACGTACCCTCACCACCTGCACTGACCCCTGTCAAATAGATTCGATCAGGATCGACTGAATACTTTGTCTGAATTTCATCCAATAAAAGAAAGAGGGAATTGACCATTGCATCCTCTGACCAGAACTCGTATTCACCATTACCTTGTGGAGATACGACAATGGCTGGAAATTCAGTTTCATTATGAAGTTTTCTTGGCAATCCATCTGATATAAGGTAATCTAGATTGTTTCCGCGTTGAAGCAAGCCGTGAAGATAAAGTATCAACGGCCATTTTAATTGCGTATCCTTCCCATACTTGTCAGGCAAATACAACAGGAAATTAAGCTTTGCTTTCTCCGATGTATATGGATTCTGCCCTGCAACTATAGTGGAAGAAAGTGTGGGATAAGTCATTGTTTCAGATGATTGTGTCGGGAGTGTCGTGTTTGCTTCAACGGTAAATACCCAAGTCACATCCAGTGTCTCGGCTGATTTGTCAAGCTTGCTAATAACATAGCGTAATTTGTGTTCGCCCGGTGTAAGATTTTCAAGAGCGATCTTCCATGAGCGGAGTTTAAACTCTCCTAAATCAATATCAAAGTAACCGAAGGCGGTTAGATCGACAGCATTTCCATCAAAATAGAGTTCCCACGCCTCATTTTCCCAAACAGAATCGAGCTCTTCCAGCGATGTCTCAAGATCTCCATATCCAATAAAAAGATATGGAATTTGAGGCACGCTGCAGGTCCGTACCATAACAGCAGGATCAGAATCGCTGACAAATGGGGAACAAGAGTTGAATATGGAGGGCTCACCAGATTCATCTTTCGCGATCACGAACACCATCTTGCCAAGCGCATCTCCAGTCTCGATAGAAGAGTCTGGCTCAATCATAGACTCGGATGGGGCAAGTGTTGGACTGGCACAAGAAACTACTAGGATGGAAATCAACAGTCCAAAGACGACATTTCCTTGACGTTTCATATGGATTCTCCTCTCACAACATTGAAACCAGCACCAAGTATAGAGCGCATGAGCTGCGACAGGGGAGCTCGCCAGCATGTAGGGTGCAATTGGCGAAGTATATTAAATATGGTCGGCTTACAGTACTTCTAAATTTATTTTGGGACAACAGATAATCGAACCCCGCTTTCATAAATTATAGGTCGATTTAAGATGAATTACAATTTTGGGATTTAATTCACAAGTTATGTTCACTTGCTGAGCCATCGCGCCACAAAGCTTGTTGCACCGTTTATATTATGAGATAGGAATGACCAGGAGTAGAGGAGAACAAGAGGGTCAATCTTGTTCGTACAATATTACAGACTGTTGAAAAAGTAACGATTTGCGTTATCGGCGGCCGGGAAGAAAAACCTCGGTAGCGGAAAACTGCCATCGCTCAGAACAACGCCAAATAACGCGGCGTGTACCCACCAGTCCATTGCACGCCGTGTTGGGTGCGCGTTGTTCTATTCTGTGAATAAAACACAAACACTTCTATGCCCGTGAAGGTTGAAACAATGGGCGATTGATTGAAGGCTATGGATCAGTCTCTTCGCCTTCGCGCAAAGCATACAGACAATTGACAATCTGCCAGCGTCCGTCCATTTTGGCGATGTGCAGATAATCCATGTATGGATAGGAAGAAACTTTTACTGTAGCAATATGACGAAACACATCCAGGACTTCCACGTCAAAAACTTTTTCATGATCTGGAAGTTCGCTTCCTCCGCCTTCTCGGGTGTAGCCGACCATCATATCTGCAGTGAGCGTGCGCCTTACTTTCCATGCATCATTTTCTAGGTCGTGCCAGATGCTACGCTTGACCAATTCTGGATGCAAGGCGCGCGCCATGCGCTCAACATCTGCGGTGAACCAGCCTTCAGTATAATCACGCGCAGCTTCGATGATGGCTCGAATGTCTTCTTTTGTTGCAGGTGGGACTGATGGAATTGAGGTTGTTGGCATGCTTTTCTCCTAATAGTTGAGTAGTCGGATTGTCAATCCGACCTACTATTTCATTGGATTTCCTCTTTCCTTCTTAGGAACACACTCCGAAACCGATTTGAATATGTTTCACAATGAGTCGTCTTCGCAAGACGCGCCTGCGTCATGAAGTAGGATCTAACGAACTGCTGATCTGCGGGTTAGTTGTTGAAATGATTGAAGTATTGTGGTTAATAAATAACCCACATCACGGATTACCCGATGCGGGTTTAACGTGTGCCTGTTTGCAGGAGAAACGTGTAATGAGTTTCTCAGGCACAAACGTCTCATTCAACGATGCCCATTCTCTCTATCCAAGGAGAATGAACGCGAGGACGGAGATGAGGATCACGGCAGGTGTAAACCGAAGGATCAGCGCCTTGGTCTTGGACACCCTCAATATTCCGCGTTCCGTCTCTTTGAGCATGTGGCGAATCGCCAGATCGTGATCAATTTCATTCTTCTGTTCGTTGGCAACGAGTTTGGCGAGATAAAATTTGTCCATGACGTTCTCTTTTCAAATAATTCAATAGGCTCAACTTGGAATGCTATGTCTTTATCGCCTGATACGACATAACTGTACCCACCAGCAGGATGACGGCATCCAGATAAATCAATCCCAGATGCCCCAGAGTGGCGATGTGATAAGGGAAGTGCAGGGGCAAGGCAATTCCCACGGCGACTACTGGCGCTATGAACGCTGCCCACAGAGCCCAGCTTTCACCACGACGAATGCCATATATTGCGAGCGCGATCACAGCCAGTCCCAGCGCGATGATAAAACCGGAAAGCGCAACCTGTAAGTGACTGATGTAGTTGTACAGGTTTTGGCTAAAACTGCGAATCTGCTCGGGTGTGCCACCCACGTGCTCGGGAGTCAGACCGAGTTCGATAAATCCGTTGAAGTTGCGAACCAGGAACATCAGCCCATATCCAATCAATCCAATGCCTGCGAGCGCAACGACGTTCGCTCCTGCATTTAACTTGCTTGAATTTGGTGTGGTCATGTTTCTCTCCTTTGGTGAATGTGACTACAGCATATCAAGCCCGCTGTCCTATCCAAAAGAGGCGCATGTCCCGAATTTGTCCCGATTATTTTTCGTCGAGCAACCCACTTTTCCGCCCCAACACTATTGCCTCGCCACGACTGTTGATTTGCAATTTGGTGTAAATGTTCGAGATGTAATTCCGCACCGTCTTCTCGCTCAAACTCAAACGTTTTGCAATCTCTGGGTTTTGTTTCCCGTCTGCCACCAGTTTCAGGACTTCCCGTTCCCGCGCCGACAACTCCAAAAGAATTTGATCCTGCACTGCGACTGGATTCTGCTTGACGACATCCGCTTCGCTTCCGACGCCCAAAAACTGATACAACGCACCCCAGAACTTTATCCACGCTGGTTCATCCTTCATCAGCACGTGGTTCTTGCTTTCGAGTATTGTCAACCGCGCCCCAGGAATCAACGCCGCGACCTGACGCCCTGACTCGAATGGAACAGTGGCATCCTGTTTGGCATGAATGACCATCGTCGGCACCTTAATGGTCTTCGCGGATTCAACCACATCCATGTTGTTGAATGACCGTTGAATGCTCATCGCGTTGGCTGGCGACGTGGAAACGAGTTGCAAGTTATTGAACCATGCAAATTGTTCAGGCGTCCCTTCCGGAATCAAGAATGTCGTGAATACCTGACGATACGCAGGATTTTCATTTCCCCAACTCAACTTGAATAACATCAACTGTACTTCCGCCTCTTCGATTGCCTCTTTGGTCGGGTTGCCGCTCAAACTCCCTTGCAGATAACCGCCATAGACGATGAGCTGCCGAACGCGTTCAGGGTGTCTCGCCGCATACGCAATGGACACACATCCGCCCTGCGACATCGAAAACAGACCGAACTGCTCCAAGCCTGCATCATCTACCACCGCTTCCAAATCGCTGACCATCGCCTCGAACGAAAAATCCACCACATCTCGGTCCGAGAGTCCGCACCCGCGCGGGTCATAGCGATAAAACGTATTGAAACGCGTCCAGTTTTCCAACCACGGTTTCCATACGGGGCTATCCAGGTCATATTCCAGATGGCTCATCCAGTTGCCAACCTTCACCAACGGGGGTCCCTGCCCAACTTTGGCATAGGCAAGGCGAGTGCCATCACGTGCTTTGCAGAAGCGGATTTCCTGTTGCATGAACGTATTGTAATGGCTTGTCCTGAAATTTGAAAATTAACTCAACGCCAACTGGCTCGTCTGTCCTATCGTCAAGGAGCACTCTTCCGCCCGATTAGGAATCTAATTGAGCTTGCCACATAATAGCTTATATAATGCTTGTGTCATAATTGCTTCATAATTATGACATTCTCCATCTAAACAGCAAAAAAAGACACATCCTCCAATTGGGGAGAAAGGCGAGAAGAAGAGAGCCAGCGTCGTACAATGTAGCTTTTGCGGCGAATGTGGCTTCCGAAGCTAACGCGAGGAAAGAAATGGCTTATAGTAGTAGGTAGCATATAACAAACTATGAGGTGAACCATGCTAGGTCATAAGGTTAGGGAATTCAGGCCACTCACAGCAGTCTCTTTGGAAGATCTGGTTCCCGCAGACAATTTCTATCGCCAAGTGGAACGAAGCATTGATCTCAACTTTGTCCATGATCTGGCAAATGACTTCTACTCAAATATTGGACGTCCGTCGATTGATCCGGCGGTTTTCTTCAAGCTGCAACTGATCGCTTTCTTCGAAGGTATCCGTTCAGAACGCCGGTTGATGGAGACAGTGAATCTCAATTTGGGACATCGTTGGTTCATTGGCTATGATTTGGACGAATCGGTTCCCGATCACAGCAGCTTGAGCAAGATCCGGGAGCGATACGGGTTGGAAGTCTTTCAACAGTTCTTTGAGCACATTGTGGAATTGTGCATCGAAGCTGGGTTGGTGTGGGGAGAGGAGCTGTACTGTGACAGCACCAAGGTGCAGGCAAATGCTAACATCAATGGGATGATCTTCCCTGCTCGAGCTGCCGTCCTCGGCGGCGTTTCCGCCTCCAAGAACACACTTTCTAAAAGTACTTTCCGCTATTTACCTAATAGTCAACCTGTGCTGTTTTCAATGAATGGGTCATGAGCCTATGATCGTGCTCTAACAGGCCCAACAATGCCTGGACCAACCCTACATTGAGCCACTCCATCAGGTAAGGACGGAGGACTACTTTCGGCGGCGGTAGGGGATATAGACGGGCAATCCTGCCCGCGTGGCAAGAATTGAGGCGGACGCGAGCATGGATCTATTATAGTACTCACAGTTGGTTTACCGCCTGCTGGCGCAAGGTCTCCGACCTGCGCCATAATTGTGACCGAAGGTCTCCTTCTGCCGGACGAATTGATGCATACGGGAGACCTGCGGTCGTATCTCGGCCGGGTCGCAGACCCACGCCGAGCGGGGTTAGCTGCCGAACTGTATGATGCCCACCGCTTATCTTATGCAGATCTAGCATACTTAGAGGCAATTTTCAGAGATTATGACCCAACTTTATTCTTGTTTGAAGCTAAGCCACGCCCAGACTTTATGAAAGGAATAGGTGGGTTACCTGAAGACATGAGAACATATGTAAGCCTACCAAAAGATTGGAATCAGAGTCTAGAGAATTCGATTCCTCTAATAACGGATAAATTATCTAATGGCAAGATAATTCTCGGAGAGTGGACACATCTAAAGAGGCTTGAGGACGAGTGGCCAACTGAAGAGAGAATCCTCTTTCAGCGTGCAGTACCTGCATACAAAATCTGGAATGATATTGATACGAGTCAGGAAAAGTTGCCTTTTCCAAGCGTAATTGACTTACACACTTCAGATTATCTGGCAATAAGAAATTTCGGTGAGAAAGATCTCGTCATTGCTCATATGGGCTACAGATATCAGATGGAAAAAGCAAATTGGTTGGCACTTAATCCGAGAGTCGGCTTTGATTTGGGTTGGAAGCCGATCGGCGATAATCGATTTTTCTGGAAAGACAAGAATAACCAAGTAGTTGTGGAAAGTATCTATTGGCAGGATGGAAATTTTGATTCATATAACCGGTTTGATCAGGGAGAAACGGGATACGGATGGTTAGTTCTAATAACTGAAACTGGATATCAAGAGTTACGCCGAAAATATGGGCCGATTTCTCGAGGCGGGGTAATAAAGCGCAGTTTGTGTCCATTTGGAAGTAAGTTCAGAACGCAAATTTCATTTACACTTAATACTTTGTAAGATTCTAGGTGCGCCTAGCTGGTGGGCAGCCTCAAAACACGAGTTTATTACTTTCAGCTTTGACCGAAATCCAGCGTTAAGGGCAGTTCGGGGTCTAAATGCTTTCTGGAAGTGGATCGACGGGTGGCAAATATAGCGCCGATCTAATCTGATCGGCGCTGTATTTATGGGTTACTTTCCCACAAAAGGCGCAAATGAACTGACTTATAATTCAGTTACTTGAGCAAACAGGGATCTTCATAAGTGATTGTTGTTTTTCTCTAAAAGTAATAAACCTACCCTGTTTTCAATGAATTGGTCATAGACCCTTGATCGTGATCTCACACGTCCAACAATACCTGAACCTTGGACTTCGACCAACCCTATATCGTGCGCCCGGCAGAGGCAGTCTCGTCCAGCCACTCGATCAGGCGAGTACGAACCACCACTTTAGGCGGAGGTGGGGGATAAAGAGTTTCGTAGCAAGAATTGGCCGGCTAGAATTGGCGCAGGCGCGACCATGGATCCATGATAGTACATACCGTTGGCTTACCGCCTTTAGGAGAAAACCACAGCCGTTGCCAGAGAAGACCATGGACCAGTGAGTGACTTATGAAATATTTGAATGGTATTAGACCTTTATTTTCGAAGGAAATATTTCTGGCCAAACTAACAATATATTATGAGCTTCACATAAATCAATCCAGGTTTGATCAGAAGGAGCTCGTTCTATTACTAATACGCCATGTACATTTCCCTTTGTCTTTAATATGTGGCAGTATCTAAGCACTTGTCCTAAACCAAGTCTTAATTGCTTTTCTTCATTAGCATTTGTAACTGATTTTATTTCTGCAATCCAGATTTCCTCATCATTATGTTTCCAGGCAATATCATAGCTAGGCTCGTTTGGACTGGGTGAAAGAGGTAATAATTGCCTAGCTTTCAAGAAATCTGCCAATGCATTCTGTGTAGCAGCATGGCTGCGCAATCCCCTTTCAACAATAGCAGGATCGATGGAAAAGGGATCGCGTTCACCAACTGATGTCTCTTCATCGGCAGTGCGATAATCTGCCCCAATAATCCTCTCAATCTTACCGTCATTTATCACCACGTCTTTGAATGCATATTCGCCTAAAAATTCTTCGAATAACCTTGTGAAGAAGAATGGGAGCTTGAATAAATATCCTTGCATGGGCCTCATTGGACGAGCATTACCCATTTCAAATGGAAAATATAAGGGTGGGCCCACTTCCATAGTCAACTCGCTCATTAGTTTGAAAATCTCTTTCTGGAATGTCCTGATAAGCTCTAGGTCTAAGGAAGTTTTTAGCGGCTCATAATTTTCCAATCCAACATACCAGCCCGGCCTTGTATGAGGTTGAATCCCTGCCCCCCTCGCGTAAGCACCCCTAGCTGCCCATGTAATTTTGTCAATCCACAATTCGCCAGTTGTAATGGAGCGTGCAACTATAGCCTGCTTATTGCGGTTATAGTGGAAAATTACATCGCCCTGATGTACATACTTTAGTAACGAATAACTCCAAAAATCATCACCATGTTCGTTAGCTTGAGGAGCTTTTAGATTCACACCAAGATCAGGCCTTCCTGTTACTTCTAGCCAAAATATCTCATCTGGTTTTTTCTCCCACCAAGTATGAATACTTCGTGATTTTGCTGCTATGTGTTGAGATGTCATTATACTTTCACTATATGATGCTACCCGACTAATGTTTATAGGGTCAGCATAATTCCTTATGAGGCATCTAGCAAAGACCTAAAGAACGTTCATAAAACTACATTACTTTGCAAGATCATCTAAACCACCTACATGACGCTAAAGTCCAAGATTAGTACCGATCTATCAGCTTTCAAACTCATTGCAACCCGTTTCTGCCCTATAAAAGAGGTAATCCTAAGGGTTTTTCTTGGCTGACCCTGCCGACGGTTCGTTGAAAGGATTAACATGCTCCCCGTAAGGGCGTCAGGGTCTTTCCATGCAAATTCAATCCTGATACAGGAGATCCTGCAGCTCACGCATCGCCTCAGCCAAGCGAACTTTCCCGCCAAAGGCGCGCACCAACTTCGCCGGTCCCCCAAGGGTATTGTGGCGTAGTGAACGCAAAAAATAGGCCAGCCTGGACTGGTCCAGCACGTCGTCGAGCGCCATAAATCCACTTTCGGAGAACCTGGTCAACACTGCATCGAGCACCCTGCACGCCGCGCTGCCGTACTTCTCGAAATAGCCGGGCTTGCTGCGTACCTTGCCGAGGCGCTCACGACGGGGGAGTACCTTGCGGTCGAACGCCAGATGACAGATCAGGGCCGGTTCTTCCGCTATGGGCATGGATGGATCTTACTCTCCAGCCGGATATTGAGGGCAAGTCAGGTCCTTGCCGGGATAGGGTTGTCCGGAAAAAAACTGCTCGTTCCATTCCACTTGTGTAAAATTGCGCTCGGCGATCTCACAGGCATACGTCTGCCAGGCCTCAGGACTCATATCCCAGCGCATCGTATCACCGTTCTGACCGGTTGATGTCAAAATTCTTCCATCCTGAGTAAAAGCAAGGTCCGTCACTGCATATGGATGGTCCCCAAGCCGGATACTCTCCACCCGCCCGGCTGATCTATCTTTGATCCAAACCAGCCAGACCTCACCCGGAGAACAGGAGGCAGGCTTTGGATCGAAGAAATCGAAATCCCTGCAAATGCCAACTGCTAACAACGCCCCATTCGGGCTGAGAGCCATGGCCGTCACCAGGCTGGCGTCACCAACAGCATCAGCCCGAGGAAAGTCGCGAATTTTTACCCCATCGAAATCGATCTCACTGATCACACAAGCCGCATTTGATTCAAACTGTGTTTCAGTCTGGCTGCAAGTGCTCACTGCCGCAGTTTTGCCATCCGGACTGGTCGAAGTGGCCTTGCCTGAATAGTTCCATGCGCCAGATAGTGCCATATCCGCGGCCGGCACACTCTTTAATAGCAGCCTGGAATTCTTAGCATTGAAGTCCCACAGGACGATCACACCATTGCCTACGCTGGCAAGTCTTTTGCAATCCGCTGAAAAAACTAATCCGTCGATCCTGCCGGGATGATGCAGGCTTTGGGTGACGTAATCCGGCTGGGTGCTAAAGCTGATGCTGCCATCCGCTCTCCCGATCGCAAACATGTCATTACAGTTCGATGATAAGGCCGTTACCGGCGATTCAAATTGCAGGGGTTCCTGGCTAAAGGAATCTGACCCGAAGGCCGGCAATACATAATTAACATCAGAGCTTTTCTTCACGGTAACTGTAAAATGCTGACCATCGGGACTCAGAAAAAGGCTTTCCACTTCACCCACGTAATCACTAAAATGGTCACCAAAAAATCTCCAGTCGCCGTCAGGCCCGGGACCGGGCATAAAGATCTCGCCGTATTGCTTGAAATAATCGTCGAAGGACTCGGGCAATTCCCAGAGCTGGACCCATGTCATGGGCGGGTCCGTGGATTCTTTACTTGCCAGTGCAAACACCCGGTTGTCAGCGCTAAAGGCGAACTTTGTCACATCAGATAGATTCCCATCGATCGGGATCGCTCCGATCTGCTTTCCTGTTTTGACCTCCTGTAATTGCAGATCGTGCTTCCCGTTGAAAACAACTCTGATGCTTCCATCCGGGCTAAGATTTGGCTGATCGTCGAATATTTGCTGCCCCTTGAGGACGCCGGTCGTCTGGCCCGCTGCCAGGTCCCACATGCGGATCTTATTTTGATCGGCAGCGAAACCGGTCTTATCATCTGGAGTGAAAACCTTCTGTTGCTTGATCACCTGCGATGAAGACTCGATTTCTTCCCCTGTAGAAGCATTCCAAAATCGATATGTTCCTCCGGTTAATAGAATAAATACTTCACCATCCGGGCTATATCCAAAAGCAATGCGCTTCTCAGGCAGAGGGATATAGCGTACTAACCCGGGTTGAATGTGCAGCATTCCAAGTAGATTATTTTGCGCCTCCACGGTATTGGATCTACGGGAAGCTTCAACGCTGAGCAGCAGAGCCTGGTCAAGCCGCGAATTTTGTACGAGTTCTGCCTGTACCAGCAATTGCCGTACGAAGGTGAGGTTCGTTAGTCCATCGGCTCGGCGCCATTGCCAGACCGCTATGATCGCAATGGCAAGCAGGATCAAGGACGCGATCGTCAACCCCGCAGTAAGCCGTCTGCGCTGCCGGTCCTCCTCTCTGCGGCTCTCATATAGATAATCGCGCTGCAGCTGGGTGGGCTGCGGATCTTTCTGTGTATTGATTTCGGCCAGCTGCTGTTCGGCTTCTCGCAATTCTCTACCCCGCAAGAGGCGGCTGCTATCTTTTCTTTGCTCCCATTTCAACGCCTTGACCTGTAATTCAGTGTGGAACGTCAGCCACTCATAATCCGTGTGAATGGTATTTAATACATCCACGATCGCCTGGTCGAAGTTATCCCTTTCCGCCCGGCACAGGATGAAATTCCGTCGATTGATCTCAGCTTTGGGTTCCCCATGGATAAACTTCTCGGTGACACCATAGATCCCATTGTTTTCTACATTTGCGATAAAGATCGGAAGTATCCGCTTACCGTTCCTGACCGCGTGGGCAACCTCCCTGTTGCATATCACGGATGTAACCGAATCTGGGCTGATCAGGAAAAGGAAAGCCTCTGCCCCTTCAATGCCGCGATAGATTTCCTGCTCCCAGTCTTCACCTTTATGGATGCTTTCCCAGTCGATCCAGGTATCCAGGTTGTTGACTGCCAAAGCCTGGACAATTTTCTCGGCGAAATTCCGATCATTGCGGGAATAGGAGATGAAGACATGCGACATACTAGCCTCCCTGATGAGCGGCGCTGCGCACTGGGCTCCCTATGGCAAAATCTATTGCCGCGCACCCCCATAATCGCAGACTTATGGCGGCGAGTTGACGGTCAATATTTCGGTCGGCAAGTTCTTCAGGTGTGGGCATCATGTCCCGATGATCTGCTGCTTAAGAGAGTGTTTTGAATTTCCCTTTTTGCTTTGCGGGATTGCCAAATCCAAGCCAGCGGTAACACATTTCAAAAAGCTTTCTAAGACGAGACGATTATTCCAAGCATACTCGAAAAATGGGGAATCGGGCATAAATGGGTAGACCTAAGAGAGTGTTTCTTAAGTCCAAATTCCGTGCAGCAAAGGGATCTTTACCACGGAGATCACTGAGTTCACAGAGTTTTTTAAAGGGTTTCTCTGTGTTCTCCGTGGACTCCCCTGGCACCTGCACCCAGGGCAGGTGTGTGGTGAAAAAAGCCTTAAGAAACAGTCTCTAAGGGTTTCTTCCGTCAATAATCATCACGGCTGGCAAGGTAAGACGGCAGATCTCCAACATGGTCAGTCAAGAAAACCCTTAGGGTCTTAATCTATTTCAACGTCTGGGTCGACGTTTCATTGTATGTTTAGGGCGTCCATCCCGGCGACGCGCAGGTGTCCATATCCCCACTCTGCAAACCGTCGCTGAGCGCCAACTGCCGCTGCTCGGACGATCCATGGGTCCACGACTCGGGTGAGACGTAGCCCTGTGTCTGGCGCTGGATGCGGTCATCGCCCACGGCAGCTGCGGCGTCCAGGCTCTGGGCGATATCCTGATCGGTCACCTGGGTCAGGTAACCAGTGTCGGTGGCGTGGAATGCCCAGACGCCGGCCAGGCAGTCGGCCTGGAGTTCCGTTTGAACGGACTCGCTATCTGGCCCGGTGGCGTTTGAGCTGCCTGACAGTGCCCCAACCAGGTCCTGCACGTGATGGCCGTACTCATGAGCCAGCACATACGCCTCGGCGAACGAACCACCCTGGGCGCCAAAGCGCGTCTGTAGTTCGTTGAAGAAGTCGAGATCCAGATAGACTTTCTGGTCGCTCGGACAGTAGAATGGCCCCATGGCGCTGCTGGCCGAGCCACAGGCGGCCTCCGTTGACCCCGTGAACAGGACTGTATCGGCTGGGGTGTACTGGCTCCCGCGGCGGGCAAATTCATCGGTCCAAAAAGATTGGATGCTGTTGACGAAGCCCACGATGCGGCAGTCCTGGCGGCTATTCGCGTCTGCCCCGGTCTGGCATTGCGCCTCCAGGTCGTTGATCCCGCCGGCGCTCTCAGTAGCGAGCGGCGCTTGCCCGGCATCACCATTTGGCGAGCCAGTCAGATTCCCGCCCAGCAGCATGATCACGATTGTGATGAGCAGGCCAACTACTCCACCCCCTACAGCAATTGTAGTCCCTGTTCCCCTCCGGCCGCGCCGGTCCTCCACCTGAGACGGGTCCAAGCGGGATCTCTTGTTGAATGACATTTTTTCATCCTTTCATCTGAGCTTCTCCAGAGTGCGAAACGGTAGACCCTAAGGGTTTCTCCTGCAAACAGGTATCAGGTGAGGCAAGATCATCATGCAGGCCATCAACATGGTCAGCCAAGAAAACCCTTAGGGTCTTTACAAGCAGCGGAGCGTGAAGCCATATTCTACGCCCAGCCAAGAAACCGTATCCCTACATAGAAGGACCCGGCGATCAGGCCTACTCCTGCCAACCCAAGTATCAAAAACGCGGGACAACAGCAGCACCCCCGTCTATATCTGCGCGGACGTGCAGAACGCATCATAGCTCTTGAGCCCCTCCCTACTCCTCGAAGCAGGCGGCCCCAGCCGCGTCCTGCACCCCCGTGTCTTCTGAATGAATGTAGAAAACCGTTGTACGTATATCCTGTCAAACTCATCGTTTCTCTCCTTTAACTTCTCATAAAGTGATGTCGAGGCTGGAGTGCAAATCACCCGCCTCGAGCGGACATCACCGCTGTATGCTTCTATAAGAGTATAACGATCAATCCAGTTCCCTGCTCCGGGCTCCGTTCCCATAGGACGGTACTTTGCGCTGATCCATAAAGTAACAGTCACCTTTCGAGCATAGATCTTCGAGCTCCTACTAGGACTGGAGCTCAGTTTGGACACACCAGCGAAGCACTACAGTCCCGGTGCTCTTCGGGAGAGATTCTTAAAGGGCTTTCTCTGTGCTCTCCGTGTACTCCGTGGTGAAACTGCTTCCACACTATCCGACTGGACAGTGGAAAACCTCCCAGTCGTCGGGGGAGTTTTTTGTGCCTCCGTCCTATGATAAATACGAAACAAATCTTCTCAAGGAGTATGCCATGAATAAAAACCTGCTGGTCTTCGTCGGAGTCATGATTGTGGTCGGGCTCCTCTCTGCCGTGCTCACCTACCTGCGGGCGGAAAAAATGTCCCCGCTGGCTGACATTGCCTCCAAAGGCGTCGCCGCCGTGCAAAAGGGAAATATCATTTTCTTCGGCGTGGTGATGCCCCTGGTGGTTGGGATCATCGCATTCTTTGTCTATCGCGGGATGCTGGCACGTTCCGCCGCTACTGCCCCAAACACATTCCTGTTCCTGGCGATCGGCATCGCTGTTGTCCTGAGCATACTGGCAGCTGTGGTCTTCAAGATGAGAGGGTTTGTCGAGTTCACCGCACTGCACGTTCTCTACGTCGCAGGCTTCGGCTGGATCATTCCCCTGCTTTGGGCAAAGTAATTTGAAGCGATTCCTGAATCTCTATTCACCACAAAGGACACTAAGGTTTGGTTCAAGAAAGGCAAGTCTCGTGCCAATTCGCGGAATTCGCGGCTGAACTTGTCCTGAAGGCCCGACGTCTGGGCTAAGACGGTGGACCAGTGGCATGGCTTTCTCAAGAAGTAAAACGAGTCCGCTAATCTACACTAATCCTCGCGAATTGCCCAAAAGATTAGCGAGAATTCGCGGAGACACCTGCACTCCCTGGCATACTGACGCCGTGCGCCAGCACAGGTGCCGCCCGTGATTTGCCTAGCAAATCAGGCAGGTGTGCGCCAGGTGCAAGTGTTAGTGGATAAAACAGACAGCGGCGGTTATCATGGAACACCAGAGCCGTACTCCTTCGAGCGCTGCCGCTTTGCGGCGTGCGCGAGGGACGGCGATGGGAGCACTTTTGAGCCTTACGGTTGTCAACGGTACACGCATCATTCCACTGACACAGTTGTTGCTGCCACCTTCGCAATAAACATTCGTTCGACACTTGTCACGCGGCTGAAGCACAATCCGCCCTGCTCAAGAGTCTAAAGATGAAAGCCTCGTGGACGAAAGTCTGCGAGACTTTTATTTAAAAGCCTTATTCTGTTGCAGCATCTCTTTTGCATCTCACAAAAATTCGTTTTACAGGTGACGAAAATGGCATCAGTAATTGTGTCTACAAAAACGGGGCAAGTCCTGAAAGAGATAGCAAAGGGTAGAGCGAAGTCTCCCAAAAGGAGGACTAGAAGATCAGTACAGGATCAGTACAGGATTAGTACAGGATTGTTTGGAGAAGTACAGGGAACATCGGGAGAGAATACTGCTTTTTCACCACCCCAGGGCTTCATGCAACAGAAAATCTTCATAGAGTAGACGTACGGATGGTTGCAACAGTTCCCGTCTCAAACTACAGCGAGACCCTGCAAAAGTGCTCCCTGCGCCGTCCGTCGCGGAGCACACTTTGCGCAGCACACTCGAAGGGTGCGAAGGAGTGCGGCGCAGGTGTTCCATGGTAACCGCCGCCGAGGCGCTCACCTGCACTGGAAGCTGAACGCTTCCCGTTCAGGTGCCAGTGTCGTCTGCGAGACAGAAGGACACTGTCTCTCCGCAGGGCAGCTTACGCCCCCTTCGGTCAGCGCGAGGGCGGCGTGAGCGTGTTTTGAGTGCGCATCCGCTTTGCCGAATTGCCAAATCCAGACTAGCAGTTTAGTTATTTTTCCTCAGAACCAAGCACCTCCGTTACGCCCGAGCCGCGTTGGAACATCTGGCGGCGGTTGATGAAAACGATGACCGCCGCAGCGATGGCCAGCAGGTAGCTATCCCAGGGTTGGGCATCGGGGAAAATCGGGTTCATGATGTTCAGGTGATAGAGGATGGCGATCAACAGGCTGCCGCGCGAGGCATTGAACAGCGGGATCATAATGACCGTAATGGCGATGAGTCCAACGAAGAAGGGACCAAACGACCAGGCGCTCTGCGGTGTGCCGCTCATGGCGAAGGCTGGCGCATGCCAGACTGCCCAAACGGCTCCCAGGATCAGGCTGGCCCAAAATGGCGCAAAGCGACGCTGCAGCAGGGGTAAGGCCAGCCCGCGCCAGCCAAATTCCTCTCCCAGCGGACCCAGCAACAGGGATTGGAGCAGGGCCGGGAAAACCAGGATCCAGGAGGCGAACGGGAACGGGTCACCGATCGTGCCCTTGATCGCAGCGGCGGCATAGATGATGGCGGGAATGCCCAGGAGCAGGAACAGCCACCACGGGACCGGGGCACGCCAGAAGGTCAGTCGTCGAAAGAAGCTGCCCAGGCCTTTCAGCCCGTAATGGCGCCAGACCAGGAAAATCCCGGAAAGACCGGGCGCGTAGACAGCCAGGAGGAAGATCGGGTTGTGTGAGCTCATCTCACCAAATATTGGGGTGAGTTGATCTGCAAACACGATGAAAAGCGACATGGGGATCCAACTGAGTCCAAACGTGAGGGCCAGAAAAGCCCACAGGGTTTTGGTCCCCATGACCGTTTGTCCCCTGGACGGAGCAGCTTCATACGCGATACTTGTGTTCATGATGGCCTCCAAATTTCTATTGATTGATGGTTTCTAGGCACCTGACACTTTACAATTTCAACCAGAGATCGTTGGTCGAGTAGCCCGTTCTCCCGCAGTTCGATTTGCTAGGCAAATCGTGCGGGAGTAACGGGCGTATCGAGACCACACATTTTCAAGGAATCCTTAATTTGCAGGTTACTTTTGGTCTCGACACTTGCACCTGGCGCAAGTGCAGGTGTACGGCGGGCGAGCACCGCC
>DATGYJ010000623.1:0-8475 GCA_035298105.1 Anaerolineales bacterium | reverse complement strand
ATGTACCCCTCTTCCAGGTTCTCCCATGACCAGGTCATCGGCGGCTCTTTCCCAATGCCGCGGCCTGCGATGGTGCCGTAGACCATGACGGTGATATCCATGGTCATACCCTGTCCTGCTTGCTGAAACGTGGGACCATTCGAAGATTGCAGGATGCGCGGTGTGCCGATCCCGCCCGCAGCAAGCACCACCTTTCCGGCATGGGCGCTGAACGGTTCTCCATTCAACCGGCCCTCCACCCCGACAATGTGTCCATCTTCGATCTCCACTCGCTCGACACGTGCGCCGGTGCGCAGCTCACATCCGGCAGCCACGGCCTGGTCGACATACTCCGCCGCGCTCCATTTTGCCCGGCAGCGGCAGCCTAACATGCATTTCGCGCCGCAATCGAATTTCTCTGCACGGGCAGGCTTCATGAACTTGAGTTGCGGCTCCCAGCTATACCCCAGAGCCTGAGCAGCCTGAGCGATGTGGGTAGAGGCTTCCCCACGCAGTTCCGCAGGTAGGGGCTCGATCTCCAATTCTTCGATCGTTTCAGAGACCTCCGTATCGATATCCACTCCATATTTTGCTTTTAACCAGGTGGGAGGTGGCGCGGCGCAGCCACAATACATGCTCGTCGCCCCACCCACCATCAGCGGACGAACGATGTTCAATCCCTCTTCGGTGAAGAGCAGACTGCCCCGATCGGTATAGAGCAGCGCGCCCAGGTACGTGCCATAATAACTGCGCGGGCGGTGGTCCTGACCGCGTTCCAATAGTAGTACTCGTTTCCCGGCACGCGCTAACTCGCGAGCTACAGTTGCCCCACCAGGACCAGAGCCTACTACGATCACATCAGATTGCAGAGTGTTCGAGCCCGTCATGCTTCCCTCCCGGTTCGTGTTTTGGATGTTCGCATGCTTAATATTGTATCGCTGATTTTGAGGAATCTTTGACCAGGCAAAACACTCCCACGAGAAATCAGAGGGTCACATAATTCTGATATACTCATTTCATGCCGTCTCATGACAGACGTTACTTCATCGTCCTCATTACATTGCTCATGCTGGTCTCGGCGATCAATGTGGCAGACAAAGAGCTGCTGGCGCCTGTAGCCGATGCAGTGCGCGTTGATCTCAACATGAAAGATACTCAGCTGGGGATGGTGCGATCAGCGGTTTTTCTGGCAGCCCTGCTCGGACAGATATTCTGGGGTCCCCTTTCCGACCGCTGGGTGCGCAAGTACGTCATCACGATTGGCACCGTGGTCTGGAGCGCCATAACCTGGCTCACCGCTTTTGTTGGCAGTTTTCCACAATTGCTGGTTGCCCGGGCTGGGATGAGTTTCGCCGAGGGTTGCTTTAATCCCTCGGCTTATGCTTTAGTCACCGATACAGCGCCGAAACGGCAACATGGATTGGTGTTGGGGTTGATGGGCCTCACGTATCCGGTCGGGACCGCCTCGGCACTGGTAATCGCCAGCCTGATCGGCACGCAACGCTGGCGCCAACCGTTCATTATTTTCGGGGTGATTGGCATTTTCCTGGGAGTTCTGGTCTTGTGGCTGGTGAAAGAACCGCGGCGGGGCGCTACAGAGGAGGCAGTTGCCGCCAACCAGGGCGCATATGAAGGCAGATTTTCCTTTAAGGAATTCAGCAAAGTACTTACCATCCCGACGGTCTGGCTTGCCTTCGCTCTGGATACCTGCCAGGCCTCCGTCAATTGGAGTTTTGCTTTTTGGGCGCCCACCTACCTGACCCGCTATCACATTGCCCCCGATCCGGAGACGGCGGCCATATCCCTGCTCCCCGCAATCCTGGGGTTCGTGTTGGGAGCATTACTGGGCGGCTGGTTGATTGACAGGTTGCGGCCAAAAACCGCCCGGGCTGCAGTTTGGGTGGCGCTCATTGCCATGTCTGGAGGTCTGATGATGGCGCTGGTGGTCTTCAATCTGTTCCAGCTGGCCGGATTGATGATCGCAGCTTTTTTCCTGGGCGTAGTGGCCTATATGGTCATGCCAGCGGTCAGTATCATTATGTTCAGTGTCGTCCCGCCCGAAACGAAAGCTTCGACGATCTCATGCAGCAATGTGATCCTCAACCTGGTGATCGCCGTGCTTTCGCTGTTGATTGGCGTGATCAGTGATGCTACTGAATTACGGCTGGCCTTCGGGGGGACGATCATGGTGATGTTTGGTGTGGGAATTGTTGCTTCCCTGGCTCTCTTGCGTACCTTCCGTAAAGATGTGGCTCACCAGCAGGCTGTTATCGCAACCCAAATCGCCGTCGCAAGTTCATAAAACGCAGTCTCGTATAGTCGGATAGCTCGTTGTCAGATAAGCGACTGCCAGACGAATGGATTCGGTCCGCCAAGCGAGGAGATAACGATGGATAATTTTCATCACTTGCTGTATCCACAACCTGGATGGACTCGTCAGGTCTCCAGTTTTGGCCGGGATCCCGAACGAGGCAGCCGCTGGGGCGGATATCGTCATATGGAAGCGCTCATCAAACGCATTCTGATCGCGCCTGGTGAGACGCATACCATGGCTGTCCTATCCGGCCCGGGCATGATCACGCGCATGACCATGACCACCCTACTGCCATTTAACGTCCATGCCTTGCGGAATTTGGTGCTGCGCTTCTATTGGGATGGTGAAACCCACCCCAGCGTGGAAAGCCCCTTCGGCGATTTTTTCGGTGCGCCGTTCGGAACTTACCAGCCATATGCGAGCGCTCCGCTGAGCTTAACCGCCGGGGCATTCAATTGCCTGTGGCTGATGCCCTACGAGAGCGGTGCCCGGCTTGACATCACCAATGAGGGCTCTAAAGTCGTCGACCCGTTTTTTTACAACATCACTTATCAGGAATTACCGGAAGAAGCTCCAAGTCCCTTGCGGTTTCATGCACACTGGCAGCGCCAAAACCCTACCCGGCCTGGCTTGCCTTTCACGATCCTGGATGCCGAAGGCAGCGGACATTATGTTGGCTGCCATCTCAATATGCAGAATCGGGAATGGTGGCTGCGTCCGCCCCTGCGGGCGATTTCTTTTCCGCGCGGCTTTGGCCTGGGGATGATGGAAGGCTGGGAAACGATTACTCGCGATGGAGAGAGAGTCGCCTCCATCAAGGGGACCGGAACAGAGGATTATTTCAACGGGTCCTGGTATTACCTGCCGAAAGCCGGGCGTTTTTCTGCGCCCTATCATGGTTGCATCGTACGAGACCTGCTGCGCAGCCGGATCGCGATCTATCGTTTTGACATGTCTGCACCGGTATCCTTTGCCCACTCCGTGCGGGTGGATATCGATCATGGTTTTTATAACGAGTTGAGCTGCGATTATGCGAGTACGGCATATTGGTACCAGACAGAACCACATCGTTCATTCGCCGGACTACCGCCGGTCGATCTGCGCCAGCCCGAGCCTGCTACCGTCAATCTGGCACAATCGGCATTGCTGCTCGCTCCGCCGGTCAGTGCGCTGTTGGCTCTCTTGTGGAGTCTCAGGCGGCGAACAAAAAGTTGAATTGGCATCCCCATTTTCCAGACCATTTGTACGAAGCTACCCCCACATATAGGCATGACTTGAGTCCTAAACCCCGGCGCTTCCCTGAAAATATGAACTCGCTCTGAATTCGCTCTTCCTTTACTCTAAACTCGCTGTGATTCTGGAGCCAAAACTACCCCCAAATGTGGCATGTGCCTGAAAGAGATTAGAAAGTAGTCATTCGTGTGGTTTTGTAGATCCGGACTGGACGCACTTCTTCCGTTTTTTCTTTATGGCCTGCCAAGCATCCGTTCGTTCCGGGCCGACCGTGTGCCCAAAAGGATGATTCCAAACTCAGGGTAGAATACCCGGGGAAACAGTATCGTCTCGTGAAGCAGGCAATCCCCCGGGACGCTGCGCCGTTCGCACAATGAAATAGGAAAAACCCTCGCGACCAAGGAAAAGCAAATTGGAAACAACAAAACTGACGATGCACTCACAATTCCGGGTGGGCCGTGTCGACCCACGTATTTTTGGCGGGTTTCTCGAACACCTGGGGCGGGCCGTCTACCAGGGCGTCTATGAACCGGAGAGCCCTCAGGCAGACGAAGATGGCTTCCGCCAGGATGTCATGTCTGCCCTGCGCCGTTTGCAGATGACAACAATGCGTTATCCGGGTGGCAATTTTGCCTCTGGCTATCACTGGTTGGATGGGATCGGACCCAGGTCAGAGCGCCCGGTCATGCGCGAAATCGTCTGGCAATCCATCGAAACCAACCAGTTCGGCACGGAGGAATACATTCGCTAGTGCCGCAAAATGGGCTGGACACCGATGCTAACCGTCAATATGGGTACCGGTACCCCCGAAGAAGCCTGTCACTGGGTGGAATATTGCAACGCTCCCACCGGGACTCGCTACGCGGATCTGCGCGCCGTCAACGGCAGCTCAGAGCCGCACAACGTTCGTCTGTGGTGTTTGGGGAACGAAATGGATGGTCCCTGGCAGTTAGGACACATGCCGGTAGAACAGTATGCTATCCAAGCCAAACAGGCCGCCCAGATGATGAAGGGAATGGATCCTTCCATTGAACTGGTCCTGTGTGGTTCGAGTGGGGCAGACATGAAAACGTATCTGGAATGGGATCGCCAGGCGTTGGAATATATGGGCGGAATGGCAGATTACATTAGCCTGCACCGTTATGTAGGCAACCCTTCCGGCAATACAGCGGATTTCCTGGCAGTCACGAACTCGATCGATCGACAGATCGAGGAAATGGACGCCGTCTGCCGTTTTGTCCAGGCGAAGAGCCGCAGCCGATCACGGACATATCTGTGCTTTGACGAGTGGAATATCTGGTACAAGAGCATGCAGTACGATGGCGGAGGCAAGTTTGCGCCGCACCTGCTCGAAGAGATCTACAACCTGGAAGATGCTCTGGTAGTTGCCGGATTCTTGAATAGCTTTATACGGCATGCCGATGTGGTGAAAATAGCCAACCTGGCCCAGATTGTCAATGTGATTGCGCCATTACAAACCCGCGGCGATGACCTGCTGGTACAAACGATTTTCTATCCATTTGAGATGTATGCCCGCCGCAGGGTAGGCATTTCTCTCCGAGTGCACATAAGTGGCCCTGAATACGACTCTGAGTCGTATGGCATGGCATATGTAGTAGATAGCAGTGCCATCCTAAATGGCGATCAGCTGCACGTGTTCGCTACCAATCGCAGTTTGAATGAGGCGGCTCGCCTCGAGGTGAAGTTGGCTGACGGCCAAATCAGTGCGCTCGAGAATGGTGAGTTATTGAGCGGCCCTGCTCCTGAAGCTATGAACAGTTTCGAGCAGCCTCGCCTCATCAGCCCAGAGGCATTTACTACGGTTGAGTTTGACAATGGAAAGGCCGTCTTCGAACTACCTCCCTTCTCTTTGGCAGCACTGACGTTCCGCCATGCGAAAAATGATCCAACACTTCTGGCTGATTGAGGATCATCCACCCTCCAATCCGGGCTGTTTTGTGATTCCCTCCTATGCTTTGAAGAATAGGTCACTCCCCACTCGGCCTACCCGGGCGGAGATCGAGCTTGCCTTCCAATGGTGGAAGAAATTCCCGGGGGCAAAGCTGATCATGTCCACCGGCGATAATCAGGGGCTGGGCATCCCGAACTCCAGGGTCATGGCTGATTATGCCGTCTCACTGGGCTTGCCGCGTGAGAATGTGATCGAAGAAGATCGCTCACGGAACACCCATGAGAACCTGCTGTACTCAATGGAGATCATCAAGTCGCAAAAGCTGAGCCAGCCCACCCTTGTCACACTTGACCTGTATACCAGGCGCGCAGTTGCTACAGCGACAAAAATGGGCTGGAAGGGTTTCCACTGGCTGTCTGCGTTCTCTGAGGGTGAGCCCGCTTATGGATACAAATGGTTCCAGACCCACTCACGTGCGACCATCTTTTGCTATGAAGTTGCTGCCATGGTGTTCAGCAAGCTAGTCGGCTGGGTGTAACCCGCTTACCATCGTCAAGTGAGAACATAGAAAGTCCCTCCAGAAGCTTAATTCCTCACTCACTTAGGCAAAACGGGTCAAATTGTGTCGAGCACCCGCTGAAATCCGCCCGTGGGTACCTTCGGCCAGCAGGCTGAGTGCTCAAGGGCGCTAAACTGCCCTCCCGACTCCAGCCCAAGGGGCTTCCGCTCCTAGCACGCGGCGTTCACGCCCATGCGGTTGAGATGGCAGGCAATCCTCCCATTTTTATCGATACGCGTGGGGTGGAAGAGACGCTACGCAGTCTCACGTTACGGGTAGCCCTGCGTAACATGAGTCACTCACTTAGGCAAAACAACCCCGCAGGGGTAACATAAGCGTGCAAATCCTGTCATCCCTTCGGGATTAGCCGCTGTGCAAGGTGAGTTACTCACCTTACGCCGGAGTGTCTCGCTTTTCATACACCTGATCTGGTAGGGCGATACCGCGAAGCGTGTCGCGTTATGGAAGTCAACTTGACTCGTTTTGCGGAACGTAAGTTATTACAGTCGTGTGATACAGATCCGGGAAAGCAGTTCCTGGTAATCCTCAACAATAAAATCGGCCGTTGCGAGTGTCCTTAGGATAGCTCCTGCCAGTGCGAAGCCATACCGCAGGCCATTTTCAAAAGGTTCGTGGCGAGAATAGGCCAGGGCCATCCCGGCGAGAACGCCGTCTCCTGCGCCTGCGGCGCTCAGGACCGGTATGGAGATTGGATGAATGAAGTAAGAAGCGCTTCCAAACACGGCCATCGCCCCCTCTGCCCCCAATGTGACGATAACATCCGTGCCAAACTCCTGACGGAGTTTCAAGGCTGCCCGCTGCACTTCTGATCGCGATACGGGCATATACCCAAGCAAGTTCCCTAATTCCGCCAGGTTCGGTTTAATGAACTTGGGGTGGCTTTTCAGCCCGGCCAGGAGTGGCGGTCCACTGGAATCGAAGATCACCGGCACGCCGCGGCGCTGTGCCTCGGCAATTGCCTCCGCAAAAAACTCGCTGGGCACACCCTTTGGAAGACTGCCACCGGTTATCACACAGGAGGCGCCCTCCAGGGCTTTTTGATAGCGGACCGTCAACTCCGACAAATGCGTCGGGGAAACATTCAGGCTGGAGGTGGTGAGAGTGGAATGGCCCTCACCCGGAATGACGATGACCGAGTTCAAGCGCGTCTCTCCCTCGACCCAGGTGAAGTCTGTCTCAACTCCGCGCGCGCGCAGCATGTTCTCCATGCGCAGCCCATTCGGCCCTGCTGCGAAACCAAGCGCCCGTGTCGAAATACCGAGCTTGCCAAGGATCCAGGAGGCATCGGCTGCTTTGCCGCCCATGCCCCAGGCAGAGTCGATTGCCCGGATCGTGCTGTTGAGCTGAAAACTCGAGACCTGCAGACTATGGTCAAGCGCGGTGTTCGGGGTTAGCGTGATGATCATTTAAAGGACCTGATCGCCTCGCTTAATCTCATGCGCATGGCTTCCGGGTCGATCTGCCCGTTCTCAGTGAGCGAGCGGCCCAACAGAATACAATACGCATTGGTATCGATCCGTTCGGTAAGGTCGAAAGCCGCCTCGATATCCTTACCAACCACGAACAATCCATGCCAATGCGCGATCACAGCCGCGGCATATTTGGCGATGGCTGCATCCTGGCCTCGAAGTAACTCGACGATCGAGTCTGCCAGTTTTTCTGAATGTGCAGGGGCAAACCTGGTGACCGGGATCGTCCCAAACTTCAGATTGGCTTCCAAGATCGGTTCGATTGGCCGGCCTGCAGCCGCAAAGACCATCACGTTACGGGCATGGGAGTGGAGGACACAGGTGGCCTCCGGGAATTGCTGGTAGAGTCTGTAATGGACCTTGGCTTCGCGCGAGATGTCACCATCGCCATCCAGCTTGTTGCCAAACAGGTCACTGACTAGTACTTCATTGGGTTTCAGATGCCAGCGGCGCTTGCTGCCGCTGAAGCGTGGCGTGATACAGACTGCATCCCCAACCCGGACACTGATATTCCCGCCGGCCGAATCCGTTAGATGACGCTCAAAGACCATCCGCCCGATTTCTGCAATCTTGAGGCGCGTCTGAGAAAACAAATCAGGATTGGTTGGCTCTTTCGGGGCCGGCAACCCTGCTTCGATTTGGGAAATCAATTCCAACCGGGCAGCATGTCGACCGCCCTCAAACTCGGCCTCCAACCAGGCCTTTACGATCATCCTGGCCAGCTCTGAGCCAACCACCCGGGACCCAAGGGCTAATACATTCGTATCGTTGTGTTGGCGGGAGAGCATGGCAGAGTAGGGTTCACTGCACACCACCGCGCGGATGCCCTTGACTTTATTGGCTGTAATGGCCATTCCCACTCCCGTACCGCAGATCAATATGCCTGCATCAGCCTGTTGTGAGCAAATGGCAGCAGTGATCTCTCGCGCGAAAAGTGGATAATCGGTACGCTCCGCGGAATGGGCACCAAAATCCTGGCAGGCATATC
>DATGYJ010000622.1:0-14544 GCA_035298105.1 Anaerolineales bacterium | reverse complement strand
GGGGGATTGTTACTGGCCAATCGCGTCCGGTGTTTGAACTTTAGTTTTTCATCGAAAAGCCTTGTGAAGGTCTTTTGAGCAGTCAGGATTCTCTTACAAATTGCTGCAAAATTTGCTTTATTTGAAATATGGATTTCAGCCTACAAACACAGATAAAAAGTAAAATTATGTATGTGGTCATGCGTGAGACAGGCCGCAAAACACCCTTTGCAAGGTTGAAATGACGGTTTTTGTCGGCTTGAAATAAAGAGTGTTACAATGAAAACGGGAAGAAAAATATTACGAAGTGAGTGAATCCATGGCTTCCACTGGGGACCGCATATTACTCGTCGAAAACGACCCTGAAATTAGTGACTTGATCGCCCGCCAAGTTCTCACATCTGTGGGCTATTATGTGGATGTGGTGGTTGATTCTACTTCTGCTATCAAACAAGCGCTTCTGACGCCGCCTGACCTGATCATTGCAGATTTGAACCTTCCGGGTTTGAGCGCGAAAGATCTGCTGGTGGCCCTTTCCTCACAGGGCATGAACACACCGTTGCTTGTGATTGCCAATAAAGGGCAGGAGCAGGATATTATTCAAGCCTTCCGACTAGGCGCGGCGGATTATCTTTTATGGCCTGCGCGGGATGCCGAAATACTTTCCGTAGTGGAACGTCTGTTAGGCCACGTGCATGAACTGCGCGACCGCCAGCGTCTCGACCTGAAGTTAAGTGAAATGAATCATGAACTTCAGCGCAAAATGCGTGAATTAAGTGCCCTCATTAATCTTGGTAAAGCAGTCACCTCGATCACAGATCAGCGCCTGTTATTCCAGAAAATTGTGGATGGCGCGGCACAAGTTGCTGATGCAAATACCGCCTGGCTATTAGTCCGTGATGATGAAAGCAAGTCTTTTCTGCTTACCGCGCAGCGCGGCCTTCCAGAGGTCTGGGCAAAGAAACTCAATCTGCCCCTGGATGACGGCATCAGTGGGCTGGTAGCCCTTTCTGGTGAGACATTGTCTATATCAGGCGAGCCGTTATTGAAATTCAGGGTTGCCAATTTGGGAAGATCTGCTTGTGCGGTACCGATCAAGGTTCAAAATGAAGTTATCGGTATGCTGGTGGTTGTGCGCAAGGAGACGCGACCATTTGAAAAGATGGAGCAGACACTGCTGGAAGCTGTGGCAGACTATGCTTCCATTTCGCTTCTGAACGCACGTTTATTTCGGGCCTTGAATAGCTCAACACAGGTATCCAAAGAAGGAGAGAGACGTCAGAATGCACTGCTTGAATCCATCCGCAGCTCCATTACCGAGGAGTTGCAGGCTGCCATCTATCCGATCGAGCTTTTATTGAAAGAGAAAAACAGTAGCCTTACCGAGCTTCAACGGCAAGCTTTGCAGACGGCCCGGGCTGCCTTGCAGCGTCTGGGGCGCGCCGCAGAAAAGACCACGCCTCCGGTCCCCATTACATTAAAAAAGAAGTAAAATTCCCCCGTCACATCTATGCCAAAACCTCATCTAATCCTGCTGGCGCTGGAAGATTCCTCCATTTTGAATTTAATGGATCGGGTCTTACGGGCTGTGAACTACAAAACCGCAATTGCCAAAGATACCCAGTCATTGGGAAAGATACTTAGAGAATCGACTCCGGCCCTTGTGTTGATTGGAGAGAAATTCGATGGGCACGATGGGCTGAAAGTTGTCAAGGAATTACAGGATCAATTTCCGACACTTCCTTTTCTCGTCTATGTAGAGAAGTTAAGTCCCGAGTTGGTTAAGGATATTTTTCGTTTGGGATTGAGCGGATATTTATCCCCGCCGCTCAAAACAGATGATATTGTTAATGCAGTGGAAATCAGCCTCAAGAACGCCCATCGTATGGGCGATTGGCTTCGCAAAGAAGTGAATCGCACAACTTCCTCTCTACAGAAGCGTGCGCAGACCTCAGAGGCTGAACACGCGCGGCTGGAAGCAGTCTTCAATAACATTCACGACAGTGTGATGATCCTTAATCAGCAGAATATCATCACGCTTGTGAATCCAGCTATGTGCCGTACTTTTGGAATCAATCCAAAAACAGCAATCGGCAAGCCGGTATTGGAGGTGATCAAGCACCCTGATCTACTCACGTTGATTACGCGTGCTGATACAAAGGATTTCTATCAATATCATGAAATCAATTTTCCTGATGGCAGGGTCGGCAATGCTCACTTTATCGCGATCCATGAGGTGGGATATGCCTTTACGATGCAGGATATTACTTATCTCAAGGAAGTAGACCGGATTCGAAGTGAGTTTGTTCATACTGTTTCTCATGACCTGCGCTCTCCTCTCACTTCTGTGATTGGTTACGCAGAACTGGTGGAACGGGCGGGACCGTTAACTGAACAACAGCGGGAATTTATTAGTCGTATTCAGGATAGTATTCAACATATCACCTCGCTGATCAATGATTTGCTTGACCTTGGCAGCATCGAGGCAGGGATCGACACGCGCCGTGAGTTTGTACAGCTGGAAGGCATCCTGCGCTACACGACCGAGATGCTGCGCGGACAGATCAAAGCAAAACACCTTAAGATTCGAACCGAGATAGCTCCGGCATTACCGGCATTGCGTGCAAACCCCATCCGTCTTCGACAGGTTCTTGATAATGTGGTGGGGAATGCGATCAAATATTCCAACATCAATGGAGAAATCTATATCTCCATTCATTCTGAGGGGAATCAGGTAATCTTTCAAGTCACAGACCAGGGGCCTGGGATTCCTCCAGCGGACCAACCGCATATCTTCGATAAATTCTATCGAGGTACCAATATTGGTTCGGACGTGGAAGGATCGGGGCTTGGACTTTCAATTGTCAAGAATATCGTGGAAAACCATCAGGGGCGCGTCTGGGTGGAATCCACAGTGGGAAAAGGCAGCTCATTCTTTATCGTTTTGCCTGTAGCTGCAGAAACCCTTCAAATCCCCAAGAAAAAAGAAATGGATCAGTCATCTCTGGAATCGTAAGGGCATTCGTGAGAATACCCCAGAGCCGTCTTTAAAAAATGCCTCCGCCGATTATGCAATCGGCGGAGGCTTTCGCCAAAGGAGGAGACAGTGAGGAGCATTGGAGGTGTCTTTGTTCCGTCTCCATGCTCATGATATCCCACGTATTAATTTCTCGCTATCGTAGAATGTAATCGATAATTGGTGACTTATTTCACAAACGAATTTGCACCAGAATAAATGTTCATTTTTGCGGCAAGCGCGAAAGGATGGAATTCTTGGGCCGTTTTGGCGCAGGCGGATTTGGATCTGTGCCTGAACGCATTGTTTCCAGCTCCGAACTGAATCGCATCCAATCTTTTACCAGGATCACAAGATGCGGCGTTTTGTCTTTAAAAAAAAATCGATACAGGAACAATCGCAACAAAACAGGTGAGACGGGGTAGCTGCTTAAGTCAATCACCAGTGCGGTTTTATTTCCAAGCGGCGAAAAAATTTCCTGCACCCAGCCAGACATACTCTTGAGTGGGAAGAGATAACGCATCTCCGTTACAGTTGTTTTTTTGAAGCGCTTGTAGGAAATATTGATCCGCATAAATGGCGTGACAAGCTTCAGGTAAGTGGGGAAAGGTTGTACATAGGCGAGATAACGGATGATCAAAAAGAAAATACCGACCAGGATTGCCAGGCCACCAACAGCGGCCGCGAGTTGCCAGCGCCATGGTAAAAATCGCCCAAGGGGTTCAAGATATATACTGTAAGCCAACGCAAACATCCCCAGCCCTATTGCGATCATGGCTGGCCACCAGCGGTTGAGCATGTGCCGATAAACTATTAATGGATATTTATGCCCCGCTCGCCTCATCCTCAGTCATCCTCATTGATAGGGAGAGACAGCCCATTTCCTTCCTCAATCTGGCCGCCGCTTAATTGAACGCTCAAATTCCTGATCGCTTCCGCTAAATTCTGTCCGCGCAGGCTGAATGTCACATCCCCACGCGTCTTTTCGATGATGCCGCGCGCCAGGTCTGTCTGCCGGCGTAGACCGTTGGTGATCGCATCGGGATAGTCTATCGTTACCAGTACTGAGTAGATATCATCCATATGACCGAGCAGGCGTTCCGCTTCCGCTGAATAACCAGAGCGCAGAATATCGAGTGTCCGCCGGCGCAGTTCGCCGACCACTTCAGCCAACCCGTTGAGATAGGTTGAATCTTCGACACCCAATTCCTCAGGAGTCTGAAGTGGCTGGTTTTGGATCAATGCGCAGGTTACATTCGCTTCTACAAATTCCTTGAGTGAATCCTGAGTGTATCCCGCGTAAAAAAGATCGGGATAACCTTTAAGTTCATCACGTAATTGGTCTGCCAGGCTTTGCGCTTCAGCTAAACTTAGCTCCATCGCTTCCTTATCATCCCTGTGTACCGCGCGAATAGATAGTGAGCAAGCGCGCGTGAGTTGACGGGCCTGTCTGAGCGCTACGTCTCGTTTGGCGGTCCGCACATCGAAGTTTTGGCGGATACGTTCAGCTATCGTCTCAAGTTTATACATGATGCACTCTAATCCGTGTCTAAAGATGGCACTTGCAAATTACTCCTTCGGCGGCTCAGGTGGGTGCGGTGGCCGAAAGAGGCTCTCAGCTAATGAACTGTTATTGGGTACGGTAATCTCACCGAACGCAGCTTCATAACGGGCAATGTTCTCATTGAGCGCGCGTAAAAGTAATTTTGCGCTGAGCGGAGTCATCACCACACGGGAGCGGATGTTGGCCGTCGTTTCACCGGGCAGGATATGAGCAAAGTCAATGACAATATCAGCCGGGGAATGGGAGATCCGCGCCAGATTCGCGTAGACCGGCTCCATTCCTTCAGGAACGTTGATCTTGGGTCCGGGTGGTTGTGGTGATGTGCTCATAATATAGTTCTGTGGCCTTACAGAGTTACAACTCTAACAAGTGTAGATGTGTTGGACTAAAACGGAATATCATCTTCGGCCGGGATCTCTGCCCCTTCCATACCACCCATCACTGGACCTTCCCCACTAACCTCGCCACGCGAAGATAAGAAGCGTACTGTACCAGCCGTCACTTCAAAGGAGGCGCCTGTGGAACCATCCTGCTTGTTCCAAATACGCGGTCCGCCTGTGTTTTTGTCGGGGGTCAGTCGTCCTTCGATCAAAACTTTCGAGCCTTTCTTCAGATATTGGTTACAAATCTCGGCCTGCTTGCCCCATGTAGTAACGCGAAACCAGATAGTTTCCTTGACCTGTTCGCCGCTGCCGGTCGTATACTGGCGATTGGTGGCAACCGAGAAGGATGTAACGGCCTGACCGGAGGGCGTGTAACGCATTTCAGGATCTTTGCCAACGTTGCCGACGATGATTATGGTGTGAAACATGAGAATCTCCTTGGAGTTTAGGTACCCGCCGAACTACGGCGGGGAAAATAAGATAAGGAGTATTTTACTCTCTCTTTGATGATTTGTTAACGTAAGCGGTACAAATGAGTTTATCGACCCGGAATCAGACCCTAGTCGGTTGCGGCGATAGTGCGGTTCCTGTTACCGTGACGATTCCTCAAACCCAGGGCGTACTCCAAGCCGCGCTCGAAAAAATTACTCTCAGCCCAAAAACAATTTTATGGCGAATCGGGACTGTATAACGCCCTCTATCAATCAGATCTTCAGGTATCCGCCGTCACGATTGAGCAGGGAAAAGCCGTCATCCATTTGACTGGGACGATCATGCTGGGAGGGGTATGTGATGCGCCTCGCCTGGAAGCGCAAATCGAACAGACTGCGCTGCAATTTTCCACCGTGAATGAGGTAGCTGTCTTCGTAAACGATAAGCCACTGGAGGAGGTATTGTCGTCGAAATAGCCTTGCGTCTCAGTCCTGTTTATCAAAGTAAGATGCTCGCACCCATTCTGGCGCGAGCATCTTTTTCTTTTGTTTACTGTTTCCTTGCGGCTGGTTATGTGGCGGTATGGCCGCTCGCTCGACGCCTTACAATGAATCCTGCCCCTGCCAAAAGCAAGGCTGCGGCGACCAGGGCCAGGATCATGGAAGAAGTTGGAATACGCGCCGGCGCAGCCGCAGGCGCAGTTACGGGCTCAACGGCCGGTGCGGCTGCCGCGGGGGCAGTGATCAACGCGGACTGAAGTGTGATCTTGTTGGCAGTCATCAGGCTGCGGAAGGCTGTATCAGCGCTCTTGCTCAAGATATTCCACTCATCCACGGTTTGAAGTGTTTCACCGTTGAGTCTGCCCGTATAGTGGACATAGCCCGGCTTGCCTTCACTGGTGGGATAGTAAACCATTTGCACAAAGGGAACGGTTTTGCCATCCAGGTTCAAGTGCGCGGTGACCGTGTAACCCGCTTTCAAATTCAAGTTCTCCGGCGGCTTGACGAGGGCGGCCTGGTCAAAGAACCCGGATTCTTGCAATCCCATCATGGCTTTCGGATCATTCAGGGTCACATCACCTTTGATTCCGGGACCACTGATGGTCAGCTTACCAAGCTCCTTTGCAAAAACTACGAACGTAGGGATTGCCAGCAAGGCGACGACCAGGACGAGAAGCAAAATATGTCGTTTGGCTCTGTACATTTCTAAACTCTCCTTTTCTTAAATTCAGATTGCCACCATTTGGTGCCATTTCTATAAGCTGTACACCGCTGGCTGGCTCCCGGTTCCCACCGACTCATTGAGCTATTGGAATCAACTTGTATATTATGCCGCTGTCCCCGGCTGTGCCAATCCCGGGGGCTTTCGTGAGTAAATACAATTCCTTATTTTCATCCTGCCCGATGCCGAGCAATTGCCCAATTTGGGATTGACCCCCCGGAATTCCAACTCGAATTTCCATAACATTCCACAGGCCCAAGCCAAACGTGCGAGGGCGCGCGACGAACAGATGCCCTCTCCCTTTTCCCCAGTCTCCGAAAACATATCCGCCATTCAATTCTGGGAGTACTTTGCCATGATAGACCATCCCGCCAATGACAGCGGACAAGTCGCCTTTATGCGGATATGCAATGATTGGCTCAGACAACCCTTGCGTGGCACAGCTTTCCAGTGGCTGGCTCCAGGCTTGAGCGTTGAAACAAGTTGTCCCTTCACGGATCGGCCAACCGTAATTCCCGCCCGGTTCGACGAGATTGACCTCCTCCATCATTGCCTGACCTACATCCGCCACAAAGAGACGCGTCTTGCCCGAATCCGAGACATCGAATGAAAACCGATAGGGATTACGAAACCCGTAGGCAAAGATTTCGGGAAGACCCTCTCCGGAGACAAACGGATTGTCGGCTGGGATCAAATAATTCTGCCCGGTATCCGCCGTCCTGTTGACATTGATGCGCAGGATCTTTCCTAGGAGCGAGGAGGTGTCCTGGGCGTATTTCCCGGCATCTGCAACTGGATCGCGGACACTATCCCCCGTGGCAATATATAAATATCCATCGGGGCCAAAAGCAAGATTGCCAGCCTCATAGTTGTAACCGGGCTTGTCCATAGCGAGCAACACCTGCTCGGAGCCTGGATCGGCTAGATTGGGATCATCCGCAGAAACGCTGAATTCGGAGATATAAGTCGTATGATCCCATTCACTTGCCGGCAAGCCGGCTCGCAGCGGAGCACTGTACGAAACATAGAAGTGACCGTTCTTGGCAAAATCTGGGTGGAAAGCCAGACCCAGTAAGCCGCGCTCATCATAAAAAGAATTTAACTTCACGATACGCGAACGCAAATCAAGAAAAGGCTTTTCCACGCGCTTGCCACCCGAGAGGATCCAGATCAATCCTGTTTGGTCTGCTACAAATAGACGGCGGCTTCCGTCTTTGGGATCGATCAAAGCGACGGGGGAGGTAAATCCGTTTGCGACCAACTCCAACTCACCTCTGGGCGGCTGATTTCCCTGCAACTGACAGCTGCTCAAAATGAGGGAGAGTAAGTTAACGAGAACAATGAGGATCTTCAAGGATTTCATTATTTCTTATTCAGCTAATTCTAAATCTTTTGTCCACCTGTTACAGTTTTGTAACAAGGCGGCAAATGGGGAACTTTCCTGTGAAGTACGCCGTCCATCAGCAGCACAACTTGGAGGTGCAAGATGAAACTTAATACCAACTCAATTCTTATTTTATTTGGCGTGGTCGCATTTGTGATTATGGCTTGCTTCCCGGTCACCTTGTTCGCAATGCCGCTGTTGGAGCCGAGCCGGTCCAATGCAAACAATGCTTCGGCAACAGTGCAAGCCATTGTGACCCAGACCATGGCGGCAGTGACGCAAACTGCGCCCACCTTTACTCCGGTCCCTGCCACCGCAACACCTGTTCCACCCACCCGTACGCCTGTTCCTACCGCCGTTTCTTATTGTGATTGGGCGATGTTCATCAGGGATGTGACCATTCCCGATGGGACAATACTCTCGCCGGGCGAAGTCTTTACCAAGACCTGGCGTTTGCAGAACCGCGGCACGTGCCAATGGACACCTGATTATATGCTGGTCTACACTGGTGGAGATCCGATGGGTTCCACCACCGCTGTCCGGTTGCCAGGCTACGTTGGCCCAGGTCAGACTGTGGATGTGTCGGTCACGCTCACAGGGCCCGCCTCCGCTGGATCCTACACTGGTTATTGGATGCTGCGTAACCCCTCTGGAGCCTTGTTTGGCGTCGGGAGCAAAGCGAACGAGGCCTTCTATGTAGTGATCAGAACGAAAGAGAACCTGCCGTATGGAACGGTGACAGGAAAGCTATCCTTTCCTTCCGAATTTATACCAGCCATGCGCGTTGTATTATTTAGCTTGAAGGACGGAAAGGCATATTTCGTCGATACGGCTAGAGGACAGGGCGCCTATTCCATCAATGTGCCTACCGGTACTTATTATGTGGTTTCGTATCCCTACGAGGGAACCCCGGGACATACGGGCCAGGTGGATTCTTATACTCTTGGTGGGGGCCCATTTGCTGGCGGGTATACCAAAATGGTGCCATGTGGATTAACGGTTGGATGCGAGGATCATACCCTTTTGTCGGTCGCCATCGCGGCGGGGCAAACCGTAGCGGCAGACCCAGGAGACTGGTACGCATCAGTAGGTACGTTCCCCCAGATGCCCAACCCGTGATCGAAAATCTACATGCATGCAGACAGTAAATAAGAAGAGTGCGATCCACAACGGATCGCACTCTTCTTATTCCCGCACATTCGTTGCGCAATATGATCTATAATCACGAACCATGACAGGCCTTACCGGACAAGAACGTGCGACATACGTTCAAAATATCTTTGCTCGGATCGCCAGGCATTACGACCTCATGAACCGATTGATGACCGGCGGGCAGGATTTTCATTGGAGAAAGCAGGTCATTCAACTGGCGCGCTTGAAGCAAAATGCCTGTTTGCTGGATATAGGCACCGGGACAGGAGATCTGGCGCGTGAAGCCCTGGCACAGTACCCTCAGGCGAAAGTTATTGCCGGGGATTTCACGTTTGAGATGATGCGGGTCGGACAAGACAAGGGCCCACTCAACTTCTCATCAGCCGATGCCCTTCACCTTCCATTCAGGGATTCATTCTTTGACGCGGTTGTCTCTGGCTTTCTCATGCGCAACGTGATTGACTTACAAAAGGCGCTCCAGGAACAATATCGCGTGCTCACGAAAGGCGGGCGGATTGTCATCCTTGACACCACGCGCCCAAAGAAGAACATCCTCTCGCCGTTCATACGAATGTATATGCACATCCTCATCCCGGCTCTCGGCGGATTATTGACCGGCGCTAAGGAAGCGTATCGTTACCTGCCCGAAAGCACAGACGGTTTCGTCACTGCCGAGGAACTGGCCTCACGCATGGCTGTGGCTGGGTTCAGGAAGATCAATTATGAAAGATTGATGTTTGGAACGATCGCGATCCATTGGGGGGAGAAATAACATGCCGCTTCATAGACCGCACTAAAATCCTGCGAACAAAGCAAGCTGCCCTCTCCATTTGGGAAAGGGCAGTTCTCTTCGACTGAAAGCGCGAATTACTAATCACAAATTCTTAATGACCCAGCATCATCCTCGCAGCACGCCTCCCAATCTCCACTGCGAAATTCGTACCCCGGTCCCACGGATAGACCTGACTCATCGAGGCGAAATACAGTCCTTCAATGGGCGTTTGGATGGCAGGGATATTCTTTGAATGATTCACCAATGGCACCGGCTGGGCGTAATTTGTCTTGAACACCCAAACCTTTTTCACCCAATCCCGTTCGAACGCAGGATTGAACTTCTTAAAGGCGGGCATAAAGCGTTCCAGTAACTCTGCCTCGCTCATCGAAAAGTATTCGTGTCCCACTTCCAAATAATCACCTGCGTACACAATATGATCGCCGCCGAAATGCTCCCTGGGCACGAAGTTGGTATGTTCCACCAGCGCCAAAAATGGGTACCCCTCTTCCTTGGGAAGGTTGAACCAGTAATATCCCTCTTTCGATAACTGGTGCTTGAGCGATAGGATCATCACGACTGCACCCATCGACTTTAACTCCAGAAGTCCCTTCAAATAACTACCTGGAAGATCCGGACTCAACTTTGCCATGAGATTAGGGGAGGTGGTGACCAACACTTTATCAAACGCTTCAGATTGTCTCTCGCTCCTTACCAAGGACTTGTCCTGCTCCCGCGTAATCGTCTCGACACTCGCCCCCAACTTAATCTCTACCCCCAGGGTTCTTAATCTCTCAGCAAACATATCCGCGAATCGTTGAAACCCTCCCTCGAACGTTCCCAGTCTGGTAGTACGGGCTTTGATGCGTGCCCACATCCAGGCCATATTGACCTGGTCATAATACGGACCAAATTTGCCGACCAGCAGCGGCTTCCACATTTTTTCGTAAACATTTTTACCTGCCCACTTTAGCATCCACGCATCGGCAGTTACTTTTTCTAGAGCCTTCCAATTGTTCGTTAAGCGGAGATAGAGTCCAACGAAGCCGAACCGGATTTTATCGAGGCCAAACCCGAGACCGGGAAAGAGCGCCATTTTCAGGATCGAATCAAAGGGATAGAACTTTCCCCGGTGATACATCACCGTCAGTGGCCGGGGGAATAGGACTTTATCCTCCCAGCCAAGTTCCTTGATCAGGCCAAGCATCTCGCTGTCTGTTTGGAACCAGTGGTGGTAGAACTTTTCCACCCACCAATCCCAATACGGCTCTTTAAACCCCGAAGCCAATCCGCCAACATAATTGGCGGATTCATAAATGGTGACGTCATGTCCTGCGTTTTTTAGATCATAGGCGGCTGCCATGCCGCCAAACCCCGCTCCAATAATTGCTATTCTCATGAACTCTCCCATGAATTAGGTGACAGACATGGCGTCGTGACCGTCACGTTATTTGCTCTGATTTTTCGTACGGTGCTCCACTGTCTCTGCAAGGATTTTGAGCCTGCCCCACATCTGACGAATGACATAGATCATTGCCAGGTTTTGCAGCCAGCGCGCTTCGCATTGCGGGTTTTCCGCAAGCTGCTCAAAGACTTCAAGGGCTTTATCGTCGGTGCGCCTGGTCTTTGCATATTCGTTCGCCAGCTGTTTTAAATAGGCTTCATTTCTTTTACGCAATTGTTCGGCTTGTGCAAGTTTTAAGCGCATTTCCTGGACGCGCTTATTTACACGCCCAATGGCTACTTCCAGCTCTTCAGCCGTAAACGGTTTGATCAGATATTCTTGCACGCCAATGGACATGGCAGTCCGGAGGGTGGTCGTATCCTTTTCTGCAGAGACGATGATGCAGCCGACATCAGGATAAATCTGTGCGATCCGTCTATAGGCAGATAGTCCATCCATTTCGGGCATGTTAATATCAAGCAGGAGGATATCGGGATGATTCTGTTCCGCCAGCTGAACCGCCTGTACCCCGTTCGCAGCAATTGCCACCACTTCCACATCGTCAATTGTCGCCAGCATCAGACGAACGTTGCGACGGGTCTCCTGAACATCATCAGCGATCAGCACCTTCAATTTCCTCTTTGGAGACAAGGGGGGCTGTGCCATGATCCGCTCCTTTGTGTTGACCTATAAAAACGACGACCAGACTAAGTATAACTGATGCTCACGATGATTATCCCAATTGTGTAACTTTTTGGGAGTAACTGTGCCAGCAAACTAGATTTGGGGGCACCTGGGGTACCCCCATTTGGGTCACACATCCGTTGTTTCCGCCCGCAGCGAATCATTCCACCGGATGCCTTCATGCGCCAGATAATACGCGCCGAGCAGGGTGATCGGCAGCCACAAGGCGACATGCAGAACCAGGGTATAGCCTGCGGCAATCGAATGTTCCACGCCATAAGCAGTGAGCACGGCGATGCCCGGTGCATCGAAGGTGCCGATATAACCTGGTGCGGAAGGGATGGTGGTCGCCAGATTGACAATCCCGTTCATCAGCATCAGCGCAAAGAAGGAGAGACTGAAATTGAAGGCGTGCATCACAAACCAGTATTTGCCTGTTTCCAGCAGCCAGATAATGACGGAGGTAAAGAAGACCATGAGCACATTGAACGGAGAACGCAATGAAGCCAGGCCATCGAGGAATTTGTTCATCAGGCTAATGATGCGCTCATGCAGTCTCTGTGGCATTAGATGATAAATGAACCAGAGACCGATTTTTGCAGTAGCATGTGGGAACATAGCGGCAAGCAGAAAGACCGCCAGCGCGCCCAGGAAAACCCCGGTACCGATGATCGCTACCTGTTGGATATTCCCGACCATGCCTGAAGCGCCTGTCATTTTGGCGAGTTCAGGCAGATTGACAAAGACGAACGCCAGCATGACGACACCATCGAAGATACGTTCCACAATGATGGTGGCCAGCGAAGCCGAGACAGACACACCTTCCCTGCGCTTGAGGATGACAGCCCGCAGCACTTCTCCGGCGCGGGCAGGATAAATGTTGTTACCCATGTAGCCAATCGTGGTAATGGGAAACATCGTCTGCGTGGGGATCTTTTTGATCGGACCGAGCAAATAATGCCATCGCCACGCCCGCACCCAGACACCGACAAAGTAAACGGCGATGCCAGGGATCAGCCAGATATAATTTGCCTGTTTCACTGCATCCCAGAACTCTTCAAGACGCAAGCCGCGTAATGCCAGCCAGATAAATACGATGCTAATCAGCACCCCAAGCCAGAATTGCCATTTTTTCATGGGAGGGATTGTAACATGTAGGGGCGACCCATCCATACGATTAGCTTTCGGCTCATTGGGGGTTGCAGCGATTCTGCTAACAAGGGATTGTCAAATCCCGTATTAGCCCGATCTGCTGGCTGGATTTGGCAATCCAGCCAAGCATCATGGGTCATCCCTACGATATAATGATTTCATGCTGTTAAACCAGTCCGCGCCAGATTTTGAACTTCCTGATCTTCAAGGCAAGTTTCATAAGCTGAGCAATTATCGTGGAAAGATTGTCATTATGAATTTCTGGTCGGCGGAATGCCCGCATTCGGAGCGGACAGATCGTTATCTGCTGGATTTACTCGAGAAGTGGAACAAGGAGGCGGTTTTGCTTTCCATTGCCGCGAATCGAAACGAATCAATCCAAATGGTGGAGGAGGTTTCTAAAGCGCGGCGCATTCCGAAAATCCTGATCGATGCGGAGCACATCATCGCCGACTTGTATGAAGCGGTCACAACTCCGCATGTGTTTGTCATCGACCGTGATTGCATCCTGCGTTATCGCGGCGCGGTGGATGATATTACCTTCCGCCAAAGAAAAGCAACCCGCTTCTTTCTGGAAGAAGCGGTGGAGGCATTGCTCGCAGGGCGGCTGCCTAAGCTGGGTGAAACTCCCGCGTATGGCTGCGCCATCGTGCGTGAAATTTGATAGAATCAAATCATGGCAATCGAGCTGCCTGCGCGAATCGCCTTTCTCAAGAAAATCCATCTCTTTCATGGTTTGGAAGAGGGAGAACTTGCTGCGATTGCGGAAGAGCTGGAGGAGAAATCTTATCCAGCTGGTAGTGTTATTTTTCAGCAGGATAGAAAAGCCGATAGTTTTTATTTGATCTATGGTGGGAGTGTCAACATTGTAAGAAAACAAAGTGGGAAGCAAATTCAGCTGGCGCGCCTGGTGAAGGAAGATTACTTTGGCGAGATGGCTTTTGTGGAAAAGCGACGCCGGTCTGCAACGGTCACGGCTTTAGCAGATACAGCCCTGCTCATTCTTTCGCGCGCCGATTTCGAAAAGCTTTATAAGCAAAACCCTAATTTACGATCGAATCTTGCCGTTGCCATCCGCAGCCGTCAACTGGCGCGTTCTCTACACTTTAAGTGGCTGAGATCGAACGAGGTGGTTTACTTCCTGGCGCGGAAACATCCCGTTATTCTTGTCCAGAATCTGATCCTGCCATTCCTCGCTCTGCTTGTACCAGCTGGCTTGTTCTATGGCTGGATCGCGATCATTCATTCTCTGATTGTCTTGATTGCAGCCGTGCTTGCACTGATTGCCGCCATGGGTTGGATCGTTTGGCGCTGGATCGATTGGGGTAACGATTATTACATCGTGACCAACCAACGCGTGG
>DATGYJ010000621.1:0-2449 GCA_035298105.1 Anaerolineales bacterium | reverse complement strand
TACTGGAGTCGGAGTGGGCTGCTCAGGCAGTGTATCAAGAGGTTTGCTTTCCCATGAACGGAGGTAGGCAACAATCGCGTCGATTTGAGTATCATCCAGTGGGCCGCCGTTCACTGAACCAAAGGGAGACATACCCGAACTTGGCTGTCCCTGAGAAATGATCGCCCGCAAGGTCATATCATCACGGGTTTTGAGAAATTCCGAAGTCGTGATGGGTACGATGAAACTGCCAGGCTTGGCCGGATTAGGACCACCCTCGCCAAATTGTCCGTGGCAGGGAGTGCAGTTTGTCGCGAAGAGTTGCTGACCGACAGCGAGAGAGGTGCCCTGGCTGGCCTGATATGTAAATTCAACCAATGCATCCAATTGCTCAGGAGTCAATATGGAACCCCAGACAGGCATCGTCCGGTGTGATCCACCTGAGGTAATGATTTTCTGCGCCTCTCCAATGCTATTAGCCTGTGGAACACGATCACCGTGGCAGGTCTTGCAATATTGATCAAATGCCTGCTTGCCAGCTGGATTTGCCTTTGGATCAACAACGTATTTGGCAAGCATATCAATCTCGGCAGAAGTAAGTTTTTCTTTCCAGGCAGGCATATCAAGATGCTGGCCACCGGTACTGATCAACTTGCGAAGTTCATCTTTTGTGCCGGTGAAAGCAACCGAACTACCGTGACACGGCGAGCAGTTCGTTTGAAACAAGCGCTCGCCATCAGGCGCAATCAGAAAATTCAGAAGGCGGGAGCGCTGTTCCTGATCCAACGCTGTGGTTAGGTTGGGCATATTCAAATTGGCATGGGGTGGATAACTCAATCCCAACTCCAGGGATTTATTAAGTTCAAGTGGATTGCTGGAAACTAGTTCCTCCACTTTATGGCATTCACTACAATATTGAGTAAAGAGCTGGCTGCCTCCTGGGGAGAGAATAAAACCGGCCAGTGCATCAATTTGATCGGTAGAGAGATCAGCGCCCCACGCGGGCATTCCTTCATGTTTCCCCTTGGCAATAATATCGTGCAGATTGGTACCGGCAGGAACAGCGATTGTTTCTCCATGACAGGCAGCACAGTTGGCAGCATAGAGAGCAGCGGTTTGATCTCCAGATTTTGCTTCTACAGGTGGCGGCGCTTCTCGGAGCGCCTGAATGGTTAGGAAAATAATCGCACCCATGACAACGAAAGTTCCACCAACAATAATCGGCCTGCTACGAAAATCGCGAAATCGGCTCCGATCAATGAAAGGCAGCAGGAACAGAGTCAAGATCGCCAGTGTTGGTATAAGCACAACGCCGATCACTTCGAGATTTCCAGGGAAATATTTCAGGAGCTGAAAGAGGAACAGGAAATACCATTCTGGACGAGGAGTGTATGTGGCATCTGCGGGGTTTGCACGGTCTTCCAATGGCGCTCCCAAAAAATACGCCAGTGCAACGAGGATGATAAAAACCACTAGGGTAATTACTGCATCCTTGAAAATGATATCCGGGAAGAAAGGAACACCTTTCTTCTTATCTTCATGATACTTTTCAAGATAGGCTTTCTTCTCTTGATCGTTCATTGGCTATTCTCCTTTCCTCGGCACTGCGCTGATACCAATCTTGATGACGAGGTAAAGATGGGCACCGATCAAGAGTGCTAAAGTGGCTGGTAGCACCCAAACATGGGTGCCGAAAAAGCGGGCCAAGGTAACAGCAGATAGATCAGGGCCGCCACGCATGATCTTCAGCAGGTAATCCCCAATGATCGGAGGTGTGCCTGCGATGCGAGTTCCTACCGTCGTAGCCCAAAAGGCTTTCTGGTCCCAAGGGAGTAGATAGCCAGTGAAGCCAAACCCAACAACAACAAGAAGAAGCACTACACCTGTCATCCAGGTTACTTCGCGTGGGTATTTGTAGGCGCCATAGAAGATCACCCGCAGCATATGTAACACCACCACCACGACCATAGCGCTTGCTCCCCAGTGGTGCAATCCACGAATCAACCAACCCATCGCGACCTGCGTCGTGATGTATTGAACGCTATCATAGGCATGGTCAGGTGTGGGAACATAGTATATGGTCAGCAGAATTCCAGTAACTGCCTGGTTTACAGCAAGGAAAAGAGTCGCGCTTCCCAAAGTGTAAAACCAATTAACCTTTGGAATTTGGCGCAAGAATATCACTTCCCAGATCTGACGCCAACCGACGCGCTCATCCAACCAATCGGCAAATTTAGTCAGCATCCTAAACTCCCAGAATGAATAATTGATCGTTCTCAACTTTAACTTGGTATCGATTCAGCGGGCGAGGCGGTGGGCCAGCCAAGACTTTTCCTTCTTTGTCAAAGACCCCATTATGACATGGACAGATGAAATTATTTTTCTCGGCAATCCACCGAACGCGGCAACCAAGGTGTGTGCATACATTAGACATGGCGATGAAATCACGCCCATCCTGAGTTAGGACATA
>DATGYJ010000620.1:0-4295 GCA_035298105.1 Anaerolineales bacterium | reverse complement strand
GAGGATATTGTGGATAGCGGGCATACGATCGCGTCCGTCCTTGAGATGTTGAACCTGCGCCAGCCTCGCAGCCTCAAAGTTTGCGCGCTGCTCGATAAGTCGGAGCGGCGTGAAGCCGTGGTGCCGATCCACTATCGCGGCTTTGACATTCCCAATAAATTCGTCTTCGGCTATGGACTCGACCTTGACGAGTATTACCGCAACCTACCCTTTGTCGGCGTTGTGGATCTGGAGAAATACAAGCCACCCTCTTGATTTACGATTTACGATTTACGATTTTCGATTTACGATTTTCGATTTACGATTTTCGATTGGTGATTTACGATTGGCTGGGAGGGTTGATCGTTTATGTCCGATGATGCTCAGAGCGCTGTGTCGCCCTATGCAGGTCGCTGGATTGCTAAAGTACGCGGCAGGATCATCGCACAAGGGGGCTCGCCCGAACAAGCCTTACGTGCCGCGCAGACCAGCAGACACAAAGAAAAACCAGAAATACTGTATATGCCTGTCCCATTTTCCTACTCGCCCCTGATCGATAAAGTCCGCGAAATCCTGCCGGACCAGGAGGTCTATCTGGTCGGCGGTGCCGTGCGGGATATAGTGCTGAAGCGCCTCTCGCGGGATTTTGATTTTGCTCTGCCTTCGAACGGCATCTCACTGGCCCGGCGCGTCGCCAATGCCCTCCAGGCAGACTTTATGGTGCTGGATAGTGAGCGCGATACCGGGCGGGTCATCGTAACCGATGCAGATGGCATGCGCACCTTTCTCGATTTTGCGACCTATCGGGGCAAGGATCTGAGCGAGGATTTATACGCCCGCGACTTCACGATCAACGCCATCGCGTTTGACCTGCACACCCAAACGCTCATCGATCCACTCAACGGTGCCTCGGATGCAAGTGCCAAGATCATTCGTGCCTGCTCCCCAACCTCTTTATCAGATGACCCTGTCCGCATCTTGCGCGCGATTCGTCAGGCGGCTGCCTTTGAGTTCAAGATCGAAATGCAAACGCGTAACGCCATGAAACAAGCTGCGAGTTTGCTACCCAGGGTCTCCGCTGAGCGTCAACGCGATGAACTTTTCAAAATGCTGGAAGGGCCCAAGCCCGAGGCATCCATGCGCGCATTGGAAATCCTGGGAGTGTTTCCATATTTGCTGCCTGAACTTCCTGCACTTAAGGGTGTAGCGCAATCCGCGCCTCATATTCACGATGTCTGGGAACACACCCTGAGCGTGCTTGCCCATCTGGAAAAGATTCTCGCGGCGCTCTCGCCAGACTATAACGCCGGGGACACAAATGATTTATTCACCGGACTGCTCACCCTGCGGATCGGACGATTTCGCGAGCAAATCGCCAGGCACTTTGCCGAATCTCTGAACACCGATCGTTCAGTCCGTGCAGCATTGTTTTTCGCTGCGTTATATCATGATGTCCAGAAGCCGGCCACAAGATCCATAGATGAGACGGAACGCATCCGTTTCTTTGACCATGAGGTCAAAGGTGCGGAAGTTACAGAAAAACGGGCGCGGGCGTTCAATCTCAGCAATGATGAGGTGGAACGCGTGAGAGCCATCGTTCAGCATCATATGCGATTTCATTTCCTGACCAGCCGCCTGGAAGGTGAAAAACAGGGACCTTCACGCAAAGCCATTTATCGCTTCTTTCGCGATACAGGCAAGGCGGGCGTTGACCTCGTCCTGCTCGGCCTGGCAGATCTGCGTGGGATACAAGGCGCCACCTTGACACAAGAAACCTGGGCCACTGCATTGGATGTTGCCCGCCTTCTGCTCGAAAACTATTGGGAGAGACCCCAGGAAACGGTAGCTCCGCCGCGTTTGGTAAACGGGGATGAGCTGATGTCTGAGTTAAGACTCGAGCCAGGGCGCATCATCGGTCAATTGCTCGAAGCGATCCGCGAGGGGCAGGCAACCGGGAAAGTTAAGGATCGTGAACAGGCGCTCGAGCTTGCCCGCGCGCATTTGAAAAAATCGGAGAGCTCGTGAACATTGTTTACTTTGATCTTGAAAGCCAGAAGCTGTTCCATGAAGTTGGCGGGCGCGATGCTTCAAAGTTGCTGCTGGCCTGTGGCGTGACCTGGTCAACGGCGCGCAATGACTTTGCGGTGTACTGGGAAAAAGATGCTGCGCAGCTGGTCGCAGAATTGAAAGCAGCCGATCGTGTGGTTGGATTCAATATTATTGGTTTCGACTACGAAGTGCTGCGGCCCTATGCAGCGAATGTAAACTTCCGCACATTCCGTTCAACGGATATGTTGCAGGATATTTACCAGACCTTGAACTTCCGCCTCAGCCTCGATACGATCGCCAGGGCCACGCTTGGAACGACCAAAACCGCCGATGGAGTTAAATCGGTGGAATGGTTTCGGAACGGTGAGCTGGATAAAGTGGCTGAATACTGTAAATCAGACGTGGACATCACGCGCCGTGTTTATGAATTCGGGCGCGACAACAAATTTGTGTATTACTATTCGAAGTATTCCACTCAAACAAAACTTAGATGCCCTGTTCACTGGTCATGAGCAGGGCTTGACTCTCACCAGCGAGCCGATAGACCTGGCTGCCCTGCTTTTCAGCAAAGCGGGCAAGGTTGAAAGTCTCACATAAGACCCAGGCAGGGCAGGCTTTACCGCTTGTCTTGCTTATTTTTTTGTCTTGAAAACAGTACCGGTAAATTGGCGGTATCTCGTCCCGTCCACTCGCATTCTGTCATCCGAGACCTTATACAACCAAAACAAATGGCTCGTCCCGTATATGTGAGACGAGCCATCTACTACAGCCGAGAGGAACTAACAACCGGGAAGCCCGGTCAGAAGCACTGGAGTTTGTTTTATTTAGAGGAAGCTCTCGATCCACTCCAGTATTGCAGGCAGGTCAACCCGCTCCGAGTAGGTGACGCCCGCGCAGTTACCATTCGTCACGAAGGAATTGACTCCCAAAATGATATTCGTCCCGCCCAGCAAATCTGGACCGCCCGAGTCGCCAAAGCAAGTGCCCCCCTTGCCTTGGGCCGGGTTGGCAGTCAGCTTGAGGAACATATCGCTGATGCGGTCTTCGCTGGCAACAAGCTGTGAAGGCGCATAGTAGCGAGTGAGGGTGCCAAGCCAGACCGGCGGACCGCCACCGACTGCCCGCTGTTGCACACCATACCCCACGATATCCACCTGGGTGCGCATGGCAAGCGTGTCTACAAGGCCCACATCGGGCAACGCCGCAAATGTATTCACAGGTGCCGCTTCATCCAATACGACCACCCCAACATCGAACGTGTCAAAACGGACCAATCCCTGGCCGCAGCCAATACAAAAGTCCGGGTTTGTATAGGCGGTACCTGTAATGAATGGCCCGCTTGCCAGGAACTGAGCGATAGGCAAGGTCCCGCGTTCGACATGCGTATCAAACGTAACCCACGCCTGCGTGGCGCCCTCCGTGCAGTGTCCTGCCGTCAACACGACGGTTGGGCTCAGCAGAGAGCCCGAACAGCGCCAGTAGCCTGTCCCATCCGTAAAGAGCAGGAGGCCCACATATGGATGTTGGTTCCCATCCGGGACTCCATTTGTGACCGCCGAAGCGCTTCCATGCGTGCTCAACAGCAGGAACAATACAACCGCCAAAGAAAGGAATACTCGTCTCATGGTTATTCTCCTCTAGCAATCCACTGAAATTTCCGTACCCCTCTCGGCCTTAAAATATTTATAGCTCGATTTAAAGTGAAAGTCAATCACCCGCGGCGTGGGTGGGCATCTGGAACAGCAGGCCGGGATGTGGCTGCCGCAGTCATGCAAAGTGATGGTAACTTCGTGATCTGGATATCGAAGAGATGCTATCTTACAAAAGCCGTGAGAGATTCGGCGGTATCAGGCATTGACCAAGCCTAAAATTGACCTACAGGCCGCCTTGACCATTGAACTGACAGACAACACGATAAACAATCTGTTACAATTCCGCGAAACAATGGCGTTAGGATTGAACAATCCCACATTTGAAGATAAGCGGCGATGGTTGGAGATTTTGCAAGTAAGAGTGACAGTGACAAATCAAAGCCGTCCCCGGCGGAGAATCCAGCACCGGGATAGTGCTGGAAACATGGAAAATCACAGAGGAGAGATGTATGGAAAAAGTAAGCATTAACGGGATCCAGCTTGCTTATGAACGCCGCGGAAGGGGAACACCCCTCGTACTCCTGCACGGATATCCACTCGACCATCATTTATGGGATGAGGTTGTCCCTTTATTGCAGGATACATTTGATATGATCCTCCCTGATTTACGAGGGT
>DATGYJ010000619.1:0-3186 GCA_035298105.1 Anaerolineales bacterium | reverse complement strand
GTCGCGGCATACTGGGCTCGGCTGTCATTTAATTCAATTTAGGATTTTAGACGGCAAAGAAATCCGTCCAAAAGTTCTTATACGGATGCCGTCTAATCCCTAGTTGGGCAAAAGAATAATAGAGTTCATACATGGATCAACTAATCAAAGACCGCTACAACGACACAATCTTACAGGAAGCTATGCGGCGTTATGGCATTACAAATGACCAGATACATCCCCTGGACGCGTTTGAGAGTTTTATTTATGAATTCGAGCGCGATTCACATGCTTATATTCTTCGTATCTCTCACAGTTTTCGACGCAGCGAATCTCTCGTTCTAGGGGAAGTAGATTGGATCAATTATCTGGCTGAAGGCGGTGTTTCTGTTGCAAAAGCAATTCCTTCTGAATCTGGAAAACTTGTAGAAGTGATTGAAGATCAATGGGGTGGGGCTTTTCTCGTTACGGCTTTTGTGAAAGCGCGAGGACAGGCCCCGTGGGATTTATGGACACCTAAACTTTACGAATCGTATGGGGAAATGATCGGACAGATTCACACGCTGTCCAAATCCTACCAACCCAATCAGACTGCCTGGAAGCGACCAGACTGGAACAATGATCTCTTTGAATTTGTAGAGCGATACCTACCCGAATCCGAATCGATAGCAAAGAAGAAATATAGAGATATTTGCCGTCATGTAAACACACTTGCTAAAGACCGTGAATCCTATGGTCTGACTCATCAAGATGCGCATGGGAATAATCTCTTTGTGGACGAGATAGGCCAGATCACATTATTTGACTTCGACGAATGCGCCTACAATTGGTTCATCAATGACATTGCGGTTGTACTATTTTATATCGTACAGGACGCAGAAGATTGGCGCGTCTTCACAGAGGAGTTCCTGTCGCATTTTCTCCGTGGATATGTTCAGGCTTGCACGCTTGATTTCACATGGCTTAAAGAAATTCCAAACCTTCTAAAAATCCGTGAAATCGAATTGTATGCTGTCATGCATCGAGATTTTGATGTGAACAACATCGATGATGAATGGTGTGCACGCTTTATGCACAACCGCAAATCAAGAATCGAGAACGACGTGCCTTATATTGATTTCGACTTCGAGTCTCTTTCGACACAATTATGAAAGCAAGTGTGTTAATTTTGAACATATTGCACTAAAGATAATTTCCGTAAAATGTTACTTACCCAACACAGCGTGCACCCAGTTAGCTATACTAGACGATGAAAAGGAGATGGAGTAGAAGGAAGTGGAGGTGAGGCCAATCATCCCACAACTTCTACTCCATCGCCCTCGGATCTGGGAAGAAGGACTTCGTGCACCCTGCGCTGCGAGCGCCTCAGTCGGATGGTTCCCCAGATCAAGCCAGACCCCACGGTTAAAAACATATTGCGTCTCGAGCGCCATAACTGGGTCACAGGAACTGGCATGGCGAGGATCTCCAGGGAGGAAAAGGAGATCATAATGAAAGTATACATTGGAATCGATTGGAGTGAGAACAAACACGATGTTTGTTTTCTGGACGAAACGGGGGAAGTTCTGTTGGTGCAGGAGATTGCCCACACGATCGCTGGGTTCCGCCAACTGGATCAGGCGCGTCAATCGCTCGGAGTGGGAAGACAGGAGGTGATCATCGGACTTGAGACAGCCCACAATCTGCTTGTGGATTATCTATGGGAGCAGGGCTATGAACAGATCTATGTTCTGCCTCCGGCGGCCGTGAAGAGTGCTCAGAAGCGTTATCGCCAGAGCGGTGCCAAGGACGATCGGTGGGATGCGCACTTGATCGCCAATCTCTTGCGGACGGACCAGCAAGGCTATACACCATGGCAACCCGATCAACCCATCACGCGCCAGATCCGAGCGGAAGTGCGCTTTGCCCGGCAGTTGGGACAGGAGGTGGTGCGAGATGGCAACCGGCTGCGTTCGCTCGTGCTGCGTTACTATCCAGCTGCACTGGACGCCTTCCCGCATCTGGACAGTCTGGTCGGCTTAGCGTTTCTGCAGACGTATCCCACTCTCTCACAGGCCCGGGCATTGAGTTTCGAACAGTTGAAGGTCTTTCTGCGCGAGCATCATCATACCCAGGTTCGTTCCTGGCCAGCCATCTATGCAGCTCTGCACTCGGATCAGCCAGCCTCCAACCCCGACTTGGATGCAGCCTACGCCCCGTTGGCACAGGCCCAGACCCGGATCCTGGAAACATTGATCCGCAGTCGCAACGCGTGCCTGACCCGGTTGGACAAGCTCTTCCTGCTGCATCCGGATCATGAGATCTATGACAGCCTGCCCAAGGCCGGCACGCTGCTGGCTCCGGCTTTACTTGCCAAGCTGGGCGACGACCGCGCTCGGTATCCCACTCCGGCAGTTTTGCAAGCGGTAGCAGGCACCTGCCCATTTACGAAACGCAGCGGCAAACATTCCTATGTGCTGTTTCGCAAAGCCTGTGATCGTGACTTCCGCCATATCGTTCAACAATGGGCACACTTGAGTTTGGATGCATCGCCCTGGGCAGCCACTTATTACCACACCGTTCGTCCCCACTGCCGGACTGACAATGATGCCATCCGTCGCCTAGCTAACCGCTGGTTGGAAATTTTGTGGCGATTATGGGTCGATAGGAGACCCTATGATGAAGCTCTTCATCTAAAACAACATACGTTACGTAAGCGGATCGACTACTAATTCGCGCATTTCTCCCTGGAGTGAAGAAAAGATGATTGGCAGTTCACTTTCTCTGTGCTATCCTCAGATTGGAGCTCCCAACCTGTTCTTTCCTCGCACCCTTTGCCAGATCTGCCCCTTGACAAAACATATCCGACTGGTGGGAGTCGCCGCGTTTTCAGGCAGTTTGCGTGGCTGGAAGTGGCTTCCGACAAAATGGAGCTGTCTCGTCCCGCCCACCAGTGGGTAACGCCAACCGTTGAAACTGTCGAAAAAGTCCCTTTTCAAAAAATGATTTTTGAAAAGTGGGACAGAAACGCTGAAAAGCGTCTGGTTTTTGGTGTTCCGCACAACATTTTGGCAACATTTTGGCAATTTTTATGCCTGTTGTGGGAGATTTTTATGAACATTTTTCGAACCAGGGGTTTTTCGACAGTCTCGTTAGGCGCTAAACCGCACACTTTCAGCGAAGTAAAACCAGAAAATACAAACTAAACAAAACGAAAGGGACCATACA
>DATGYJ010000618.1:0-18912 GCA_035298105.1 Anaerolineales bacterium | reverse complement strand
TCCCTGGCTTGGATACAATTCTTCCCGCTGATCTTCTGCTGCTTCTTCAATGAGATCCAAAAGCCGTTTCGAAGCTTCACTCTTCCGATCCTGAATCTCGACATGAAACTTGACTTCAGTTGGAGATCCCTGAAAATAGTTTTGATCGAAGCATGTACACGTTGCCACTGGACACACCTAATTTCGTTATTCTACGAACACCACTTAATTCTACAACCACCCAACGGTTGGTTTTAGCGGCGGGTTGCCACGAGAATCAGCCACCGAAACGGAACAATGTTTTCGAGTAAAAAAAGCCCTTAAACGGAACATGGCAAACCGTCCGCTGCAAACAATATTGGGCAGGTTTTTAAGACACTGTAATGCCGATTATCAGCCTCCTCCACCTGTTCAGCGCAGTAAAGACGAGGCTTGAGCTTGAAACTCCGTGATTGCATCAAATACACCAAGACCGATACCAGTAGTGAGTTGCTCCAGCTCGAGCATATTGTGCGCCAGGAAGATTAGCACAGCGTTATTGTTAGGGTCGGCTCGCCACCAGCCTCCGAAGGCACCGGGCCAGCCAACGGCACCCACACCGCCGCCACAGGGTCGCGGACCTGCTTTCAGGGGATCAAGCACCATCGCAACGCCCAGCCCGAATCCATGACCGGCATCGAGTATCCACCTGGCCTTCACCCGTTGGTTCTCGTTCAGACAGTTGGTGACCATGCGTCTGAAGGTCCCAGGCTGTAGCAATCGGTAACCATTCACAGTGCCCGCATTTAAGAACATCCGCGCGAAGGTAAGATAATCGTCCACTGTCGACCAAAGCCCTTGCCCACCGGAGACATAAGCCATTCCTTCAGGCCGTTCAGGCAGGAACGAGCCACCTGGACCCGTGAGCCGCTCACATAGTTGACCAACCTCGTCAAATCCGTACGGCCCGGCTCGCCGCGGTTGCTTCTCCAATGGAACAGTAAAGCCGGTGTCATCCATTCCCAGTGGGTCGAAAATTCGGCGTTTGAGCACATCGCCCAGTGGTGCATTTTCCATACGTGCAATCAGCAAGCCCAGGAGATCGGTTGAGTGACCGTAGTGAAATGCCGTTCCCGGCTGATCGATCAAAGGGAGCGCGGCGAGTCTGGCAATCCAATCATCGGGGAGCAATTCACTGTCGATATCGGCGCCCAATGCATCTTTATACGCCTGCGCGATGGGGCCAGGATGCCAATCCCCATAAGTCAGGCCTGAACGATGAGTCAGCAGGTCTTCAAAGGTAACGGGGCGCTCTGCCGGATCAGTCTGATCGAGCGTGGCCGTCGACGAGCGTAGGACACGCATCTGCGAAAACTCTGGTGCCCAACGGGTAATCGGATCACTCAACGCAAACCGACCTTCATCAAATAACATAAGTGCCAGCGTAGATGTAATTGGCTTTGTCATTGAGGCGATCCGGAACAATGTATTCCTCTCAATGGGCAGCTTGGAGGCTATATCCCTCCAGCCTACCCCCGCAGCCTGTATTACCTTGCCATCCTGCCAAACCAGGGTTGCTGCACCAGCTAGACTGCCAGCCTCGACCATTTTACGGATAGCCTCTGTGATCAGTTCTTCTCCCATAAACTTTCTCCTTGCTTTTGTTGCGCACATTGACCTTCAAATGTACTCTGAGAAGCTCAATAAGTTATCCTGCAGTTTTCTTCTCTTCGTGTTCCAATATCGCAAATATCTTATCGGCATCCAAGCCTTTCACACCAAGCCGTGCGAATAAACTGAGAAAGCTAGCGATACTGTATTCAAAAAACTGACAATCAAATAGAGCAGCCGTGCAGCTGGAGACAGCGCCTTCTCATCGAGCGCGATCACAAACGCCTCGTACACGCAGAAGCGACAGTAATGCACCATGTCGATGCTGATATAGCGCTCGGTCTCACGCTCGTTTGGCAGTCAGATCCTTGTCTTCCATTTCCCAGGCGTGATCGAGCGTGTGAAACGCGGTGTGCCGGATCAGGTACCGGAGCGGCCAAGTGCGGGCCATTTTGCTCTGGGAATGAAACGCCCGAATTGCATTGCAATAGGCCTCGCGATGCGCGTTCATTCCCGTGTTGGTCAGCATCGCCTCCTCAGGCGTGACCACGCCGAGCTTCTTCGCCCAGTCCTGCTCGTTGGCAAATATATGACGGACGATGTGGTCCCGATCTCGCCCTCCGCCGCGCGGACCCCGCTGCATCTCAGCCGACACACGCGAACGCACATCGTCGAAAAACGCCCAGCACGCCCGCATCAGCGTCAGTTCACGCTCCAATGCTTCGCCCGACATGGCTTGCTGGTCGATGCCCGAAAACGCGAAGGAGATACCCCAGAAGTCGGTTGAGCCCGTGCCCGGATAGTGCTCGACCACATCGACGACAGTAATGTTCGCAAACGCGGCCTCCATCCCAGCCAGCTTCGTCACCGTTGCATACCGTGGAACGTAGGAGAGTAAACGTTCGATCGCAGCCTCCCCGGTCGTTGCCCCGCGCTCGAGACCGGGCCAGTCCGGTGCCACCGCCACCACCTTCTTGCCCTTCGGTCCGATTTCTAGAGTCACCCGAATATAGTGAGCCACAGCTCCTCCTATCACAATAGTTCCTGTCAGCGCACACCCCGGAGGGAGCGCGCTGGCTGCAATTCTATCCCACAAGCCTGCCAAGTTCATAACAGGATCTAGTACGGCTGCAGCGGCGTGTTCGGCGACCCGAGCTGTCATTCTACGTTGCGGATTGTCTGCGCCGACCACACCAGCACGACGGACGTTCGGTCGGGATCACGCGCCTATGAGATCGCGCGCAGCACAACGAGCTTCAATCTGAACCACGCCCATCGGGAATCACCCTGCCCGGGACAATCTCCAAAAAACGCGCAGAGTCCCACCCCACCTGCACTCCCGACACATCCACCCGGGAAAGGTGTGCACCACACTTGCCTGACTTGCCTGGCAAATCCGGTGCAAGTGTGGTACCGGCGTACTTTGCCGGGGGTCGAGTGCACGCTTTGTTGTGAATTGCACCTACATACATATTCGTTATCTCCTATTATAGGAAAATCTTACTCCTCAAAGAATTAGTGATACGCACCATGCCCAGCAGAAAACATAGGGATAAACAGCAGGGCGAGGTTGGTGGGTGGTCTTCGCTTTCAGGAATAGGCTATCGGCTATCGCGACACAAGCCAATAATGTTCACAAGATACTATCTATCTTTGTCAAGCTATAGAATTGGTTTTCGCGGCCCACTTAGGCCGTACATAAGGACTTGGGAAAGACAACCTCCGAAAATACAGCACATAGTTGGGGTGGCAAGGTGTTCAAAGGATTGTCAGTTAACCAAAACTCGCTCAGGTTGGTCAGGTTGCCGATTTCAGGTGGCAGTTCGTTGAGTTGATTACCATTTAAATAGAGTAAGACCAGACTGGTAGAGTTGCCAATTTCGGCTGGCACGCTGCTTAAATTGTTATTCGATAAGAACAGGGTTTGAAGTTGGGTCAGCTTGCCAATTTCCGGCGGCAGGCTGGTCAACTCATTTTTCGACAAATCAAACTCAGACAGCTGCGCCAGATCTCCGATTTCAGGCGGTAGGCTGCCCAAGTTGTTGTCGGATAAGGAGAGACTCACCAAGTGAGTCAGGTTGCCGATTTCTGATGGCAGGTCGCTTAGCTTATTCCTCGATAGATTAAGCTCGATGAGGTTGGTCAGTTCATAAATTTCGATAGGCAGGCTCGTCAAATGATTATCTTGCAGGCGGAGATATTCCAGGCTGGATAGCGTGCCGAGTTCGGGTGGCAGATCCCTCAGATTGTTTTGCTGTAAGTCGAGTATCGTCAATTTCGTGAGATTGCCGATTTCACGTGGTACCCTGCTCAAGCTGTTGTATCCCAGATAGAGTTCGGTCAAACTGGTCAGGTTGCCAATTGGCGGAAGGCTCTCCAAACCATTGCCAGCTAAGTAGAGCGCAGTCAGACGGGTCAGATGACCAAGTTCGACTGGTAGGCTGCTCAGATCGTTGAACGCTAAATTCAGCCGGCTCAAGTTCGTTAACGAGCCAATCTCTGGCGGTACATTCGTTAGATGATTGTCTGTAAGATCAAGTGAGGTCAGGTAGGTCAGGTCGCCGATTTCTGAAGGCACTTCACCAGACAATCCATTCAATGCGAGAGAAATCTCAGTAACATGACCGTTCTCACAAACAACGCCAGCCCAGGAACAGGGAGTGCTTGTCTCCAGCCAGATATCTTTACCGGCCCATCCTGGGTTATTCATTATCCAGTGATCGCCACTTGTATGAAGATAGAATGCTACCAGGGCCTTGCACTCGCCAACCGGAATTTCGGAGACAGATTTACAAATCAGAAAGGGATCATTGGCTTGCCCTGTCTCTGTCGGCCTCGGCGTGGATGTGCTCTCCACCCGCTGAACTGGCTCCGCCTGCGCACAGGCTGCGAGGATATTTGCAGCGAGAATGATCAACAAGAATACAGGAATTCGAATCATACATCGCTCCTTCCTGGTGGTGCTGCGGCTTCAACTTGAACACACGCCCCACCCCGCATCCGCCCACCGGCGTGCTTCACTGGCAGGTGGGCAGGCGTGGACAAGGTTTGGGAGCAGGAAAAACTCGGAGCCAGGAAAATGCTTGAAAATGCCGCAGAATCCCACATGTCCAGTGCATGCAATGGCAGGCGTTCTTGAATTATGTCACTTGACACATCCAATAAAATGCTTATAATATAAATTGGTTTGTACCGCAAAGCGTTTTGCAGTTCCAAGGAAGGAGTGTCTCATGAGAGCCAATTCCCAGACAAAATTCTTATCTGAAAATTACTCAGCATTGCACGGGCTAAATGCAGTGCCGCTAGGGTTATGTCTCTTTCTGATGAGTCTTTGGGCAAATGTCGCTCAACATCCCATCAAGAATTTCTTGTTGCCGATAATATTGATACTCGGTGCCTTACTCTTGTCCTTGATGATTAACCAATATTATAAACACACATTCGGTGAAATAAGGCCCTCTTCAGCCAGGCGTCGTCTTTACTGGATCGCGCAAGCCATTTCGGGTTTGCTGGGACTGGTCGCATTTTGGATGGACGTCACTCTACACCTGCCTATTAGCTTCATTGGATTGCTGTTTGCTTCAGTGCTTCTATTGGATACGCCAATGGTGAGCGTGCCGTTAAATCGATTTTCTGCCGTCAGGCTTGCGGCGTCAATTTGTATAATTTTCGTGAGTATTACACCAATGTTTTTTGGGGAAAGCTGGTGGAATATCCTGGGAGTGAGGGCAACCATACTGGGCGTCACTATGTTTGTGGGGGTGCTCTTGGCATTGCAAGGTGTGATGTGGCATATCTTCTTTGTAAAATCATTACCTCTCGAAGAGGCTAAAGATGAGTAATGTATTCGAAGAAATTGCCGGACTGGATAAACTGATCCATGAACCTGCCAGGCTTGCGATTATGACCATATTGTCAACGGTTGAAAGCGCTGATTTCCTTGCGTTGCAACGCCTGACTGGTTTGACAAGCGGAAATCTTTCAGTTCACTTATCGAAACTTGTAGAAGGAAAACTTATCAGTTACGATAAGAAGATCGTTGGCAAGAAAACAAAGACACAAGTCAAAATCACTGCCAAAGGTCAACAAGCATTAGAAAAACATTGGTTACAACTTGAAACCTTTCGTGCCAATATGCAGAAATCAAAGCCTGAGTAAAAAACTGCCAATCGGTTTATTCTGTCCCGCCTTTCTAGGCGGGATTTTTTATCAGGCAAACGCCTAACGGCTGGTGACATCGTCCCCCTATGAAATTTGAAAACCAAAATCGGTAGTCACCGTCCCGACACTCCCTGGCACCGCCATCGCGAACGCCGCGCCAAGCAGCGGCAGTCCCCGAAGCGTAGCGGAGTGGGAGGGCAGGTGAGCAAGTCGGGTGCACGCTGTATTAGGCGGATTGGGACTTCAACCTCACAATGCTGTGCGAATAGCTTCTGCGCTACTGTAATGTGGCATCCATCCGGTAGCTTTCAGCTTTGCATTGCTGAAGGAAAAATCAATTAGGGTTGTCTGAACCCAAGATGGATGAGTAGGCGAACCAAAGAAACGCCACCGCACGAAAGTTACGAGATGAGCCAGCCACACGGGTACGATCAGGGGTCTGGCACCGATAATTTTATAAACCTCACGTAGACGAATGAAATCATCTGGAACAACATTGAAAGCACCGGGGATGTTCCCGTGAATGGCTTGGGCAAAAGCTTGAGCGACGTCGTTTTCATGGACGAATTGGGCGCGCGGATTACGACCAGGAAACAGCACCGCGTTCTCGCGAAATCCTCGCACGGTTGCAGGGTCGCGGGGACCAGTGATGTAACTGATCCGGAAGAAGGTGAGCGGGATATTTGACGATTCCAAAACTTCCCTCAGGATCTTTTCAGCAATTGCTTTACTGTTCAAGTAATACATTGGAGAATTGCCGTTTCCAATTGGACAGTCTTCGTTCAAGTTCTCTTTTCCTTGTGCGTGAATGGGATCGTATGCGGCAATACTACTGGCATGAACAAAGCCTCGAATATGATTCTTGATGGCTGCCTGAGCTACATTGCGCGTGCCATTGAAATTGATGTCATCCCGAATTGCGGCAGACATTTTTGCTGACCATTGGACGATAAAGGCTGAATGGATAACATAGTCATGTCCCGCCATAACTTCTGATAGTTCGGGGGAACGAATATCGATTTTGACCAAGTTCACTTTAGAGGGCAATGGTATCCGCGGCAATGTGTTGTGGACTGTGCCTGTGATACGGTCAACATTTTTCAGGCTTGCCAGTTCGGTAGCAAGCACACTGCCCAGATACCCGCCTGCACCAGTGATGAGAACTTTCGCGCCCACAAGATTAGCCCTCCGTTTCTTGCTCCATTTATTTAATTATAAGTCATTGCAGACAACCGCCCAACGGCAGGCGACATCGTCCCCTTTAGGGGATACCCGTTGCGCTAGCACCCCTGCGACACTTGCGCCTGCGCTTAGCCGCGCAGCGGCACACTTGCCCCGGGCGCACACCTGCCCTGGCGGGCGGTGCCAGGGAGTGCCGGGGAGTGCAGGTGAGCGCCCTGTGGGTGTAAAGGGCTGGCGGGCAGGATTGCGCACGCCGCGCAAAGCAGCGGCAGTCCCGGCGCTCGCCCGGGACGAGATCACGCCACCTTGACGGTACCAGCTTCGAGCCACGCAAATTGCCTGAAAACGCGCACGCCGTCCCTACGGGCAGCAGTCCCACCAGTTGGGTGCACGTCGCGAAGCATCCCGCTCAGCGGGGCTGTGTTCGTCGCTTTTCAACATTGGCTACCCTTGATCCTTTTTGCACCGTTCGTGTCAATCGACATTCTCATTCGTGAAGTCGCTTTTCAAAAACAACCTCACTATATGGATTTCGTTCTAAGAGAGGGGCGTCGATCTGCTTAATGTATTTATCAAAGAATGATAGAACGTAGTCATTCGTGATCTTGATCATTAGCCTTCCATCAATTTCGCCAAATAGCTGCATTAATTTCAGTAGCCAAATCTTAGCAATGTACGTAAAGTCAGAATAGTCCAGATGCTTGGAACCTTTGATCATGATATGGTATGTGTCATCTTCGTTGAAATAGAAGAAATATTTACTTCTGCCCGGTAGCATGTCGCTATCCATATACAGGGTTGGTCGCCTGTACTTATATTTATTATTCATGCCTCCATACATGGCACCATCAATATTGATTCCGCATGTGAGTCGGTTATCGAGGCAGCAAGCTAAAACGGATGCTGCACCTCCATAGGATTGACCGAATACGCCAATTCCCTTTTCGAGAGAAAGCTTATGAGTAAATTGCGACTGAATGAACCCACTCTCCATTTTCTCTAGCACGCCTAGGATAAATCGGATGTCATCCACCCATATCACGACTTTATCATTCATCGATTTGCTGGCATTGAGATAATTCCCTGTATATTCCGTAATCTCTTCAATCGATAAATCGTTTCTCGCCAACAGCTTGATATTCTTGCTGAAGGTTTTCGAATTCGCCCTGGATTGTTTTGTCAGTTCTTTGATCGCTTCCAAATCTACAGGTATACTCCGTCCATCCGGATAGGATGCTACACCGTCATAGGGATGCCCCACCGAAACAACAATATAGCCAAAGCTCGTCAAGTGCTCCATCAAAATCGTATTCTGTTCCATATACGACGAAAATCCATGATTAAAAACCAGAACAGGGAATTTGGAATTTTTGGTGGATAGGGGGACGTCTTGATAACTGTTCGTATCGATATCACAAATGCTGTTGGGGATTAACCGATACAGGGGATAACGTTTTAAACTCGCCAGATCCCGGCTTTTCAGCAATTTTGAGGGAAATCTTTCGCCCGGTTCATCGATTGGATACCATATGATAATGGGAATGTCTCTGTTTTTTCCATTGGCCTGCAGAGAGGAATCGACACGGCTTTCATCAACGAAGTTGAGGTGAGAAAATCCAACCTGATATGGACCTGCTGGCTTTGGTAATGCGTCGATTTTTTGCATGGTCACTTATGATCCTAAATAAAGAGACTTCCGCTTATTTATTCGCTCCAGTGCGCCTAACGGTTGGCGTTACCCGACGGTGGGCAGGATTACGCACGCCGCGCAAAGCAGCGGCAGTCCCGGCGCTCGCCCGGGACGAGACAACGCCGCTTTGCCGGGACCAGCTCCAAGCCACGCAAATTGCCTGGAAACGCGGCGCATCCTACCATCACACCTGCCGTGCCGGTGTGACCCTGGTACTCGTGCAGGGGTCGGGTGCAGCACGCTGTGTTAGCCCTTTCATTATTGCTACTCCATCCCTTCATACCTCCCCAAAAAGGTCGGTAGCGGCTTGCGGAGATGCACATCCCACAAGGCTTTCGCAGTGGCTAAGACTTCCCGCGCCATATGTCTCCCCATCGTACGCTTCGAATAGCTGCCACGATCATTGGTCTCCAACCCCACGACCTCGATCCCCAGATGCGCACACGTATATACGGCCCGCGGGAGGTGAAAGCCTTGTGTAATGACAACTGCGTCTCGTATGCCAAAGATCTCATATGCCCGGTAACAGCTTTCATACGTAGAAAAGCCCGCATAATCCAAGTGAATGACCTCGGCTGGCACGCCTAACTCAACCGCATAACGCTTCATAGCCGTCACTTCATCATAATCTGTCCGGCTATTATCTCCTGTCATCAGAAGTTTGTGTACGCGTCCAGTGCGATAAGCTTCAGCGGCTTGTTGCACTCGGGCAGCTAGCATTGGGGAGAGCTTCCCATTCCGATAGACCTCCGCTCCGAATACAATGGCAACGGACTTCGGGGACACCTGTTGGGGATTACTAAACCGCAAGTTACGGGTGACCCAATCGACATAGCCATCGAGAATCAAAAGGAACACAGCAACCAAAAAGGCGCTCATCAAACCACGCCGCAACCAACGCGATAGAATGCTTCCAGGAAATACTCTTTTTCTAATCATAGACTATGGTGTTTAGTATTGATTACTCATTCTTCGTCCGTAGAAAAGGGCTAACGGTGTGCGTTGCCCGTTGCGTGAGCACCCTGTAAAGGGCTGATAGGGGCAACCGGGCACAGGTTCCGCTTCGCATTCACTCAGCCTGGTATGTCGATTGGCTCTGAAGGAAGGATACCATCAAATAAGGGCTGCACAAGCTGTGGGAGTTGCATTGGTTGAAATGCCTCGGAGGAGGCGAGCAATTCTTGACCTGTCCACCAGCGGTAGGCTCGATGGGTTGTGTGTTCATAGGGCAACATATTGATCATACTGACCGTCGATGTGGGAACCGGGACAACGAAATAGCGCTCTTGTAATTGCACCCGCCCTCGATCTCCGAGAATTACTCGCTGGTAATGCCATACGCACGGGCCAACTGTCGCAAGATTTATTCCTGTTTCTTCCCACAATTCCCGTTGTGCTGCTTGTTCGTATGTTTCGTTTGCTTCGACCCCACCGCCTGGTGTATTCCAGTAAACAGCCATATTTGGAAACCCTTCGTGGAGCGGTCGCCGATCGTGAACGTGGAATAATAGTAGACGCGGCTGATCATCGAGCACAAGCAGTCGAACGGTGGGACGAATCCGCATGATATTTTCTCTCTCCGATCAGTTCTGAAACATCCAGCAGTGCGTCTACTTTCACAAGCATGGGATTGGATAGCTGCCGCCCAGCGGCTGGCGACATCGTCCCCTTTAGGGGATTGCGTAGCACCGTGTGAAGGGCTGGTGATCTCGACACGGCTTCGCCAGTCGATCCGGCGAGGTGGGACGAGACAGCGCCACTTTGACGGAACCAATTCCAGGCCACGCAAACTGCCTGAAAGCGCGCACGCTGTCCCTACGGGCGGCAGTCCCACCCCACACCTGCATGATTTGCCAGGGGTCGCCTGCAGGCTGTGTTAAGCGCATCTGATCTCATTCAGTGGGGGGCCACAGCAGGATCAGCACTGCCACCAGAATCGCTATGTTGATGAGGATGCCAACCGCTCCCTGACTGTCTAGATTCTGCATTCTTCCATTCCAGAAAAAAATATAGACAACCGAAGAAAATACAGTCGCACCGACGACCACTGGCCGCCACCCAGCTTGGTTCAAGAGGATTCCCGTGGCACCAGCGATAAGACCAATTGCAGCCATTATTAACAAAATACTTGCTAGATCTCCAGTTGCTTTATTCCCAAGGAGTCTTGAGAATGCCCACGATCCATTGGGCCAAACCATCCCAGGCTTAAGCTCGAAATATCTCGCGCTCTGTCCGAAGTACAACAAATGTACTAAACCGTGCAACGCAATGAATATGCCAAACATAATTCTAAACATAGAATTTCTCCTCATCTTGAGACCAGTTCGTTGCTTGGATTCATTCTCTTAAGTTCGTGACCGAACCCTGCGACGAACGAAATTATATTCAGAAGGGCTGAAATCAATACAAGGATAAGGGCCGTGTTATTAATGTTTTCAGGATTCGTAATTCCAGGCAAAAAGCCGAAAATTGCGATCTCTAAACCGATTAAAATGGCAATTGAGGATAGTATGAGCGTAATGATCCAAATATTAGAAAGGAAAGGCCAAATACCTCGAGGCAGTACTTTCCTCCACCAAGCTAGAGGCTTATTCATTCGAGTTGCGAAGGCCCATGCAGGTATAAAGAAAACTATCTGCCCGATTCCACCACCAACTAAAAAAAGAAGAATGAAGAGCGCTAGGTAAACTGTTCGTCCATATGCAGTTTGGATGAATCGCAGTGACCAAATAACAATTGCTAGTCCTAACACCATTGACAGTATGCCTGAGATTAGGAAATTCGGGATTATGGTAAAGGCTTCCTCGGTACCCAAGACCCAAAATCTTTGTGCTGGTCCTATCGCTTGAATAATAAGACCATTGGTAGGAGTATTACCCTGCAAGAACTCAAAAAATCCGTGGTTAAAACCTGAGATTCCGAGGATCACTCCGATGGTTGTGGCTATAACGCGCGTTGCGTTTAGGTCGTAGAATGATGACCTTTCTGTATCTAATACTTCTTTCTTCATTTGAATAGTCCTCCATGTGAAACCGACAGCAAATTTCTTGTTGCGAAATAATCCTGCGAATGCGCCTAACGGTGAGCGACATCGTCCCCTTCAGGGGATACCCGTTGCGTTGGCATGAGCGGGATTGCGCAGCCTCGCGGCGCTCGCCCGGGACGAGACAACGCCGCTATGCCGCAACCAGCTTCGAGCCACGCGAACTGTCTGACTGCCCGCAGGGCGTGCGCAGAGTCCCACCACCACGATCCTGGTGCTCCCTGTATTAGCCGGCAACCTTATTTTCATGCTGACTAGCTTGACGGTAAATCATTATCGCCTTCCATAATAATAATGTCGAACCGAGTACAACAAAAGTGAGTCCGATCCTGAGCGTAGGTGGCTCGATCGAACTAGCGTAGCCATACACATGAGTTAACCCTCTTCCCACAAAGAATAGTGATGAAGCCATTAAGACTGCAGCAATGACTAGATTCCACAAAACAGGATTTCTAATAAATCGAGGTGGATAGAGGACAAGAAGAGCAATTACTAATGTTAGAAGTATAACAAGCACACCGCCATAGTCATAAACAGGAAATTCATGAATGCCTGTAACCCAATACTTGAAATTGGCAATGTCAACTCGGATGCCATTGATAGCATAATCAGCGAAGCCACCTGAACGCTCCCACGGTAAAAAGCTTCCTACAATGGTCAATGTAGCACCAACAAACTCAAGGGGGTTCAATGTTTTCATCGTTGTTCCTCTATATCATGTGCAGGCTACCGGCTGGTGTTGCACGTTGCGCTAGCACCCTGTAAAGGGAGCGGGGCTATGTTAGCCCCGATCACAATTTATCAGACTCTTCGGGTTCCACATCGTGAGCCTTGCTCAGGATCTCCAGAAGTTGTTTACGGCTACCGCGTTTTGCTCGCTTTTCCAGGTATTCAATTGTGGAAAGAGCAGCCACTTTTTCAGCAACTGCAAGCATGACAAATTGATTGACGGAAATCCCCTCTTCTTGGGCTAGCTCACGCAGTTGTTCATGTAAAGATTTCGGTAATCTCAGACTTAATGCGCTCATCGTCACACCTCACGAATAATTTGCAAAAACTCTTTCGGGGTTATCGCTCGTATGCCAAACCTTTCACTACCTCGAAAATCACTCACATTATGTGTCAGGACGTACTCACAGTTGGCAGAAACCGCCAATTCCAACACGAGATCATCATTTACATCCGTTAGGAAGGGTCTCCACAGAAAATAGATCTGATGATGATGTGCCATTGCACAAAAGGAATCGACAAAAAGAGACACTTCTTCTTCGGACAACCCAAGCTCGTTCCTCTGTCGCTGAAGCACATCTTCATATTCGAGAATTAGGGCAACAGAATCATGAATTTCAAACTTCTTTGTGCCAACCAGAGAAAGCAGCTTGTTGGACGCGCCACTCCTGGAACGCAAGGCAGTGATGATTACGTTGGTATCAATGACAATGTTCGGAACGCCCATATTGGTATTATATACGATATGCTATGTAATATCAACCACGCCTGGATAATTCCCAGTATTTGCTGAAGGGGCTACCGGCTGGCAATGCCCGTTGCGTTAGCACCCTGTAAAGGGCTGGTGATCTCGACACGGCTTCGCCAGTCGAGCCGCAGAAACTGCCTGAAAACGCGCACGCCGTCCCTACACGCGGCAGTCCCACCCCACACCTGCACTCCCGGCCCGTACACCCGGGACAAGTGTGGCCCCGACGCTCTTTGTCGGGCATCGGGTTCCTGCTTGGTTAGCCCGCTTTTTGCTTGAAAGTGACGCCTTTCATTAAACATCTAGTTTCCTGTTGCCCAGCCATTTCACTCTTTCAGGGTCACGATGGTCAAAGAAGCTACTCGTCTTTGTGTCTAAAGTTGTGATGGCAGTCAGGTCTTCTACGCTTAATTCAAAATCAAGCACGCTGATATTTTCCATCATTCTTTCTTTGCGAATCGATTTTGAAAGAACAACAATTCCTCTTTGTACAAGCCAACGCAGAATTACCTGGGCAACGCTTTTCTTGTGTTTCGCAGCGAGTTGAAGGAGCAACTCATTTTTGAAAATATTGTTCTTTCCCTCTGCAAATGGAGCCCAGGCCTCAACCTGAACGTTGTTTTCCTGCAAAAACTTTTGCGTATCAATTTGTTGATTGAAAGGATTTACTTCAATCTGATTTACCGCAGGAGTTATTTCGTTATGAATCATCAAATCCATGATTCGGTCAGGATAAAAGTTTGCAACCCCGATTGCCCTGACTTTGCCTTGTTGATGCAGTTCTTCCATCGCACGCCATTCACCGTACACATCGCCGAATGGCTGATGAATCAAATACAAATCAATGTAATCTAATTGCAATCGCTTCAGAGAATTTTCAAAGGCTTTTATTGTGCCTTCATAGCCATTTCTTTGAATCCAAAGTTTTGTAGTGATAAATAGTTTTTCTCTTGCGACACCGCTTTGTTTGATTCCCCTGCCAACCGCCTCTTCATTTTGGTAAGAAGCAGCCGTGTCAATATGGCTATATCCAGTTTGAATAGCGTCAACCACGCTTCTTTCACATTCGGTCGGATCGGTTATCTGAAAAACACCGAAGCCGAGAATCGGGATTTCAACGCCATTGTTCAATTTTACATTTTGCATAATTCTCTCCTTAAGCTTATGTCATTTGGAACGGAAGTCTAACATCTGGAGTCGACTCCAAGTCAAGGGTGCTGCATGTGTGTTCAAGGAAGAATCTACACGTTCCACGGTCTATGACCCACGCCAAGCGGAGAATGTTTTTTTCATCGCTTTGTATGCAACGAGCGGACTAACGGTGAGTGTTACCCCCTAGTGGGCGGGATTGCGCAGCATCCCGGCGCTCGCCCGGGACGGGACAACTCCACTTTGCCGCAACCAGCTTCGAGCCACGCGAACTGTCTGAAAGCGCGGAGACTCCCATCGTCATGAACCTCGTGCTCGTGCAGGGGTCGCGTGCACGCTGGGTTAGGTTGCTTCTTTCGTAACCTTATTAACTATCTTGAATGTCACTTGGACTGCACCATTGACCGGTATGGAGCCCGGGTCAATTGCCTGGGAGCTCTCAGATAGATCAGTAGATGAAGTTTGATTCTGAACATGACTTTCCCGGTAAGGGGAGGTGAAATCTGGATTCACGTCTTCGATACGGATGACTTCACCAAGTTCCACGTTTGCAGCCTTACAGTAGTTTCTTGCCTTATCAAATGCCGCTTCAATCGCATTTCGCCGAGCCAACGCTCGATGTTCCTTTAGCGCTGACGTGCCAAATCCAAACGATAGTATTCGATCGACTCCCGTCTCTACCGCACCGCTGAGGATTTCTTCCACTTGAGTTATATCTTTGATCACTACATGAAACTGAATACTAGCCCTGTATCCTACATGCTTCCATCGACCATTGACATACTCTTGTTCCTCTCGCAAGGAAATATTGGATGATCGACTATCGATTTTCTCCCATGTCTGCAAGAACTTATTCAGCTTTCTTGCAGTTTCCTTCGTTTTTGAAAAAGCGGTTTTGGGATTTCCATCGGCGTTTCCCACTTCGATGGTCATCGACGCAAAATCGGGAGCAACACGAACAACCGCACTGCCCAAACATGTGATTCCTTCTTGAGTGTAATCTTGTCGTAGAAACATGTTTTACTCTCCTATTATTTGCAACCTAACAGTGAGCGTTACCCACTGGTGGGTGGGATTGTGCACGCCGCGCAAAGCAGCGGCAGTCCCGGCGCTCGCCCGGGACGAGACAACGCCATTTTGCCGGAACCAACTTCAAGCCGCGCAAACTGCCTGACTGCCCGCAAGGCGTGCGCAGAGTCCCACCATCACGACCCTGGTGCTCTCCCAGGGGTCGGGCTGCGCAGCGCCCCGGCGTACGCTGCTGAGGTGCACGTCGCGAAGCATCCCGCGCAGCGGGGCTGTGTTGGGCGGAAACCGATGCTCAATCTCATCCTTGGGCGATTCCTATATCTGGGAAGGATTCCGGCTTTATCGAGCTAAGCAGAGCGTAAACTGCGTCTACACACTCAATAGGGCGATCTCCGGTTTCTACCAGAACATATGCCAATCGACGTAGATACTGGGGCCCGAGATCCTGGTCTGCGGAACCAGTTGTATCGAAGAGCTCAAAATAGGTATCTCTTAAGGTACCATTTTTGTCTTGAATTCTCCACAGATCCAACCTCATCTCGGCCGTATAAAAGTGTTGAAGGGTAGAAGCATCCCAATCCGCAACATAATTGTTGATGGAAGAGGGATCCTCCGATAGGATCTGTGCACGGCAACCTGTTAATAAGCGATGTGTTACTCGGCCACGTTCATAAATTGTATTCTCGAACGTCTCGGCTTGCCACAGGTCAGATGATATTTGCATTCCAAACCATTCTTCGACGACCGGGGGCGTAGGGGATGGTGACCGTAGGGGTGTATTAGAACAACTGCTAAAAAGGACACTGATGAGAAGGCATAGAAGCATATAGATTTTAGATATTCGCAACATGGTTTGAATCTCCTTTCATCAAGTTGATGAGAATGCGTGTTTCACTGGAAGTAGACTACGACCTAACCAGAGGCAAAGTGTTCTTAATCCAATAGTAATCATCTCACTCCACCGCCCAACGGCTGGCGACACCCGTTGCGTTAGCACCCCTGCGACACTTGCGCCTGCGCTTAGCCGCGCAGCGGCACACTTGCCCCGGGCGCAAGTGCCGGGGAGTGCAGGTGAGCGCCCTGTGGGTGTAAAGGGCTGGTGGGCGGCGACAGTTGCGCCATCGGCGCTTGCCGTTTAGTAATGACTTAAAATCCACAAGGCTGTCATAAAGCCAAACAGTATCCCTCTTGCAATGATATTGGCTTTCTCTTGCATAATGAGTCCATCTCCTGAAGTGCGACGTCTAAAATTGAGTCTACCCTTGGTTCTACAAACCGTGTAGGAGTGTCGCCCCGAGTTAACAAAACTGTGAATGCCTTCCATTTTTACAGCCCCGAACGGTCTGCGTTTGCGGAGCACCCTGAAAAGGGTATGCCCTGTGGGGTATTGCGTGAGCACCCTGTAAAGGACTGGTGATCTCGACAGGCTCGATCCAGCGGGGCGGGACGAGACAGCGCTGCTTTGCCGGAACCAGCTTCAAACCACGCAGGCTGTTTGAAAACGCGAGGAGCCCCACCAGTCGGGTGCACGCTGTGTTGGCACGCTTTAGAGTTATAAGACTTGTCATGCAAAATCCGCCTTATCAACTATCTTTGCCATTAAGTCTTATCCATCATGTCTGCGCCGGAAGAATCTCATTGTGCGTTTCATGAAAGAGCAACCTGTTCAAACCTACGGTGATGACGAGGGCACCCAAGCTGGCTATATACACTGCTTCTGGTCGGTAATTGTATAGGAATCCCGCTGCAAGTGGAGCAACGACGACTGCCAGGGCATTCCCCGTCTCAACGAGGCCATATGCCAACCCGGTATCCCCGACTTTGACCAACGAGCGCGAAAAAGCCAGTGCCATTGAACGGTACAGTTGATACCCACCAACGAAAAGGTATCCCACGAAATAGGTGATCGCGCTTTGGCCTCGCCACATCAAAAGAGCAAAGCCAGCGAGAAGTAGCTGCCCCATCAGCATCCCAGTGGATACGCGTAGATTCCCCAGCGAGAACACAATGATGGCGGTACCAATGCTTGCGATCGTTCCCATGGTTCCGATCTGTTGGATCGAAATGTGATGAACGTTCTGGAGATAAAGTGAGGTAAGTTGCTGTGGGACGCTGATAGCGATGATCGTAAAGAAAACGACTGCCAGTAATCCAAGGAACCGGGGGTTCGCGATTGGGCTGACCAGATGGATGGATGCCTCTTGATGCTCCAACTCCAACGGACGTCTGGCAAGGGACATTACGAGCGTAGAGGCCAGGAAAAGTCCAGCAGAGTATCGAAAGACGATGGACAGTCCAGCTGTGTTTGCGATCCAACCGCCCAGTATCGGTCCGACAATCGCACCCACCTGGAATGCGGCAGCGCGGAACGTAACCGCGCGTTGTATAGTCCAACTACCACGTAAACTTGTGACATAGCTGTTCATGGGAGCGCTAATAAACGAAGTACAACCATATGCCAATAACCCGGCGACAAAAAAAGGCAAGCTACGAGCCGCAGCCATAACGATTGCAGATACGATCCCTAATAGTAGGGATGCAAAAATTAATGGTCGTGTGCCAAAGCGGTCCGAAAAATACCCAGCCGGTACCTGCACAACTGCCATCGTTACCCCGATCATACTGAGTACCGCGCCGATTTGCACTGCATCCGAATTCCACCTTTGGAGAGTCAACGGTAGGAAGAAGATAAACAAACCTTCACCCAACCCCCAAATGAATGTGGAGAGGGCGACAATAGCTAAGTCACGGTGAATGCCCAAGGGCATTTTTGTGTCAATCCGACTCATGAGCCTTCACTTTCTACTGTTTTCGATTCCATAGTGCCGCACAAGCGCAGCTGTCCTGCGGATAATTTAATTTACTTTCTGTTTGAATTTCAGCCTCCGCATGCATGTGAAAAGTAAAATCAATTATGAGACGGGCGGTAAAGCGCTACACTGCCCCCTTCTGCCGGCCTCGGCTGCCCGACAAATCGGCGGGAACCGGAGCGGAAAGGACGATTTCAAGTTTTTAGTGGGCGAAGTACGCTAGGAAAATCAAAGCTGATTTTGCTCTTTGGCGGCAAATTCTTGAATTAAGGATTTCCTAAAACATCCGTTACCGATCTATTACCGAGCTGCTCGGCCAGCCCGACAATGATGCCCTCGGGGCCGCGGACGTAACAGAGCCGATACGTGTCCTCGTACTGCACCACTTCGCCGACCAGTTCGGCGCCGTGGGCGCGCAGGCGCGCGACCACGTCGTCGACGTCATCGACGGCGAACATGATGCGGCGGATCCCGAGTGCATTCACGGGAACGTTCTCGGGCCCAGTTCTGATCGCTTCCGGCGTGTGGAACTTGTCCAGCTCGATCCGTCCGTGGCCGTCCGGAGTGCGCATCAGCACGAGGGTAGCCCGGACGTTCTGCAGGCCGATGAGACGATCTACCGAGGGGCCCTCGACGGTCGTCTCGCCCTCCAGCTCCATACCAAGTTCGACAAAGAATGCCTTCGCAGCCTCAAGGTCGTCGACCACGATGAGGACGTTGTCCATCCGTTTAAGCGTCATATCCCTCCTTCCTTCCCTCGCTTCACTGCTGATGCCCCGTACTTGCCGCACGTGGCGAAGTG
>DATGYJ010000617.1:0-7067 GCA_035298105.1 Anaerolineales bacterium | reverse complement strand
AAATAACCCCGCCGGTCCTGCACCGACTACCGCTACAAAATATTGATTAGTCACAATACCTCCAAAGCATGCTTCAATTTTAACAATAACTGGCTGATTATAGCCAAAATGAAATTCACAGACAAGACGGGTAAATCAACCTTTATGTAACGCTTATATTCCGGCATTTAGTGCATTCGGCAGCGACGGCCAGGCGGGCTGACAACCGGAATGGGCTACCTTCACTTTAGGTTCGCAGTAGCTTCGTATACCTTCGTTGCACAAGAAACGCCTTTTCCACCCCCAGGGAACAGAAAAATGATCTAGGGCAAACACGCGGCCGGACGAGTCCCCTGATCCTTCTGCTTGTAAAAGTGTATAGCCGGTTCCAACAGCGCACATCAGGTCTGGGTGTAGCTCTCTGCAAGCGCTCCGGAACCATTTGCGTGCTACAATCGAATTCTTCGTCAAATTGTGCGGTATTTTGTAAAATCGCGGTGCGCGAAAGCATATATCTATGCTAAGATTACAGCACACTAAAATTGATAGTCGTTTTCGCAGTCATTTGGTTACGGCTAACGAAATTCCAGAATTTGGGAAATACAACAGTCACATTCACACTGAAGAGGTCATATGTCTACGCCTGCTTCCAATCAAAATGAACCCAGCAAGATGAAAAGGATCATGTCGGCGGATCTGGACGAATCGATCCGCGCCAGGCTCCCGCATGGGAACGGCTCCCCTGTACAGAATCCGCCAACCTTTACCGATACCGAGCCGCCGCCGGCTGCCCCTTCCCCCGAACCGGAACCGAAACGCAAGCGATGGCGTTTCAAATTCCTGCCCGCCTTTTGGACGGTCGCAAGTGTGATCTCTATTACGGTAAACCTCGTATTGATCATCGCACTCTTGATCATGCTCCAGATGTTCGGAGCCGTAAAGGGAATCCAGCTTTATGCCACCGATCGGATGACAGGTGTGCTTGGAGGGCTTTATACGAACTTTGTCAAAATGGATCAAGCGAGCATTAAGACGAACATCCACGTGGAGAAAGAAATTCCTGTTCAATTTAGTCTGAACGTCAGCGGACCGACCGACGTCACACTGAGCCGGCCTGTGACTATCAATGGTGCGCTGGTCACCGTGGAGACAGGCGGCTTGAATATCAGGAATGCCCGCGCCACCATTGTCCTGCCTGAGGGTCTGGTCTTGCCCATCAATATTCAAAACCTGGTTGTGCCAGTCGACCAGAAAGTGCCGGCTGTATTGGACGTTCCCGTCAATATTCCGCTCAATCAGACCGAATTGCATGAACCGTTTGTGGGTCTGCAAAAGGTGGTTGAACCCTGGTATTGTCTGGTTGAACCTCATGCAACGGTCAATGGCTTGCAGGTTTGTTCTCAAGCCGTCAGCCCCGAAAGTGTGAATCCTACGCCCGTAGGAACGGTTATTCCATGAAGAATAATCTTACACAAACGATACTTTCTAACGGCCTCAAAATCCTCATTAAAGAAATTCATACCGCCCCGATCATTTCAGCGTGGCTATGGTATCGGGTTGGCTCGCGCGATGAAGTACCGGGACGAACGGGTGTCTCGCATTGGGTCGAGCACATGCAGTTCAAAGGCACCGAGCAATTCCCTGCGAACATGCTCGATAAAGCCATCGCGCGTGAAGGCGGAACATGGAACGCGTTTACTTATCTCGATTGGACTGCCTACTTTGAAACCATGCCTGCTGACAAGATCGATCTGGCATTACGCCTTGAGTCAGATCGCATGGTCAATAGCCAATTCAAGGCAGAAGAAGTTGCTTCCGAGCGTACAGTCATCATCTCTGAGCGCGAAGGCAATGAGAATGAGCCGCTCTTTGCCCTCGGAGAGGCGATCCAACAAACTGCATTTCGGGTTCACCCTTATCACCATGAGGTCATCGGCGATATGGCGGACCTGCACACGATGACGCGCACTGATCTCTATCAGCACTATCGCACATTTTATGTCCCCAACAATGCCGTTCTGGCGATCGCTGGCGACTTTGATACACAGTCGATGCTGGCGCGCATCCGTGAGTTGTTTGAGCCGATCGCTGCCGGCGGGGAACCGGCACGGCTTGCCCGTTCAGAACCACCCCAGAATGGAGAGGTCCATCTTTCGGTGGAGGGACCGGGCAGCACCTCCTACGTCCAGGCCTGCTACCGTTTCCCAACGGCTGCGCATCCCGATTTCTTCCCATTAAGCGTGCTCGATAGTTTGCTGGCGGGTCCAAGCAACCTCAATATGTTCAGCGGCGGCATATCCAACAAGACCTCCCGGCTCTACCGCGCCCTGGTAGATAAGGAATACGTTGTCAGTGTGCACGGTGGCGCTCAGGCAACCATCGATCCATTCATGTATACGATCACGATGACCATCCATCCCAAACGCAAGCCTGAAGAGGCTCTGGCTGCACTGGACAGAGAAATTCGGCGGGTGAAAGAAGAAAAGGTGACGAAAGAGGAGATCACACGTGCCATTAAACAAGCCCGGGCTTTGTTTGCTTATGGCAGTGACAACATCACCAATCAGGCATTCTGGCTGGGCTATGCCGAGATGTTTGCAGATTACAATTGGTTTGAGACCTATCTCGATAAGCTGGCAGCCGTGACTGCCAAAGATATTCAACGGGTCGCGAACGAATACTTCAAACCCCAAAGCCGCGTGGTTGGCACTTACATTCCATTGGATGGGAAGGCATAATGGCAGATAAACTCAATTCATTGCCTGGCCCGGATGATGTTTACCGGCAGGTGCTGCCCAATGGCGTTACGGTCCTTTCACGATCCAACTTCAATAGTCCATCTGTCGTCATTGCCGGGTATTTTGAAGCTGGTGCTTTGTTCGATGCCGATGACAAACTGGGATTAGCAGAATATGCCGCGATCGCATTAATGCGCGGCTCAAAAACGCGGACCTTCGACGAAATCTACAATGCACTCGAATCGGTGGGCGCGAGCCTGGGATTCAATACAGGTATACATAAATCCGGTTTCAATGGGCGTTCACTGGCAGAAGATTTGCCACTCTTGCTCGATCTTCTAGCCGAAAGCCTGAGCACGCCGACCTTTCCAAAAGTTGAAATGGAAAAATTGCGTGCGCAATTGCTAACAGGTCTGGCCATTCGAGCGGAAGATACGGGGGACATGGCGTCGATGGTTTTTGATCAAATCCTTTTCAAGGGTCATCCATACAGCCGGCCCGAGGATGGCTATCCTGAAACCATCCAAAATATCAAGCGCTCTGATCTCGTGAAATTCCATCGTGAGCATTATGGTCCGCATGGAATGGTCATCGCGGTTGTCGGAGCTGTGCAGCCAGAAGACGCTGTGAGACAGGTCAAACGCGCCTTAGGCGGTTGGCGGGCTGACGGTCTGGAAGAAACTCCTGAGCTGCCCCAATTAAAAATGTTGAAGAAAACAGTCAGTAAGCATCACCGCATCGCAGGCAAATCACAGTCTGATTTGGTGATCGGCACGAATGGTCCGATGCGCCGCGATCCCGAGTTTATGTCTGCTTCGCTCGGGAATAATATCCTGGGCCAATTTGGTATGATGGGACGCATTGGCGATGTGGTTCGTGAGAAGTCGGGGCTGGCGTATTACGCCTATTCGAGCCTGAGCGCAGGATTGGGTCCGGGCTCATGGGAAGTGAGCGCAGGGGTAAATCCGCAAAATGTAAAGAAGGCTTCTGATCTCATCGTGGATGAGCTGAAGCGCTTCGTACAGGAAGGTGTCACAACTGAGGAGTTAGTCGACACAAAGGCAAATTTCATCGGGCGCTTGCCGCTTTCCCTCGAGTCAAATGGGGGAGTCGCGAACGCATTATTGAACATCGAACGCCACAATTTGGGCCTGGATTATTATCGTCGCTATGCAGATTTGGTCAATGAAGTGACCGCTGATGAGGTATTGAACACGGCCAGAAAGTTTATTGACCCGGAAAAGCTGGCGATCGCAGTAGCCGGACCGTGAGCAGAAAAAAGTAATCGGCCTCCAGGGATGCTATGAAACTTGCGACGGGTGTTGATCTCATCGAAATTGCGCGCATCGAGGAAGTGATTGCACGACATGGCAGGCATTATCTCGAACGGATCTTCACGCCTGCAGAGTTGGAATATTGTGGCAAGCGTGCCGAATCTCTTGCCGGTCGTTGGGCTGCGAAGGAAGCTGTTGCAAAGGCGCTTGGCACTGGAATCGGGGATGTCGCCTGGAAAGAGATCGAAATCCTGGGTGATGAACAAAATGCACCGACCTTGATCTTGCAGGGCATGGCAGCCAGCAAAGCCAGGGAATTGGGCCTAACGAATTGGTCTGTAAGCATCAGCCATGATCTAAGCCATTCGGTCGCTTTCGTTGTGGCTATTGGTTAAAAAAAGGCCTCCCACAGGCCAGTTCTGTGGGAGGTTGCAAGGGACAGGACTCGACTTAATTTTTGTCCTCTATGCCAATCCAAATGTGACCTGGTAGAACAGGCCGGTAGGGACGGACAGTTAATTTGTTGATCTCCAGCTGCCGCTGATTCGTCTCCAGCATGCTGGGGTGAACCAGACACAAATCGGGGCTACGACCATATTTCTTGTGGTAGTAATCCACAGCTTTCTGAATTTTGACAGTGAGTGCCGTTTGAGAGTTATCGAACCAAAGCATTCCAGTGTGCATATTCAACTCCTTGTCTAATAATCTATGCTTGGTATCCAAAATCGAAGCCAGGATTCTCCTTCTCGCAAGGTAAAGTGTGAACCGCTGTTGAGAGACTCCAGCTCCGCACTGACAGCGTCCAGCTGCTCGATCTGCCGCGGGTTTTGCATTGTCCCGAAAACACGCGTGCGAAATGCATCCAGCCAGGGTAATATGTTCTCTATGCGGCTGGGATTCAAAGTAACGATGGGCCAAACGCGGCGAGCAGGTCCGCGCAACAGAAGCCAACGCAAGTTTTGACGGGCATCAAAATCAAGATTGGCTGCAGCCTCCAGATCATCCAGCAGCAGCAGAACAGATTGTTCACTGGTTTTATTTCCATGCGCCCAGGAGGCCAGGGAAAGAATAAAATCTTCAGCGGATTGATGGTAGAGAGGGAAGATGCCGACATTGTTTGGGATGTTTTCGACTCGGTTCCACTCATCGGGATGGCTGGTCAGTACACCGAATTGAAGATCTTCTGGCTGATGGATCTGTGCGGCGGCCAAAGCAATTGTCTGAAGCAATGCTGTTTTTCCTCCGCCGGGATCCGCTGCTATTAGAATTGGCCCGGGGATGGGGTCATGCAGGTTCAATAGAACAGGGAGGTCATCGGAGGCAACGCCGAGAAACAGTGCTGCCGGGGGCATCGGCTCATATCCAGCGAGAACCTCGTTCAACGAAGGCAGGGCAGGTGCCGGTTTGGTCTGGCGCGCTGAATCGATCTCTGGTTTGAGTTCATTCAATGCTTCCATCATGAGGGCATAACGATTGATTTCAGTCATGGGTCACCTGTAATTGAACCTGTGTCTAGAACAAGTGTTCTAAATATACATGTAACTTCTATTTAAGTCAAGAGTAGGGGCAAGCCTTGTGGTTGCCCACCCTTATCGTTATCTGTCCTTATCGTCGCTCCGGGTAAGGATGGGACTTGCCGGATGCACTCTATATGATATTGCTTGTCTCCAATCACCTTCCTCGTTCTTGAAGCGATAGACCAGCGGAAGAGGACTAGAGGATGAGTACAGGATCAGTACAGGATTAGTACAGGATTGTCGAGGCGAATATGGGGAAATCAGGAGGAGAAATAGAGTTTGCCAGCCAAGTATGCCAAGCCCCCTGGTCTGATTAGAAGACTCTACTCGACCTTGAAATGTTCCCATCCCTGCGCTCTGGTCTCATTCTTGAGAGAACCCTGCGCAATTTGTTGATTCTGCTTGACTTACAGGTTGAATCCTGCTAAACTGTTGCCCGTGCTCCCTATGCGCGGGGAGCAATTTAATTGCCTGTTGACTTCCCCTTTAAGTATGGCTTTGGTATAATCCCCCTGCTTAATTACATCCCGAGCGGAGGTACCCCGAAGTCGAAGGATGCGCGAAGTATTCCGCGAGGCGGGCCGCAGGTGTGGGTGTTCGTCCCACTCACCTGCACTGCAAAGTGTGCCGACGTAGCTCAATCGGCAGAGCACCCGCCTTGTAAGCGGGCGGTTATCGGTTCGATTCCGATCGTCGGCTTGGCAAGCAAGAAAATAGTTGGTTTGTTGGAAGTCACCGATTATTTGTAAAAACATCATACGCGGGCGGTTACCCAAGTGGCCAAAGGGGACTGACTGTAAATCAGTTGTCAGAAGACTTCGGAGGTTCGAATCCTTCACCGCCCACTATCCCGAATACCGTCGGGACAGCACGTTCTGCCCACATAGCTCAGTCGGTAGAGCACACCCTTGGTAAGGGTGAGGTCACGGGTCCGAATCCCGTTGTGGGCTTAGTTGCTGAAAAGTTCTATGTCTGTAAAAAGGAGAAAGAGACATGGCGAAGCAGAAATTTGACAGGAGCAAGCCGCATTTGAACGTGGGGACGATGGGACACATCGACCACGGGAAGACGACGCTGACGGCGGCAATCACGAAAGTCTCGCAGATGCTGGGCAAAGCCCAATTCCGGGCGTACGATCAGATCGACAATGCGCCGGAAGAGAAGGCGAGAGGCATCACGATCAACATTGCGCATGTGGAGTACCAGACGGCCAAGCGGCACTATGCGCACGTGGACATGCCGGGGCATCGGGACTACATCAAGAACATGATCACGGGAGCGGCGCAGGTGGATGGAGCGATCCTGGTGGTGGCTGCGCCGGATGGACCGATGCCGCAGACGCGCGAGCATGTGTTGTTGGCACGTCAGGTGGAAGTGCCGAGCATTGTGGTGTACCTGAACAAAGTGGATCAGATAAATGATCCAGAGTTGTTGGAATTGGTGGAGTTGGAGTTGAGAGAACTGTTGACCAAGCAGGGTTTTCCGGGTGACACGACGCCGATCGTGCGCGGGAGTGCCAAGGAAGCGTTGGACAGCACGAGCACGGATCCGAATGCGCC
>DATGYJ010000616.1:0-38032 GCA_035298105.1 Anaerolineales bacterium | reverse complement strand
TATGCCTGATACTGGATTGATGGATTACTCGGCAGCAAAAAACCAGGAAATTAGCTGCTCCGCTGCGCCGCAATGCAATCCTCAGGAGTCCGAGCTATCTATACACAAGGCAGTCGCGCCGTTCGAGTTTTGCAATCCAGTTTGGAATCGACAATGACTTATTCCAGCGCAGATCGAGCTTTTCGAGATTCGATAGTCTTGCGATGCTGGCCGGTAAGCTCGTGAGTTGATTTGCCCTCAAATCCAGGAATCTGAGCTGTTTCAGTTTTCCGATTGAGTCAGGCAGGCGTTGCAGCTTGTTGTTTCTCAGATCAAGGTCCTTCAAATTTTTCAAATCCCCCAGAGAGTCTGGCAGAGATTCGATTTTGTTGCCCTCCAGGACCAGCTTTCTGAGCTGCCTCAATTTGCCGATCGATTCGGGCAGCGATCGCAACTGATTCCCCATCACGTGCAGCTCTCGCAGGTTGGCCAGCTGTCCAAGCGCATCGGGCAGAGATGTGAGCTGATTGTTGTACAGCCGGAGCTCGATCAGGTTTGACAACCGGCCCATCTCCTGCGGCAAGGAGCTAAGCTGGTTATCGGTGATATTTAGATAAATGAGTGTCTTTAGTTCCCACAAAGACTCTGGAACGGAACTCAATCTGTTATTGCTCAAATAAAGGAATTCGAGCTTTGCCAGCTTGCCAAGAGACTGAGGCAGGGCAGACAAGCGGTTATGACCCAGGTCGAGCATGGTGAGGTTGATAAGATTTCCAATCTCCTCAGAAACCGAGGTCAGCCCATTATCCGCCAGATTTAACTTTTCCAGCGCTGGGTTCTGCCAGGTAGACTTTGGGACCTTGCCCAGGCCCTGATTGTATAAGTCAAGTGATTTAAGCTGGTTGCCGTTTGTCATCAGGTTATCTTTGGTCTCGGCACTTGCACCTGGCGCACACTCCCTGGCACCGCCCGCCACTGCGAAGCGTCCCCGAAGCGTAGCGGAGTGGGAGGGCAGGTGTGCCCCGGGCGCAAGTGCCGGGAAGTGCAGGTGTACGGCGGACGACGCTTCGACTACGTGCCTCTGCTTGCACTCGGCACTCCGCAGGGCACCTTACGCCCCCTTCAGTCAGCGCGATGCCGCCTACTCGACCAACGGAATGCTTTTGAAAAAAATTGTCAGGTGCTAGCCTCTGAATTAGTTTTCCGATATTTTCTTCACAGATTTTGCGATCAATGCCTTCAAGACTTTTGTATCAACATCCTCCAATTGGTTGATATATAAACAACCCTTGCCTGTCTTGTATTTGCCAAGTTTTTTCAATAGCGCACTATCCAGGTCACCCATCATGTAGATGGTCAGGTTTTGCATGCGCGGCGCGAAGCCTGCCAGAAACCAGTCGCTTTCACGACCGGACTCATAAGTATAATGGTGGTCTCCAAACCCAACGATGCTCATGCCCCACATTTTGGGTTCGGCCTTCGTGGCTCTCTTCATGATCTTCAAGATTTGATAGCATTCTGCTCTTTTTTTCTCATCCCTGATCCCCTCAAGAAATTTATGTACATTGCCTCTGTTGACCCGGGTCTTCAATTCTGCCATGTTCAACTCCTTGTATGAAGTGGACGTGATGGATTGGCGACATTATAAGCACGGCAATGGAGGACAGAAATCCACCGAAAGTTTCATTTTATAAATAGCTCAGCCACCACTTTGCCGGGTTGTGCTCTCGATAGGCCTGGTACCACCGGCATAGTGGATACAACAGTACGACTACCAGGAGCCAGATGACATAAACCGCTCCAAGACTCAGCCCGAAGTTGCTCAACGCACCCGACCTAATTCCTCTGGCGGATAGGATGTATTCGTGCCAGTCGTGGCCCCTGTAGACCAGGTAGAGCGTAGCCAGGGCGTGAATGACGTATAAGTGAAGGATATAGAAAAAGAAGGGGACTCTGCCGAAGACGATTACAGGTTTGGCAAGCCAGCTTCCTACGTTCTCGATCGTCGACAGGAAAACCAGCGCAGGTCCCATGGTCATCAGCAGAAACTGCAGGGAGGGTGGGTATTTCGTGGTATTCAGGAATGACATCAGGCTGTATACAAAGGATTTTTGCGTGAACCAATGGTGGGGTTCCCCATACAAATTGAAAGCCCGCAGCAGGATGAATAGCAAAGTTCCGCAAACCCCGAGCGCGAATAACCACCGTCTTCTGCGCCCGGCCGGCACCTCTTTTTGATAGAGCGTCCCACAGATGTATCCCAAAGCCATCAACCCAATCCAGGGCAGGACGGGATAGACGAAGTTGATTTGATGAGCGGCATCGCTAAATAGGACCTTGGGTTGGTGCAGTGCGTACCACAGGATATTCGGCAGAGACGAACCCTGGAATGTGATCGAGTCGAGTAGGTTGTGCCCGAACACGAGGATCATTCCAATGGTCAGGACCAACTGGTTCGGCAGGAATACCAACCCCGACAAGACAACCATGCTCACCCCGATCGCCCAGATGACCTGCAGGATCCGAAAGCTGTAGGTGATATCAAAGGTCCAGGCGAAATTGACGATCACCAATTCGACAAAGATCAGCCAGGCTCCGCGGGTGAACAGAAACCAGGCCGTATCTCTGAGGTCTATTTTTCTTATGCCATAAAGAAATGCCGAAGTGCCGGCCAGGAAAACAAAGACCGGCGCGCAAAAGTGTGTGATCCAGCGGGTGAAGAACAGCAGGGGAGTCGTTGCCGCCAGATTGGTCGGCTCGGAATACCAGGTTCCCAGGCCGAAATACATGCGGACGTGATCCAATGCCATAATGATGATCACCAGTCCGCGCAGGAAATCGATCGATTCAATTCGATGGGTCCGTGGTTCCACTTGTTTATCCATTGGCGGAATCTCTCTGCTCTGATCTCGTCTGCCAGAAGTATAACCTCACTGGGATCTCCAAACCTTTTGCCACGGATTTACCCTGCGGGCACGATGTCACGAATTTGCGCGAAGGCTCAGTGAAAATCGGTGAAACACTTGCACCTGGTGCACACCTGCCTGATTTGCCTAGCAAATCACGGGCGGCACCTGTGCTGGCGCACGGCGTCAGTATGCCAGGGAGTGCAGGTGAACGTTATATTTGGTTGATTCCGCCGCTCACCTGCACGGGACTGCCGCTGCTTGGCGCGGCGTGAACGCTTCCCGTTCAGGTGCCAGTGTCGGCTGCGCCGCCAAAGAACGGCGGCTCCGCAGGGCACCGTACGCCCCCTTCGGTCAGCGCGAAGATCTTTATGTCAGAATAATTTGTAAAAAAACAACAACTGCTGGCAAAACATTCAGATCATCACAGCAAATCACACAGAACCCAAAATTGAAATGAAAACAATCCATGCCAGTGGTTGCATGGATTGTCTTGTTGTGACCAAAGATGGTTTACGGCACTCTTAAGAACCGGGTGTTGGGGGAGTGCTGGTAGGTGTAGCGGTAGGGGTGGCTGTAGCAGGAGGCGCAGAACCGGAAAGCGTGACCTGCAATGTATAGTTTTTGAGCGAGCTCCCCAGGGCACTGGTAACATTGATAAAATAATTTCCACTGGTGGTAATCGTTGTATGCCATTGGTAAAGCCCATCCATTTGCTTAAGAGCGATGCCTGTTGGTCCATTGACCCCGATGAAAATTTCATTCGGATTCGCGATCAGGTTGATGGTCAATTCCTGACCCTGGGTCGCGCTAACCACATATTGAATGGTTTGATTTGGGCTGACGACACCGGCGAGGGAGGCTGTATTTTGACCGGCAGGAAATGTAACGGGCTGGCTGGTCGTGTTGGGAGAGGCAGTGTTGGTAGGTACGGTACTCGTCGAAGGAACAACCACGCCGGCTGCACCGGCCGAATTCAACGGGATCTTGATCACGGTCCCGGTAGAAAGTGTGACCGGATTCACATGCTGTAAAACAGCCAAATCTGCGTTATATCTCTGTGCGATCGAAGTCCACGAGTCACCGCTTTGGACCGTATAGAAGGTAATACAGGGCGGACCATATATCTTGCCTGCGCTTCCAATGCGCGGGACGACGATGATCATGGAGGGCAGAATAAAATCAGGGTCGGCAATCTGCGGGTTGGCGTTACGCACGTCGTCAAACTTTGCGCCATAACAGCGCGCGATCTGGATGAGCCATTCGCCGACCGCGACCTGATGCTGGATCGTGCTGCCCGGCGTCAGGTTCGAGGCCGGACCCGGTGTGGCGGTTTGGATGTTCGTCGGCGTCTGGGTAGCCGGCGCTGTGAGATTAGTAACGGTGGTACTGGCGGGTGCGGTGGTTTGTCCCGCGCCTGAAGCGATTGCGGTGTTGATCAACGTAGTGAGTGCCATGTCGTCTGCAGTAATGGTGTAGGTCTTGGTGCAGGATAGAGGTTGATTGGGAGCGATCGTTGTTTGATCAGGTCCACAGGGGACCGATCCGCCCAGTTTGTTGTCATTGATCACGAATTGAGCAGGGCCGAGAGGAGTAGTCCCGACGTTTGTAAGTGTAAAAACATAATCGATGGTCTCACCGGCCTTACCGTAGGTCTGTGAACTGGCAGTTTTCTTTAAGGTCAACACGCTGCTGGCCTGTGCGACCCCAAGCGCGAGTGTGACGCCGGTTTGATTTGAGGTTACGCCGCCCACCAGGGCAGTAGCCAGGTTTGTCACCGAACCGGTATTGACATCCGAATCCGTGATGGCGTAGGAGCCCTGACAGGTGACGGTCTCGTTGAGATCGAGATAGATATCCCCATTGCCAACGGTCGCGAGATCGGGGCAGGTAGGCGCTCTGGGGGCATCGTTCACAATGACAGGCCCAGCGAGATGTGCACTGCCTGTATTCGTGACAAGATAGTTATATTTGATGGTCTCGCCAGCTTTGCTGAAAGTGCTGACTCCATTTTGGGTTTGGACGCTCAGTCTCACCACCGAAGTCTCTCCGGCAACCGGGTTAGGTGATCCGAATAAATTGCAGGCAGAGAGAACCAACAAGATAATCGATGACAAAGAAATGCGGAAGATCTTTTTCATACAAATATCCTTTTCTTCGTCTCGCCTCACGCGGAATTTCAGGAAGCGCGGCTCGACAAAAACAAACCTATGATAATGTCACACTAAATCAGTATAGCATTAAGCCTGCAAAATTATCACGCGAAATTTTTTTGTTTGAATAATTATTGGCCACCTGACAGTTTGTTCCAAAAGCTTTCCGTTGGTCGAGTAGGCGGCGCTCTCCCGCCGTACACCTGCACTCCCCGGCACTCACCTGCGCTTGAGGCTTGCGCCTCAGCGCAAGGCGCAAGTGTGCGCCCGGGGCACACCTGCCCTCCCACTCCGCTGCGCTTCGGGGACGCTCCGCAGTGGCGGGCGGTGCCAGGGAGTGTGCGCCAGGTGCAAGTGTCGAGACCAAAAATAACCTGAAAGTGAAAGATTACATGAAATGTGTGGTCTCGATACGCCCCTCTAGTAGTTTGTTGGCTAAGTTTTGCAATAAATTCGAAACGTGCCAATGGTTCCTTAGGTACGATTTCAAGCGTGATTTCAACGCTATGAACAGATACATTGTTTTCAATTCATTGCATTATTTATCCCACAGACCACTAGGAACATTCGGGGCTACTCGACCATCGGCGGTTGTTAAAATCCGAAACTGTCAGATAGCTAGAATAACTACTGGAAAAGGATTGTAGGATGTCTACCAGCTACTCAGCTGCCCAATCGTCGGAAGAGGTAATGCCGCCCTCATTCCAGAGCCATTGGATCTTTTGGTAGGTGAAGGCGATTTCTTCATATTCCGCCCTGGTCGCCAGATGAGGATCTTGAGTATCAGGCATTCTGAAATCAATACTGGCGATGCTGGCATCTGTCAGTTTTACGGTATAGTGATTGCGCTCCGTGCCTGCAGCGCTGGGTTGCCAAAACTGCAATTCCCATGTGAGGATGTTTTCGTTATGGACGAGCATGTTGTAAAGCAGGGGAGTGGCTGCGTCTAATTCCTTCGTGATGATAAAGGGTTCGTGCACGCGTCCACCTGTCGGCAGACCTGAAGCTGCATCACGCGGAGATTCAATGCTGTGGCTTGCGCCGCTGACCAGGATCATCCCCTCACGGCCTTTCTGCGTAACAGAACCCTTGATTTCTCCCTGTTGCTGGCCTTTGAGCCTCAAATAAGCGTGGAGTGCCATGCCAGTTCTCCTTTCTGCTTTGCAATTATTAACGTCGACCAGGGGACTTATGTTATCTCCATTCCACCTGTCTTATTGATGTCTATTTCAAGGACATCCGATTGTCCTCGAGTTTTGTTTTGAGTGCTGCCAGCGACTTGTTCATCGATGGTCTGCCAATCAACGGATAAATGAAGAAGCGAAACGCCAGCGCGACCAGGGGATTCAGGTTGACGGTCATGGCACGCCGGATGAGGACGCCTCCATTTTGCTTCGTGAATGTGAAAACGTGTGAGACGTTTCCAAAATCGGGATCATGGGCGATAAAGCCAAACTTGTGCGGAGGCTCATAGGCCGAGACCTGAACTTTGTTCGGACGATCCTTTTGGATGGCCACTTCTCCATGCGAAATATACTCTTTTCCCACCCCAATTGGACCAGATGAAACTGCTTCGATCTTCAGCCCTCCGCTCCATTCGGGATGTCTGCTGAGATCAGATACATAATCAAAAACCGTTTGTAAGGGGGCATGCACCAGAATTTGGGGAGAGCGTGTAACAGCGGTCATCGGTTACTCCTTTTCATCGGAATAATGTCTAGCTTTTCTTTCCGGAAAATCGAGATCAAGGATGTGACAATTCTTCCGATCCAATATTCTTTTTTGAAATCAGCAGGTAGTTGATCGACGTCCACTCGCTGAAAGCCGAATCGCTCGTAGTAGGGCGTCCATTTTTCATTGACCATGGTATAGAGTGGCCCCGACTCCCGAGTTAATATTTCATTCATCAAGCGCGCACTAACCCCTCTACGCCGGTACTCGGGCAAGACAAAGCCTGATGCGACCTCGCGTGTGCCTTGCGAATGAACCTTGACCTGACGAATGCCTACAATCTGGCCATCCTCCTCAGCAACCAGGAAATGCCGCCAATCCAGGTTTCTGGGGTTGAGATTTGCCTGACGGATAAATGAAAGGATCGTTTGCTGATCAGCTTGCAGGGCAGGACGAATAGAGATTGCCATCATGTACCTGTCAATCAAAATGTGTCACTGGTCGATCGTTGAATTTTAACCTGTCTCTCTACTAAGAGGGAAAATAGAAGGGGAACTCCTCAAACGCTCCAGCTACCGTCTCTGTGTTGGGAACCATTTTGCCCCATCGGAAAGGCGAAACAGGGCCTGCGCAAAGCCTAACCAGGAGCGAGCAACTCCGACTTCAAGCAGGTCCTGAACGCGAAAGAAGAGGACTAGAAATTGATGACTATTTGTGCTAAAGTAATATTACGAAGAAGTGTTCCATTCGTGAAAGGAGGTTGTGATGACCCCGAAACGACGACTGAACATTCTTCTGGCAGATGATGGCTCTCAGCATGCCCAGGCTGCTGTTGAGTGGTTACAGAATATTCCCCTCCCACCGAAAAGTCGAATATTTGTTTTCCGTGCCTTTCATTCAGGACAGATCCCCTGGGTCCCGGAATTCGAAAGGTCGCTTGAAAGGACAAAAAGCCAGTTGTCCAGTCTAGGCTATCGCGTGGAAGCCGAGTTGCAGCTTGGTTCTGCTGCGGAAAAGATCATTGAAAACTCAGAGACTCGCAAGCCAGACCTGATTGTGCTCGGGGCAAAGGGATTGCGTTCGACGGTAAGTATTTTGCTTGGTGGCGTAGCGCAACAGGTGGTGGAACATGCCTGCTGCCCTGTGTTGATTGTACGTGCACCGTACCAGGGATTCTGCAGAATCCTGCTGGTCACAGATGGGTCTCCATCCAGCCAGAGCGCAGCGCGCTATCTGGGCAGGTTCCTCTTGCCTGAAGAGGTGGACGTACGAGTCATGCATGTTTTGCCTCCAATCCAGACCCCGATCATGATGGCGCCCTCCTATGGCGTATGGCAGACAGTCTATGCCGTGTATCCGGAGCCAGAGGAAGAAAAAATCTTAAGAAAAAAAGAGACAAAACTAGGAGAAGCGCTCCTGACTCGAACCGGCAGCCTGCTTCAGCGCCACGGAATCGAATCCAGGTCTGTGCTGGCGCGCGGAGATGCGGCAACCGAAATCATAGAGTACGCCAGGAGAAACAAGGTTGATCTCATAGTAGCTGGCTCACGAGGCTTGAGCCAATTCAAGAGTCTCTGGATGGGCAGCGTCTCGCGAAAACTTGTTCACTATTCAGATTGTTCGGTCCTGATCGTGAAGGTACCGAGAAAGGAATAACTCGTATGGAAGCAGCAATTGGAATTGTCACACATTACTACAGTCATCTCAATGTTGCGGTTTTGAACCTCACCGATAGTTTGAAGGTAGGCGATACCATTCACATTTTGGGGCACGCGACCGATTTCACGCAAAAAGTGACGTCCATGGAAGTGAGCCATCATAGAGTGGTTTGGGTGAAACCTGGTGACAATGTGGCATTGAAAGTCATTGAGCCGGTTCATGAGCACGATCTCATCTACCGCGTCGTTGAAGAGGAATTACAGTTCCACCTTGGTTGATGGGCCGGTAGGAATTTCAAAGGGGACATTTCGGATTCGGCTCCCTGGCATGGGAAAGCCTGCTCGTAAATTTCTATCATAGTTTCTGGTTAAACCGGATCAATTTCCAGCTTTGATAGTCTGGCTGGTAAGTAATTTCCATGATCCCGCAAAAATCTATGTAAAAGTTCCCGCGTTTGTATACCGGCAGGTTCAGAATGTAGCACGTCAACTGTCGGATTAATCCTTCGTGACTGACTACAACGATATTTTCATTGGAATGGACCAGTCGTTTTTCTTCGAGGAAACCGGCAATTCGCCGGCAGGCTTCCTCGCCTGTTTCCCCGCCAGGGAAGCGGAAGTCTGCCGTCCTGGCTCGATAGGCTTTCCAAAAATCGGGGTATTTCTCCTGAACTTCCTGCTCGCTCAAATTATCGAGAAGACCATTATCAATTTCGTTCAAGCGCTCATCCATGACCGGTGTGATCCCTAACTGTCCGGCCACGTACTCGATAGTCTGTCCCGTGCGCAGGTAAGCACTCACATAGATGGCCGAGATGGCTTGATCACACAGATACGACCATAACTTGAGGGACTCTTGCCGTCCCAATTGGCTGATCGGCTGATCCTGATGGCGCAAGTGCGGATTGTAGAAATCGCCCTGTTCTTTATGGGCGTGGCGAATGATGTAGATTGTCATGTTTCTTTTTCTCCAGTACTTGTGATGAAAGAGGATCTGGCGCGATGGTAATCGTGCACGCTTAGGCTGTTGTCGGTGCGACGGGATGTCCTGTGCGTTGCCGGTGCCTATATTCAAAGGTCCCTAACAGCACAAGCGTACCCAGTGTTGCTAAGATCAGATAGAGAAACCATACCCAGCTGGAGGTGCGTGTAAAGTCGAAGTTGTCGAGGTGCAAAAGCGAGCCAACCAGCAGGGCGATATCCCAGACGATCAAGCTCGGGAGAAGTGCCCGGTAAGCGGAGTAGCGCGGCTCGAAATAAATCACAGCGGCACCTGCTCCAATGAACATGACCCAGCCTCCGAGGACGCGTGACATCAGCGATGTAAGCTGCCACGGCCAGATCGTCGCCGCACCAGGCGGATTCATAAACATGAACAGACCAAAGCCCAGGAAGAGCAGCCCACCGACCAACCCTATGTACCGGATAGAAGACCCAAATATAAGATCCTCAGGCTGGCGCGGTGTACTGGTCCGGCGATTGAGCCACCAGGAAACCGGTAATGCGAATGGCAATGCCAGGTAAACGATGAACCAGATATAGAAGCGCAGCGTTCCTACAAAAAATCGATCGAGGTGGATCAGCGTTGCGAGAAGCATGGCAATCGAGAAGAGCCAGGTTCCCCAAATGGCAATATTAAGGGCGTGCCATTGATTCTTGAGCAACAGGGTTGTGATGGAGAAGGCGCCAAAGACATACCCGGCACCCACCACCACGGCGCTCATATCAGGTCGGATCTGCCATGACCATAGGATGTCTGTTCGGCTTGGGAAGAAAAAAAGCATGGGACCAAAAATCGCGGAAAGCACAGCCAGCGGCCAAAGGGTAGCCCTGGTAAGCAGAATGAGACGATCGTCTCTTTTCATCTCTCTCTCCTCTCTAAAATGCTTTACCGGATACGAGATAATAGACTTTATCGGTAATTAAGAAAAACGTCCCGAGACTCCCCGGCACTTGCGCCCCCTGGCGCCGTCCGCCAGGACAGGTGTGCGCGCAGTGCAGGTGAGGTTGCTGTCCAGCACCCCAATTCATCGAGGAAAAACCTTCGGGACGGTGTTTGTATGTTATTTCCGATAACATCTAATGTCATAAGAACAGTGTTCTGATTTTACCTCCGAGCCTAGCCTGGAGAACGAAGTGATCTTTACCCATTGGACAGCCGCTATCTTCTACCGGTGACGATTGATTCTAAAGCAAAACCCCACTCTTTTAGGGAGTGGGGTCGAGGAGGAAGTCGATGCTATTGGGCGGGCACGACAAAATTGAATTGTCCCTCAAGTCCACTTCTGGATTCCTGGATGCTCAGAAGTAAACTCTGATTGAAAATACCATCCGCGTCATTCTGCGTGACGCCAGGGAAGAAGAGCTGGGTGGTGATCAGTTTTCCATTCGGCGCCTGTACCTTGACATGGATGTGCTCTGTACGCCCGGGATAGAGTCCGGGGACGACGGTTGTCAATTGATAGCGCCCATTGGCATCGGTGAGTTGATGCCCGCGGAGCGTGTAGCCGTTATTGTCATATTTGCCGTTCGCATCTGCCTGCCAGAAATCCAACAAAGCGTTGGCGACCGGCTGGCAATCGGTGGTGTACACGTAGCCGGTAATGACAATCTTTGTGCCTGTCATGCCATCCTGGTAGAGATTCGCCTGTTCTGGCGAGCCCACTTTGAAGTAGGGCCCTTCCGTTACCTCGGGCGTAAGGCTTGCGGATTGGCTACCGCTACTGCAAGCCAGAGTTGGATCTGCTGCCGTGTCGTTGCCGCCTGATGTGGCCGGTGCCAACGTATTGGCAGCGCTGCTATTTGGGATCGTCGGTGCTATTGGGCTTGTATTGCGATTGCCTGAGGTTGACACGCCAGGCGTCGCGCTTGCGCAGGCAGATAAGGCAATCATGCAGATTGCAATCGCCAGGCTAAAGATCATTCTTCGGTTCATTTTTTCTCCATTTGTAAAGAGTACCGCCCGCATGTTTGTCATGCACATCGAAACTTGAAGTTTAGAATTTGACTCAAAGAGTTTATTGATTTTTGAGACAAGCGGTAAAGATGAAACGGAGTATAGCTGGTGGATATTTGCAGTATGTGAAGAAGATATGAGTTTTTTATGAAGATCGTCTATCTTGAAAGTTTACAAATTAAAAATTCCCGGCGTGACAATCGCGTCGGGAATTTTGATTGAGAGGGCAGGGATAGGCTGATCCTATTTCACTCCGCAGGCTATTTTCGATCTGCCTAGGAAGCAGGGCTTGTTTCTTTCCTGGCAGGCCGTGGACTGCTCTTTGCGGATTCTCCCGGAGGGGTTCCTGCAGCACGTATGTTGACGAATTTACTCAGCGTATCAAACCAAAAGGGCGCTCCAAGCTGGATGGCAATGATGGAAATAATCAAGCCCACCAGTTTTATCGTCCATGCCCCAAGGCACGATAACCATCCATTCGACGGGTTGCAAGTGGGGACTTGTTGAGCTCTATATTCTTCCGGCTCGTTCGAGCTGGGGATCCAGCCAAAGGGCAAAGACAGTTTACTGGCCTCTGTGAGCAAATTGGCTCTGGCGGCATCGTCCTTCACAGGGTCTCCGCCGCTGGTCTGAATTGCGTTATCTGCCGCAGAGATAATGGAAGCACGCAGAGCATTGTCCCGCTGAAACCTCTGGATCAGCATGATAGTGTCCACATTCGCAGGTACGACCAGAAAGAAAGCGATTCCCACTAGAATCCATTGAGTCCAGCGCTTGTACCATCCGCCAACTCTGTCCATTGAGTCATTGAACCACTGTTCAATGTTCTCTTGCAGTTTCTGTAACTGCTGTTCGGCACTGATGACCTCGCCAGCAACGAGAGCTGTGTCTCGTTTTGTCTTATCGATCAAGACCAGTAGAGATTGTTTCGTGTGGCCATCGGGCAGGTTTGCGACTGCACCTTGAATATTGCTCAATGGGTCTGGAAATTCCACAGCCAGTACACGACCAAGACTCAGTGCGGTTCCCAGCTTTTCCTTGGCGATTCGAAGGTTGCTAAGATCTCTGGGACCCGTGATTTTTTTAGATGCCAGATTCCATTCATCGCGTGCCTTTTCAAATGCCTCCACTTTGCCTAAAATTTCCTGGGTTCTTGTCAAGGCAATCTGTGCATCGCTGTAAATCTTCTTAAGGTCGGCATTGCGTTTGTTACTTGTAAGGTTTGCCTGGGCTGCATCGAGATCTGCTTGTCTCTGTATGGCAAGGCTTCGCCAACTATCCCCGACGCGGTCTGAGCTCAAAATATCGAGGAGGGCGAGCGCAAAGGTTTTGGAAGGCATATAAGAGGGATGGCGGCCAGGTTTGTTAGGATCGTTGGAGGTTTGGGAAATGCCGTCCACAAGCCCATGATTGTAGAGTTGTTGCGCTAACCCTGTAAATTTTGGATCGTTCAGCAGATTTTTGATGCCATCAAATAAATTTTCACCTCTTTTATTTACGAGTGCGGAGATGAATTCATTGATGGCAGTGCAAATCAGGCTTAGGAGCAGGTAGATAAAAGCCACGCCAATGGCAACTTCAAGAATGCTTGAACCAAACATAGAACACTCCTTTGTGATGCGATCTTATGAGGTTTCTGTGGCGATCAATTTATAGGCTGGATATGCCGGAAAAATCAAACGGACACCACTGCGCCTATTCAGCGTTTATTTTGGTTGGACATTTATGGTTGAGTCTCCTGTGAGTTTTGGACTAGCTTGCCTCCCTGGATGAAGGTGTATTTGTTTTTGATACGTTTAAGAACACTATACAACTTTTTGATCCGAAGTTCAATATCTCCACTGTCGGTTACGGTCACGCCCCTCTCTGTTTCTGCTCGAGCGCTCGGGTCCGCAGCCATGCCAGTAAGGGCTGGAGCGAACCTGGCGCGGTCACATCGTTGAACGTCAAGGTCTTTTGTCTGTCCCCGGCGGATACTGAAAGCTGATAAGAGAACACATCTGGTGGCCCACCGGACGGTGCAGGTCTCACATCGCTTTGCTGCAAATCGAAGACTCCCGAGCTTTGAACGAGCTTCAAGAGTTCCTCTGCCTGGGCCTGAGGCAATGTATCGGTATCCACATGACACGTTAATTTTAGATTCGCGAATCCACCGGAGCCCTGAAAGTCGACGCGCATGCTGGCTAACTCCTCAGTTCATCACGATTGAGATTGAAGATCTGCCCCCAACGCGGGCGGTTCAGGGGCAGATCTGGTGATATCAAAATGCATTCTCAGAGTCCGACCTCGTGCAGTGCTGCACGCACTGTCTGAGTTGTCCCGGCCGGCATTTGACCGCTATGGGTGAGTTGGCGCGCTGATATGGCAAGTACATAGGCGAAGTCTCCGAACGCTGCAGTTGACCACAGTTTTTGCAGGGTGGTGTACCAGATGAGCGCCGCCTTATCGGTCCCGATATCCATGGCAACCAGATAAAACACCCTGTTTGGAATGCCACTGTTAATATGCACTCCCTGATTATCGCCAGAACCAACATAATAGTGACTCAAGTGAGCTGGCTGAGGGTCAGTGCCCATGAAGGGATTATCATAGGCCGTGCCGGGGGCTTTCATGGAGCGCAGGGCTTCCCCATACAGCGTGGGTCCCATAATGCCATCCCCGATGAGCCAGTCCGCGTTATCTGCGGTCTCCCCATTGGCAGCTTGCTCGATGACAGTGCCGAACACGTCTGAAAAAGACTCATTGAGCGCCCCGGACTGGCCATAGTATTGAAGCGCCGCCGTGTATTGTGTCACACCGTGTGTGAGCTCATGGGCAATGACATCGGGGTCCTTGGTGAAATCGGTAAAGATATTGCCATCGCCGTCGCCATAGTACATCTCAGCCCCGCTCCAGAAGGCATTCATGTAGTTCGTGCCAAAATGGACATTGTGAACCTGATTCAATCCCAGGTTATCGATGGAATTGCGGAGCAGTTTCGTCTTATAGTAATCGCGCGTCTTACCCCCGCCCTCATAGGCATTGGTCACGATCTGGTCATCCGTCACGGGATCGCCCTCTCCACGTACCAGGGGGAATGCTCCTGGCGGTCCCCATTGATGGTTGCAGTCAAATATCGATCGACCACCTGTTCCGGCAGGCGGCGCCATAATCCCGGCTACTGGACCGGCAAGTGTTGACATAGAGGTGACGAGAGCGGCTCGGGCTGTGCGGAATTGCTCGTCTTGCTGCAGGCTCAACCGGGCATTCTCGCGAACAGGTTCATCATTGGCTTTTGCCATCTGCTCCAGCACATAGGGCGGAACAAACCTGCAATGGCAGGGGTGCAATGCAGTCAGTTTTCTCTTATTCTGTTTCATGGTACCTATTCCTTTCACTGTGAACAATTGAAATTAACTTACCAGCGTTTTCTAATGCCAATCTCCGAATACGATGAACGCCTTGGCAATTGCTTAGGACGGCCTCCGCGTTCGTATGCCCAATCCTGACGTGGCTCTGGTTTATGTAGAACTCAACGGCTTTTTCGCGAATAAGGACTTGCGCGCTAAGATTTGATTGGCCCACCCGGCAAGAACCAATTGAACAATTTCGGTTGCGCGGCGTAAGAGCAGATAAAGTTGTCATGCTCTCCTCCTGAGCACAGAGAACGAAAATACACTTAAAATAATTGCACAGCCGCGCTACTTCAGGGATTATTTTGTTTGGAAGTTCAGGTTGTCTTTTAGGGAAATTTGATGAAGAGCCTCCCTATATCAAGGTCTACTCTTTTGAGGTGATTAGAAATACTATACAACTTTTCAAAGCCAATTTCAAGAGTTAATTTATCCAATTCTTACCCGTGATTCTCTGCACCCTACTCTTCAATATCTGGTCGCTTTCTTCTTACCTGGCCCTCTCGCGTGGTATAATCTTTGATCATGGAACAAGGAATGAAATTTCGAGCCGCCGCTGCCCTGGCTTTACGCGCAGCCCAAGATTTGGGACTGTTCTACGAACCTGTGATGGCGTGAGACTTAACCTTGCCTTTCAAGTCCCGAATCTGTAACAGGTTCGGGACTTTTTATTGTCCGCCTGCCTGCAAATTTTGTCAGCTTGGTATAATTCCCAAACTAAACCCTGTGGAGTACGCATGACCAAAAAAATGACCGGCAATGAGATCCGCCAAACGTTCATCGATTTCTTCGTTGAGCACGGGCACACCGTTGTGCCGTCCATGTCGCTGGTGCCAGGTGGAGATGCAACCCTGCTCTTCACCAACTCAGGTATGGTGCAGTTCAAGGATGTGTTCCTCGGTACTGACAAGCGCCCGTATAAGCGCGCTGTCGACTCGCAGAAGTGTATGCGTGTGGCAGGCAAGCACAATGATCTCGACGATGTAGGGCGCGACGATACGCATCACACCTTCTTTGAAATGCTTGGCAACTGGTCGTTCGGCGACTACTATAAGAAGGAAGCGATTGCCTGGTCATGGCAGTTACTGACAGAGGTTTGGGGTTTGCCCAAAGATAAACTTTACGCCACTTGCTTTGAAGATGAACAGGGCACCATTCCGCGCGACGATGAAGCCGCTGATATTTGGAAGGAACAGCCCGGCTTCGATCCATCACATGTGCTGTTCTTTGGGCGCAAGGAGAATTTCTGGCAGATGGCGGAGACAGGTCCCTGTGGCCCCTGTTCTGAAATTCACCTTGATCTTGGCGAAGAGCATGACAACCTGCGAGGCACCGATCATATCTGCGGCGTGAACGGCCAATGTACTCGCTACCTCGAACTTTGGAATAACGTTTTTATCCAATACAATCTCTTTGATGATGGGCGTCTCGAGCCGCTGCCCGCCAAGCACGTGGACACTGGCATGGGTTTCGAGCGCATTGTCTCTGTGCTGCAAGGCGTGGACTCGAACTACAAGACCGATCTCTTCACGGGCACTCTGGACGTGCTCTCTTCGCTGACCGGTGTGACGCGCGAACAAATGTATAAAGATTTCACACCTTATCGGGTCATTGCTGACCATGTCCGTTCGGCGGCCTTCCTGATAGCAGATGGCGTTGTCCCTGGCAATACGGGACGCAATTATGTCACGCGCATGATCATCCGGCGGGCAGCCCGCTTCGGTACCAAGATCGGATTGCAAGAGCCCTTCCTGGCCAAAGTGGCTGAAGCCGTGATCGAAGAATACGGATCGTTCTATCCCGAGCTGGTAAAGAGCCGCGGTACGATCCTGGATAATTTGACGCGCGAAGAGATCCGCTTCGCGCGGACTATTGAAGCCGGTACCGCTCAACTGCAGAATCTGCTCGACAGACTGCGGGATACCGAGACCAGCGCCCTCGACGGCGTCACCAACATGGGCATCCTGGATGGCCACCGTGCTTTTGATCTGTATGCTACTTATGGGCTACCCTTCGAGATCACGCGTGATATTGCCCGTGAACAAAACCTCGATGTGGATGAGGCTGGCTTCCGCGCTGCGATGGATGAGCATCGTCTTGCCTCGGGGGGAGGCAAAGCGATGGGCAAACAGGGCGGTGAAGATGCCGAGTTCTTCGCAGGCATTCTGAAGGACTTGCAGAAGCAAGGCAAATTGGGAGATCATGGCGTGGAATATGATCCCTACACTAGTCCACGCGTGGAAGGTGAACTCCTGGCTCTGATCGTGAATGGACAGGCTGTCCATTCCGCTTCGTTTGGCGAGCAGGTGGAGGTCATTCTTCCCAAAACAGGCTTCTACATCGAGTCCGGCGGCCAGGTGGATGATACGGGCTTTATCCGTTCTTTCGCGCTGAGCGGAGCGACCCGACAGGGGAGCGCAGTCGAAGCGGGGGTATGGGAGATCGAAGTGACCGGTCTGCGCCGTGCTTCCGCAGGTGTGATCGTGCATATAGGAGAGGTCATTTCAGGTCAGCCAAAGGTCGGCGATAGGACGATTGCGGAAGTGGATATGAGGCGCCGCCACGACATCATGCGCAACCACACGGCAACGCATTTGCTCCATGCGGCTTTGCATCAAGTCCTGGGTGAACATGCCCGCCAGGCGGGTTCACTCGTTGCACCTGACCGCCTGCGCTTCGATTTCAACCATCCCGAAGCGATGACGCCTGAACAGGTCGAGCGCGTCGAGCGGATCGTCAATGAAGCCGTGGCTGCTGATATGGAAGTGACACCTAAACTGAAAGCCCGTGAGGATGCGATTGCTGAAGGCGCGATGGCGCTCTTCGGCGAAAAGTATGGCGAGACGGTCCGGACGATCACAATCGTGGAGTCGGACAGCTTACTATCCAATCCACAGAAGCAGGCTTCCGGGCTCCAAACGCTCGAGGAAACTGCAGTCCATCCGATGGCCGTGATGGAAAAACAGCCTAAATACTCCTATGAGCTTTGCGGCGGTACTCACCTGGAGCGTACTTCTGATATCGGCGCGTTCCTGATCGTGAGTGAAGGGTCGGCCGCGGCAGGTGTGCGCCGCATCGAAGCAGTGACCGGTCGAGGTGCCTATGATCTGATCGCACACAGATTCAAACTGCTGAAGAATACCGCTGCGACGTTGAAGTCTGCCCTTGAAGAAGTTCCCTATAAGGTGGAAAGCCTGCAGGATGAGGTTGCCGACCTAAAGAAGGAACTGGCCTCATTGCGCGCCTCACAGGCACTCTCCACGTTCAATGAAAAGCTTTCCAATGCTCAAACTGTGAAAGACGTCAACGTTCTCGCCATGGAAATCCCGGACGCACAGGCCGACACACTCCGCATGCTGGCCGACAAGTTCCGCGAGAAGTTTCCGAAGAATGGAATTGCCGTTTTGACTTCTGGCCCGATGGTCATTTCTGTGGTCACCGAAGACCTGGTCAAACGCAGCCTTAAAGCGGGCGACATTATTGCCTCTATTGGAGGTCGCGGCGGTGGGCGCCCCAGCCTGGCGCAAGGCAGCCTGCCCGACCCGGCCATGATGAACGATGCGCTGGATAAAGTCGCAAAAATGGTGGAAGAGAAGTTAAAGTAACGACAAGGCCTGATGATTTGAGTCATCAGGCTTTCGTCAATTATTAACCACGGATGAACGCGGAGAAACACAGATTTTTCATTGATGCTGTGGAGGTGTGGAATGGGAACACTGATGGGGAGCGAATCATCCCTCATGCCTCCTGGCTACCCTCAAGATCTTAAGATCGAAATCAGTGTTTATCTGTGTTCACACCTGCACCCCCGGCACGTGCACCCGGGACAGGTGTGCACCACACTTGCCTGATTTGCCTAGCAAATCACGGGCAGTGCCAGGGAACACACGATTTGCCAAGCACATCAGGTGCAAGTGTCTGCGGTCAAGCCCTCATGTAGATCTATCGTCAATTCACTTATTTCATGGCCGACTTTCACCAGCGTTGAACTACTAACTACTTCAATCTCTGCATTCTCGATCTTTTCAACTGAATCAATCCCAACCAACAACACATTCCACGCTTTAGCCAATCCCTGGCGCTGAATGTGGATCGCGTGTCCCTCGCGCTTGAATTCAAAGTTTGTTTCGATCTTTCCATCTAAGCCAGGTATTTCCACGCTGGCTTGTTGCCCATCTTCCAATTGATAGACCTGTAATGTCACAGCCTCACCGTAATCATAGTCCGGTCGGTCGGTGCGGCTGCCCATTGGGATCACGGAGTTGGGGCGAACCAGTAATGGCAGGCTCATGAAATCGTGCGTCCCTCGCAGCCAGCCTGGACCTTCGATTGTCTCTCCGGTCAAAAGCTTTGTCCATTTCCCGGCGGGCACATAATAATTTACACTTCCAGTGTGGCTCAACACCGGTGCGACGAGCAGTGAGTCACCGAGCATATATTGCCGGTCCAGATAATCACAGGCAGGGTCATTCGGAAACACCAGCACCATGGCGCGCAACACGGGTATCCCTCTTTCATGAGCCTCGATTGCCGCACGATAAAGGTAAGGCATCAGGCTGCATTTGAGTTTCGTGAACTTCGAGAGTACCATCACTGCCTCCTCATCGTAATTCCAGGGAACACGATAGGAAGAACTGCCGTGCAGGCGGCTGTGTGAAGAGAGCAAACCAAAAGCCGTCCAGCGCTTGTACACATCTGCAAGCTCCCCTCTCCTAGTGGGAGAGGGGCCGGGGGTGAGGTCGAACCCGCCGATATCGTGGCTCCAGAATCCGAAACCCGTTAGCCCAAGTGAAAGCCCGCCGCGCAGACTTTCTGCCATGGATTCAAATGTAGCAGTGGAATCGCCGCCCCAGTGCACCGGGAATTGCTGTCCGCCCGTTGTGGCTGAACGGGCGAATACCAGGGCGTCTCCTTCGCCGCGTTCATCACGTAACAAGTCAAAGACCGTTTTGTTGTAAAGATAGCTATAGTAATTGTGCATCTTAAGCGGGTCTGAGCCATCATGAAAGACCACGTCGGTTGGAATGCGTTCGCCAAAATCCGTCTTGAAGGTGTCTACGCCCATTTTGAGCAAAGTGCGCAACTTCTCTGCAAACCACCGGCACGCCTGAGGGTTTGTGAAATCGACAATGCCCATGCCCGCCTGCCACGCATCGGTCTGCCAAACTATAGTCCCGGTGCTTTTCGGGAGGCTGCCGTCTGGTCTTCTCACCAAAAACCCTTTTTGCATGGCCTCATCAAATAATACGGAACGTTGTGCAATATACGGATTGATCCAGACACAAATATGCAGGCCGCGGCTCTTCAATCGCCGCAGCATCCCTTCCGGGTCCGGGAAGAAGCGCGGATTCCATTGAAGGTCCGTCCAGTGGAATTCCTTCATCCAAAAACAATCGAAGTGGAAGACATGCAAGGGAATGTCACGCGCAGCCATTTCATCAATAAAACCTGTGACGGTCTTTTCGTCATAGTCTGTGGTGAATGAGGTGGAGAGCCACAAGCCAAACGACCAGGCCGGCGGTAGGGCAGGGCGGCCCGTCAGCGCGGTGTAACGATCAAGGATTTCCTTCGGCGTAGGACCATAGATCACGAAATATTCCAGCTTCTCACCGGGCACACTGAACTGAACCCGTTCCACTTTTTCAGAGGCAACTTCGAACGATACCTTTTCAGGATGATTGACAAAGACCCCATAACCGGCATTCGTCAAATAAAAAGGGATGTTCTTATAAGCCAGCTCGCTGCTGGTTCCGCCGTCCTGATTCCACATATCCACGACCTGGCCATTTTTGACAAAAGCGGCGAACCGTTCCCCCAACCCATAGACACAGTCCCCGACGCCGAGACTTAATTGCTCATGGATGTAGCGCCCATCCGGTGTATCTACAAACCCCAGTGACCTCCAGCCGCTGGAGGTAAGGACCTTACCCCCAGCGATATACTCCAGCAGCCAATCACCAGATGTATTTACTCGCACGCTCAAGTCGCCGCTGGTGAGCATGGCACAACTCTCATCGCTGGAAATGGAAATTTGCGGAACAGGCTGCGGGTGAATTTCGAAGGCTGGTGTGCGCGAGTTTGTACCTTTGTGATGTACCACCTGAACGTAGATGACATTTTCCACCGGAGAGGAAAAGCCTACAGTCAGCAGGGGTTGGTTGACCGTGTGCCCGCGCTCCTGTAATTTTCCGACCGGGGCAAAAACGGTCAGCGTGTCCTCATCGATTATTACATCATGTACCTGGGCGGCATAATGGGGCGTCATGCCCGGGCGCATTTGCCAGTATCCATCGGTGAATTTCATGATTGCTTCCTTTCTCATACCGATGATACTCTACTGCTTGTCTGACCGATCGCTGAGTTTCTAAAGTTATTCTGGCTACCTGAAAGTTTCAAACGCATGCGAAGCATGTCTGGGATACTTTGTAAACAGTACATTAATCCCTCTGCAAGAGCATAGGCGATGGATTATGATTATGACCGGAAAGGAGATCCATATGTCACGCCCATCAAGAATTTTATTGGTAACCATCGCAGTCCTGTTCGTGCTCGCCTGTAATTTGGTCAGCCAGCCGATTAAGGATGCTGAAAACCTGAAGGAAACGGCACAAGCTCTGGGAACCGTCATTCCCATCCAAACTCTTGAGGCATTGCCCTCTGTGCTGCCTTCAGTGATCCCTGCGGAGACGCTGCAGGCGCTTCCCTCCATGGCTCCCTCGCTCGAGGCACTTGCCACAGATTTTGGCAACTTACTCAACCCTCAGGGGACGCCGGCTCAGGAGTGGAAAGGCGTTCCCATTATGCCTCAGGCAACGGCCGGCCAGGAATTCACCGAAAATAATACCTATAGTTTCAAAGCGACAGCTACCCTGAAGGATGTGCAGGATTTCTATAACAATAAAATGCCTGCCCTCGGCTGGACCCAACCATTTAGCGCTCCGAATGGCAGCGATGCTGCGATCATGTTCTTCCATAAAGAGAATACTACGCTGACGATCACGATCACCGCTTCAGACAATGCCGTTGTGGTGCTTTTGACGATGGCATAAGAACGCTGGATACGGTTGGTTTAAGGGACGGCGATCAGCCGTCCCTTTTCTTTGTACATGGTCGCCCTCTCGGTAGGGGTAAGGACATACCCCTTCGGGGCACATAGCCTTACCCCTACTGAGTGTCAATTATTGCTGGAGGGGGAATACCAGCGCAATACAGGAGGAATACAGGAGAAATTCAGGCATCATCCGGGCCCGGCGAGATGAGTAGAAAGGATAGACGGACTAGACAGGATTGAGTGCTGTGTAAAAGGTTTGGCATAGCCAAAGAGACCGGGATCGAAAGTTGTCTATCTTACTTATTTTGACTTTTACCTGCCAAAGTTCATTCGTTTTCTTCAGTTATAATATTTTCAAGTCCTGCAAAAGGAGGGTCTTTTGAAAAAGCCCGTTGCTGTCAGCCTGTTGTGGCTTGTTCTCACGCTTTCTGCCTGTTCCAGCTTTGCACAATCGACACCTACTGCAATTCCGAGGCTGACCTTGCCTGCCATTCCGACTCTAACGCCTACGCCTGTTCCGACAGATGCTCCCTTGCCGCCCACAGCAACGCCAGAGGTTGGCTCCAGTCTGGCCCCGGAAGGTGTACCTGCCTCTGAATGGAGAGGGATTCCGATCATGCCGGGCGCGATTGCAGGGGAAGGCGATGATGAAAGCTATGTCTTTACTGTCAAAGCAACATCAACGCAAATCCAGGATTATTATCAGGTCGAACTTGGCAAACTCGGCTGGCGGTCACTTGCGACGGGCAATGGGGACTCATCCGTGATGTTGATGTTCATGAATAAGGCCTCGGCCACTCTCTCCGTCAATATTATTACAAAAGGGGATGAGGCCCTTGTGCTTTTGGTGAAATAAGATTCGATCTTTGGGGAACATTTTCTTTTGGCTCACGTCAGAAAATAAACCAATCTTTACACGGAAGCTGATCTCCGAAAGGAGGGCCTATGTCCTGACAGGAGTCTTTACGAACCGCAGGAACGCCGACCTGAGGTTCGATGCATTCTGTGTTCCCAAAAATCCAATCGATAGGAGAAGAATCATGTTCACCAAGCGCTATACTCTTTTTTCAGGCATACTGCTGATGTTGTTGCTGGTTTCCGCCTGTGGCGCGCCGGCTGCCACACGAGCACCTGCAACTCAATCTCCGCCAAACAACTATGAACCTGCCGCCACACAAGCCCCTGCAACCGAGTCACCAGCAACTGTCTACGGCGTTGAGGCTCCCTCCTCTAGTTCAAGCTCCAATTCACCGAATTTAGGAACTCCCCGGTCCAAGCGCGAACCGTATGATATGTTCTTCCAGGATTATGGGGTCAATCCTTCCATAGATACCGAGGATGACCACCTCTCCACCTTCGCCCTGGACGTGGATACCGGTTCATACACCATCATGCGCAACTATCTGAGTGAAGGGAATCTGCCACCGTCTGATTCGGTGCGGGTAGAGGAATATGTCAATTACTTCCAGCAGGGCTATCCCAATCCGCCAGCGCACCAGGCTTTCGGAATTACCGTTGACGGCGCGCCTTCGCCCTTCACACAGAGTGAGCACTATCAGCTGTTACGCGTGGGCATTCAGGGTTATCAGGTGCCCGAGGAGGAACGCAAGGATGCTGCGCTGACGTTCGTGATCGATGTCTCTGGCTCCATGGATATGGATAACCGCCTCGGGTTGGTCAAACGCTCCCTGGAACTGCTGGTGGAGCAATTGAGACCACGTGACAGTGTCAGTATTGTTGTTTATGGAACCGAGGCGCATGTCATTCTGGATCCGACCTCCGGTTCCGAGAAAGGCGCTATTCTCGAAGCGATTTACAGCCTGCATCCCGAAGGCGTGACCAACGCCGAAGCTGGGATCCGCCTGGGCTACAAGATGGCGATGCGCGCTTATAACCCGGAAGGCATCAATCGCCTCATCCTATGCTCGGATGGAGTAGCAAACCTCGGTGAGACAGGGCCTGAGGCAATCCTTGACGAAGTGCGAGGCTATGTAGAGGAAGGCGTCACGCTGACTACCGTTGGTTTCGGCATGGATAATTACAACGACGTCTTGATGGAACAGTTGGCTGACAACGGGGATGGCTTTTATGCTTACGTAGATGATGTGCGCGAGGCGCGCCGTCTCTTCATCGATCAAATCACCGGCACTTTGCAGACGATTGCAATGGATGCAAAAGTGCAGGTTGATTTCAACCCAGAGGTGGTAAGGCGTTATCGCCTGGTTGGTTTTGAGAATCGAGCCATTGCCGATGACCAATTTCGTGACAACTCTGTCGATGCCGGTGAGATTGGCGCCGGGCATTCCGTGACTGCACTCTATGAAGTCAAGTTATACCCTGAAGCTTATGGAAACATAGCGACGGTCTTCATGCGCTGGCAGGATCCCGATACACGCCAGGTGGTAGAACTCTCAAAGGATTTCGATACCGGCGAGCTTGAAAGAGACTTTGAGTTTGCCAATCCTTATTTCCAAAGAGCGGTTGTAGTCGCCGAGTACGCTGAAATTCTGAAGAAAAGTTATTGGGCTGAGAACAGTTCGCTCTCGGCCGTCTATCGCGAGGCGGAGCGGGTTCATGAATTGCTCCCCGAGGATGAAGATATGGGCGAGTTCATGGAGTTGATCCGGAGAGCCAGTCATTTAACTGATTGAGGCATAAGATCAAAAGTGGAGCCAGATCGATCCGGCTCCACTTTTTGTTTTCTCCCTGATTGCAAAGCCCACGACTGAAGTTGTTACTACCGTGTTTTCTTGAAAACACATACATCAACTTCTTTGGCAGGAGCCGATCGCTTATTCTCCAACGGTTATAATTTGGAAGAATGAAAACGCAGATCATCACGCTCGAATCACACGATGACCTTATCTCTGTGCGCGACAGGATGTCGTGGGCGAAGACGCCGCGTATATTGCTGGTCTGGCCCAAGTATGAGAAGGTCACACTCCGGCAAGTGGATTTGAGGGTCTTGCAGAGACATGCGGTCTCTCTGGGCGCACAGTTGGGACTTGTCACACGCGCCCGGCGTGTGCGGGATGATGCGGAAGCGTTGAGAATTCCGGTCTTTGAGTCCACCGGGCAGGCGCAGCGCCTGGCATGGCCCAAGCCTCGACGCCGGAAGTGGGTGCATCACGCTCCTCGTAAGGATCTGCGTCAGAAACGGGAACAAGTGTCGGTCCGAGAAGAAGCGTGGCGCACGCATCCAGCCGTCCGCGTGGGGGCATTCATCCTCGGTGTTGGCTCGGTGCTTTTCCTGGTTGCATTATTCATCCCGCGTGCCCAGATCACGTTACAGCCTAAAGTGCAAACGCAAAGCGTCGTTTTGCCGGTGATTGCCAGCTCTGAGGTGGATTCGGTTTTCATAACGGGCAGTATCCCCGCCCATGAAAAGCGCGTGATTGTGAATGGGACAAAAACCGTGAACGTAACGGGCCAGGGGGTGACTCCGCAAGCAAAGGCGAAAGGGATTGTGGCGTTTCGCAATCTCACGCAGCAAGCCGTGACGATCCCTGCTGGAACGGTAGTTCGGACAGCGGATAATATCCGTTTCGTAACGCTAAGCGCTAGTAAGGTGGAAGGGGGGGCCGGCAAGCTGCTTGAGTTGCCGGTTGAAGCGGTAGAAGGCGGACTTTCCGGGAACGTCGATGCAGATAAAATTGTCGTTGTGGAAGGCAGGCTTGGGCTTGCGCTCTCAGTGACGAATCCTAAAGCGCTGAAGGGAGGCAGGGAGCTTCCCTCTCTGCAGGCCAGCGATGCAGATCGCAAACGCGCCAAGGATGCGGTGATGAAGGTTCTCGAAAGCGATGCCCGCATACAACTTGCACAAGACATGAAAGCGGGCGATGTCCTTTTTGAGGACACATTCGCAGTTTCTCAAATTCTTTCAGAAGTATATGACCCGCCAGCAGGCTCTGCCGGTACAAGATTGACCTTGAGGATGCAGGTAGAGTTTTCTGCTCAATATGCCTCTGTGGCAGACTTGACCGAGCTCGCTGCGTTAGCCCTGAACGCTTCTCTGCCCTCGGGCTTTTCTGCTGCATCTGAGGCGTTGACTGTTACACCTGCAGCCAGCCCCTCTAGTAGAAACGACGGCTCCATACACTGGACCATCCGTGCAGAGCGGCGGATTGTGCACCAGATCAACGCTCCACAGGTCACGCAGATGATCGAGGGAGTCAGTTCAGAGCGTGCACAAACATTGCTGGAGAATAATCTTTCCCTGGAAGGCTCTCCCGAGATCAATCTTTCTCCCTCCTGGTGGCCCTGGGTGCCAATTGTACCGTTCCGTATCGCGGTGGTAATACAATAAGAGATAAGTTTTGAAGGATGAAGGATGGAAGAAGTAAACAGGTATACAAGTAAACAAGTAAGCACGCGTGTTACGGGTGTACTTGTGTACCTGTATACTTGCGTACTTGTCTGCCCGTATACTCCTATCATCCTTTCCTGCCGTATAACTTGCTATATCGAAAGACGCCTATGAGAGTTTTAGCAATTGACCATGGCGAAAAGCAGATCGGGCTCGCGATCAGTGACCCGACTGCCACGATTGCCCGTCCATTGAGCGTGATCAAGCACGTCTCGCGGTTGATGGATGCCGCCCAAGTTGCCAACCTTGCTTCTGAAAATGAGGTAGCCCTGATCGTGATCGGCCAATCGTACGATGAGGAAGGCAAGCCGAATCTGGCAGGTAGGCGTGCCGCCCGGTTTGCTGAAGCGTTGAAAGAGCAGACGCAAATCCCGGTGATCTTATGGGATGAGTCGTTTAGTACGCAAGATGCCCGGGCCGCAAGAATTGAAATGGGCGTCTCACGCAAAAAGCGGACAGGTCACATGGACGAACTCGCAGCAGTGATGATCTTGAAATCATACCTGGATGCAAATAAACCTATGGTTGAATAGTTCGGTATTTTGGATCGTCGCAGCCTCCAAATAGTCAAGATCTGGCGACCATGCATCTTAAATCTGAAACCGTAAATCGTAAATCGACCTCATGCGTAAATTGATTGCCCTCACCCTACTCCTCTTGATCTGTGCGGGGTTATTTATTTCCGGCCTCTACATCCCCGCCCGAGCTGCACGGATCTACGGTCCGCCTGCGCCTTCTTTATCGTTGCCGCAACGCGTGCAGTATTCTGCTTTGTTATTATGGTATGACGGATTGCTGACGCAACCATTGGATATAAGTGGAACCGAACAATCCTTCACCATTGGAATGGGGGAGCCGGTTGATTCGGTTGCCAATCACCTTGAGAGCGTGGGGCTCATCGGTGATGCGGAATCGTTCCGGGCGTATCTGATCTATTCCGGGCTGGATACCTCCATCCAGGCCGGCGATTATAAACTCAGTACGCGGATGTCCGCGCTGGATATTGCGCATCAACTACAGGATGCGACTCCTGAAGAAGTGAACTTTGTTGTTTTACCCGGCTGGAGACTGGAAGAAATCGCTAACGCACTCCCAACTTCGGGGTTACTCATCCCGTCTGAGGAGTTCATCAACACCACAAAGACTCCTCCACCAGCCTTTGATTTTTTAGCAAATGCAGGCTCGGTCGAAGGTTTTCTGTTTCCCGATTCGTATGTGTTCTCCCGCAAAATATCAACGGACGAAATGATCCAGGAAATGGTTCGCAATTTCGCAGCCCATCTGACGCTCGATCTCAGGCATGGATTCGAGAAACAAGGCCTCACCGTCTACCAGGCGGTTACGCTTGCCTCCATGGTGGAACGGGAAGCAGTCCAGGAGCAAGAACAGCCGTTGATCGCCTCGGTCTATTTGAACCGTCTGAAGATAGGGATGAAATTGGACGCAGACCCGACCGTGCAATATGCCATTGGATACAACCTCCTACAGCAAACCTGGTGGACGAACCCATTAAGTTTGCTGGATTTGCAAATCAATTCCCTCTATAACACTTACATTTACACCGGCCTACCGCCTACACCGATTGCCAACCCGGGTCCGGGTGCGCTGCATGCGGTCGCTTTCCCCGCTGAGACGAATTATCTCTACTTCCGCGCCAAGTGTGATGGCTCCGGGTACCATATCTTCGCAGAGACATTTGACGAACATTTGCAGAATGCATGCCCGTGAGCTATAAACCAATTGATTCGAATTCTTCGTAGAGTCATATCATTGGGTGACATAGGATTTCAACAATGTCTTTTCCGATCCTCGAATTTGATTCGACGCCCGAGGCTTTTATCGAACCCTCGCGGATCATCCGTGCCGGTGACTTGCCTGAGCATTGCGTGATTTGTTTCTTCAGAGAAGTGATCGATAAAACTGTCGCTGAACATCAGGCCAGGGTGTTGGTAGAAAACAAGTGGGAAGATGGCCCGCATCGCATCTACGAAATTTCATACCAGCATCAGCGCCTGGCTTTCTTCCATCCGGGTGTTGGTGCTCCGATCGCGGCAGGCTTGCTGGAAGAAGCAATTGCGTTTGGTTGCAGGAAATTCGTGGCTTGTGGTGGGTGCGGTGTGCTCGAAAAAGATATTGCTGTCGGTCACATCATTGTGGTATCCGGAGCAGTTCGGGATGAAGGAGTTTCCTATCATTATCTTCCACCGGGCCGTGAAGTCGTCGCAAGTGCGAGCGGGGTCGACGCCCTTGTAAGTACACTGAACAGCCGTGGAATTCCATACCGGGTTGGAAAAACATGGACGACCGACGCCCCCTATCGCGAAACCCTAAATAAAATAGCCAGGCGCAGAGCTGATGGCTGTCTGACCGTGGAAATGGAAAGTGCGTCACTCATGGCAGTGGCCCAGTTCCGTGGTGTCACTTTTGGACAAGCAGTGTATGGGGGAGACGACTTAAGTGGTATCGAATGGGACCGGCGCGCCTGGCAATCCAGAAGTGAAATTCGGGAAAGTCTTTTCTGGCTGTGCGCCCAGGCTTGCCTTACGCTATAAACAGTGAATCATAAACTTGTCTTGCACGTCTGGATGAGAGTATCTAATACGGTCGGCCTTCCCTTGAGGTCACCACAGAGCACACAGAGTTTCTCTCATACTTTTCATAGTGCACTCCCCTGGCACTGCCCGTGATTTGCCAGGCAAATCAGGCAGGTGTGTGCGCAAAGCGTCTGTGGTGAAGAACTCACAAGCCCATCCTTTTGACACTCCCCCTGAATTTGCTTCATGGACAATTAGAACGCTTGTGCTACAATCTTGTCTTCTGATCGATTTATCTCATCATAAGAAGGAGCGGCCTCATGCGGAAACTGATTGTCAGTAACTTTCTCACATTGGATGGCTACTATGAAGGGAAGGACAAAAGCATCAATTCCCTATTTGACTACTATCATGAAGACTACAGCGGTGACGATAGCTTCGATTTTTATAATGCCGAACGGTTGCGATCAGCAGATTTCCTGCTGTTGAGCCGCAATGCATTTTTAGGGAACAGGGAATATTGGTCGGGTGTGCCAAATAACCCCAATGCCACCGCGATCCGACGTGAGCTTGCCGAGATCTTCAAGTCCATTGAGAAAATAGTTATTTCCGATCGTCTGATCGCCGCGGAATTAACACCCTGGGAAAACACGCGCATCATCAAACGAGCAGATGCATATCAGGAGATTGCCGCACTCAAACAGCAAACAGGCAAAGATATCCTGGTACTCCTGAGCCGCCTGCTGTGGAACGACCTGTTGGTTCATGATCTGGTCGATGAATTGCATCTTACATTTTTTCCGCTGATCGGTGGCGCAGGTACGCCGATATTCGAAGGTCGCCCACCGGTGTCACTCAAACTTCTTCATACTCGCACATGGGAAGGTTCGGGTAACCTCCTCGCCTGCTATAGCGTTAGTCGCGGGAAGCCGTAAATCAAACTGTCAGCTGGCGGATTCGCACCCAAAGGGAGTACACTATTCTCAAGGCCATTTCGTTAAATCGGCCCGATAGGGTCTCACCGTCAGGTTACCAAAACTGACCCGGTTTCTATTATAAGGAGAACTCTTATGGAAACGTTAGGCATCAATTGGGGATATTTGATCTTCCAATTGCTTGTTTTTGGCATTTATCCTGTGCTCAGCCTGATTGCGTTATTCGCTTTGCGCCGAAGTCGTATTACGGGACTCAATCAAGTCCTTTGGGCGTTGCTGATCGCTGCCATTCCCGTTTTAGGAGCTTTGGCGTTTTTCATCATAAATCCTACTGAAAATACTCAATCCTGAATCATCGTTGTGGCAGGTTATGTTTTTGGGTTTGTTTTTCTCGATCGGTCATGCGCCTCCTCAGCCTGATCGAGAGCTAAGTTTGGAAAATTTCATGATCCAAGGAGATCAGCATGGAGATGCATGACGATGACCTCATCAGGTTTGAAGCGGATGGAGCCGAGCCCCTGCCGGCCACAACTGATCAAGGTTACCTCGAACATAACAGTGCCCGGATCTGGTATGCCACGTACGGGTCCGGCTCACCTGTGATCCTGCTGCACGGTGGACTGGGCCATAGTGGTAATTGGGGTTATCAGGTTCCGGCGCTGCTCAGGAGTGGCTATCGTGCCGTTTTGATAGACAGCCGCGGCCATGGTCGCAGCACGCGCGACGCACGTCCGTTTACATATGATCTCATGGCATCCGACGTCTCGGCCGTGATGGATGCATTGCACATTAAGAAGGGATGTCTGGTAGGCTGGAGCGATGGGGCATGCACGGCAATGATTCTTGCATCGAAAGCTCCTGCACGGGTCGCAGGCGTGTTTTTCTTTGCGTGCAATATGGATCCGAGCGGCACAAAGGAAATCGAATTCACACCGACCCTCAAGCGCTGCATCGGCCGCCACGTGAAAGACTATGCCCGTCTATCGGCCACGCCGGATCAATTCGATGAGTTTTCCGAGGCTGTCGGTCTCATGCAAAGAACGCAACCCAATTACTCGGCGAACGATTTGGCTCAGATCAGCGTGCCGGTAGCAATCGTGCAGAGTGAACATGATGAATTCATCAAGCGCGAACACGCCGAATATCTGGCGCGGAGTATTCCAAACGCCGAGTTTATCGAGCTTCGCGGTGTGAGTCACTTCGCACCGCTGCAGAGGCCAGAGCAATTCAACCAGGCAATGTTGGCATTTCTCGGTAAAGTTCTACCTTGAGGTCAGAGAACGGGATCCTCAGCAAAGTAAAGTCACTGGGCTGTCGGCCCAGGCAAACCATTGGGGGGCAGAGATTAATTCTGACAGTTGGGACAGTAGTGGGTGTTTCGCCCACCAATGCGTGTATGAGCAATTGGGGTGCCGCAGCGCGGACAGGGTTCCCCGGTCCGCTCAAAGATATTGCGGCGATGGGAGGCTTGTCCCTTGCGCCCAAACAGATCTCGTTGCGTGCCACGCAGAGCAACTCCTTCGGCTAATATCGTCCCAATCGCAGCATGCAGTCTTATCAGCTCATCTGAATTCAGCGAGGCAGCTGAACGACGTGGATCAATTCCAGCTAACCACAGACTTTCATCTGCATCCCGGTTACCCAGCCCAGCGAGTACATGTTGGTTCAAGAGTACGGTCTTGAGCACTCCGCGGCGCGGCCTGAGTTGGCGAGCAAGTACATGGACGTCAAAGCTTGGATCCAGCGCCTCTGGACCAAGCGAATTGAGATCAAGCTGCTCAGCTAGCACATCCGCTGACCCGAGTGCTGCACGCGCATATCCAAGTTTGTCAACCAAACGCAGATCTTGATCCTGATCCAGCTGCCAGACGATCATGGTCTCCGGTACACGGGACTGCTTGGTCGGTACAAGCGCCAATGTGCCCCACAACATCAAATGTACGGCGAGCACAGCCTCGCCCGACCACAGCTTCGCTGCGCAGATCCCAGTCGTTTTCTAAATGATTTGATCCCGCCCGCCTCTCGGCAGAAACGTGGCAATCAGGACCATTCCCAACCCGACAAACCCAAGGATGAATCCTTCAACCAGCACAGGTGCCAACATTTGCTGTGCAACCGCGCTTGCCGTTTCTGCCAAACTTGCAGCCAGGACCGGTGGTATGGAAAAGATTCCCTGGTTTTGGATCAGCAGCCGAAGGATCCAGCCCACCAGTGGAGAACCAAGCAGGGCGATTAATACACTACTCCCGCCAGTAAGCATAAGGGGCCAGCCCCACCAGTTTAGCCAGCTTGTAAGAGTGCGCACTGCGAAGATCGTCATCCCAAATAAGAATAAGAAGGGGAGAAACAGACTTAATTTGATGACAGAACGTAGTGTGTTCAATTTCAGACGCGGATCGGCAGGCGTACCAGCCCTGGCATCCGAGATGAAGGTAACATCGTTCGGAAATAAGGTGATCATCGTTTGAAGCTGGCTCTGGATAAAGGGTGTCATTAGTCCAATTGCTTCCGCAGGCGGGTTACAAAGAGTGATTTGTCCTCCCAGTATCCCAAGAGCCATCTGCGTGAGTTGTTCAGGTGTACAGGCCGGTTGGAGGCTCAAGATCTGAATAACAATATTGACCCCTGACTCGCCCGCCAGGTGTGCTTTCAAGGGCAGCAGAGAAATCGTAGCGGAATTCGTTTTGCCGTTCAGATAATCAAAGGTTGAGTCGAGCGCGTTGTCAGCCACAGCTTTAAGCTCTTCGGGCGGTAAAGCAGTGGAGATGATATTCTGCCAGTCTTGAACCGTCACTACTTTTAGGAACGGAAGGACATTTTGATTCTCGGTGACGAATGTTGTTAAGGCCGTCCCCAAAATTGCGGGCATTCGTTGATATAACCCTTGATTTTCAAACGCCTGTTTATAGGTCTCCGAAGAAAACGCCTTTCTTTCGATATTAAACAAGAGTAAAACCAATACGCCGCTGATGATAAACGAGATGGCACAAAGCGCGGCAAAAAATCTTCCAAGCGTTTGCACGATTAAGCCTCACTCACAATATCAATATAATCTTCGGTCACTTTCTCGCCGCCTGATGCGCCAAGCATCGAGAGCAACTCGCTCGCCAATTGGGCCTTATGTTCAGCATCCTTGCGGCTCCAGGTACGGCTCTTGATCTCAAGATAGTAGCCAATTTGCGGTTCTTTCATTTGATCGAGATTGACGAAAAATTCAGTATCTTTATAGGTGATCAGCCAGCGCTGGCGGTCTTTCTCGATTGTGATTTCCGATTTCGGTTTGAAATATTCACGGTAGAAACGTAAGGATTGTGCTGCCGGCGCAAGATAGCGACTGCGCGACAAAAGTACCTGATCTTCGAACGTGCCCTCCCGCTTTTGACCGATTAGCGTCAATCTTGCCCGGACGTTCGACACAATATTTTTGACATCGTCGATGAAATCATCTTCACGATAGCGTAAACGTCCCTGGGATGGATCGTCAAAGAAGAAGTAGACATCGTGTTCGCGATAATGCCGTTTGCGGATCACGTCGATTTCAGGTTCACTCAGCGCCCGGATGATCGAGTCTGCCTCCGTGATTTTGACTTTAGACTGCACTTCAAATGACTCCTGCTCCAGGGAACCGCCCAGCGCGATCAGTTTCGATAGTACGGATTGTTCACGTTGGATCAGGAACACGTCAATTTTCTTGGCGATCTCGGCGGCTTGGGCAAGTAGCTCATCTTCTTTCAGGGTGCGCAACTGGTGATCCCGCATCAGCCACTTGCCATTTACCATTACATCGCTCACATCTGTGGATTTGCTGGCATAGACGATCTGTGCGTAGGCGTTGTCCGCAGCACGTTTGAAAGCCGGAGCATTGTGCAACGGAGAGACATCAACCAGGATCAGGTCGGCGCGTTTGCCCAGTTCAATGGAACCGGTCAGATGTCCGATGTGCAGTGCGTGTGCGCCAAGCCGGGTGGCCATCAGCAGGGCCCAGGGCGCGGGCAAAGAAGTCGGGTCATTGGTCACGGCCTTCGCGATAAAGGCGGCCAGGCGAACTTCCTCAAACATATCCAGATCATTGTTCGAGGCGGGACCATCTGTACCAATACCCACGTTTAGTCCTGTCTCAAGCATTTTCATTACCGGCGCAAACCCTGAAGCGAGCTTGAGATTCGAAGACGGATTATGCGCGACCCCTGCATGAGCATGCATGAGTGTACGCATCTCGCCGCTATCGATATGAACGCAATGCGCCGCAATGACTTTCGCCTCGAATAAGCCTTGTTTCTTCACGTACGGCACGACCGGGATACCATGTTCATTGCGCATGTTTTCCACTTCGAAGGCGGTTTCAGCAATATGTGTGTGAAGCGGCACATCGAACTCTTTGGCAAGTTCAGCGGTGGCGCGCAGGATTTCAGCAGTGCAGGTATATGGAGCATGTGGAGCAACAGCAGGTACGATCAAGGGGTGATCCTTCCAGCGTTGGATGAACTCACGTGCCATCTGTAAAGAGTCTTCATAGGAGGCGGCATCGGGCGCAGGGAACTTCATTACGGTCTGCCCGCAGACCGCGCGCATGCCCACATCGGCCGTAGCTTTAGCAACATCTTCTTCGAAGTAATACATGTCGTTAAATGTTGTCACTCCGCTTCGGATCTGTTCTGCGCACGCCAACAGCGTTCCCAGCCGCACAAACTCGGGTGAGACAAATTCGCGCTCGACGGGCATCATATAACCCATCAGCCAAACGTCAAGGCGTAAGTCGTCTGCAAGACCGCGCAACAGGGTCATTGGTACATGCGTATGCGCGTTAATAAGGCCAGGCATCAGGATCTTACCCTTGCAATCTACAGTTTCCTGTGCTGAAAACTCCTTTTTGATCTCATCTTCGTATCCCACGGCGAGAATTTTGTCCTCTTTGACCGCGACCGCACCGGGACGATATTGGTTGAAATTCTCATCCATGGTGAGGATGATAGCATTGGAAAGGATAATGTCGACTTGTTGCATCATTGGCTCTCCTTACTTCTATTGGGATAAAGTATAACCCAAGCTCTCGCCGCCGCCTCGCACGTGGATGGCGATCAGGGGAAAAATGTTCTACGGTGCAAAATTTAGCAACACATTCAATACTTTCAAATTTTGATCAAAATCTGTGTCGATGTGATCCATGAGCTCCAAGTCAACTGCAGCAATGCCTTTCGATACAGCGTAATCGGGCAGCGTACCTGAGTAGGTACAGCCTGTGTCGAGTGGAGGAAAAGGATAGGTACTGACCTGTGCAATCGATTCCGCGAGCCGGATGGAATTCTCATCCCAGGGTGCACCACCCGGGAAGATACCCAGCGCGGCGCTGTGATAGCTGATCAGTGCTTCGATTTGATGATTTTCAATGAAATTGATCAATACCTGTACTTCTGCCTCCGAGCCTGGTCCGCTGCCGCCTGAAGAGGGCAGATAATTCCAGCACTCGGCCCGCTCCCAATCCACGAGCCAGTTGACAGGGAAATTGCGGTTCAAGTCTACGCCGTTATGGTTGAGACGTCCATATTTATTGTGAGCGCGCGCCTCTCCATCTGGATTGAGACTTGCAAGGATGAAAAGGGTGTTGTCAGCGGGGACCACATCGGGATATTGATTCAGATACTTGATCAATTGGTTTGCGAGTGTTCGAGTGTTCCACTCATCACCCCCATGAATGTCTGCCACGATCATACGTTCCCGTTCTCCACTTCCGAACTTGTATATTTGCAGGGGCCGCCCTTCCAGGGAATATCCAATAACCTCTGGTCGCTGCTCATTTAACAGGTTCAGGGATGTCGGCGTCGAACTGATAGTTATCGGGGTCGATGCCGGAATTGGTCCGGTGGTGATGGTGGCAGAAATGGGAGTCTGAGTTGACTCTTGAAGAACATTAGTTGGTTCAAGCATGATCAATTGAGGCAGGTTCCCTGGGGTCTGCGTCAAAAGAAGCCTTTGATCGGAATGAGAGCTATCTGGCGCTTGCCCAAAGCCCAGGACGAAAAACATACTTGCCCCACCCACGATGATCCCAATAAGGAATAGACCGATGTGATTCTTCAAGGTTGGAAATTCAATAGAACTTTCAGTGCTTTGAGATTTTCCTCGAAATCTGTGGCTTTGTGCGTACTCAATTCCATATCCACCGCCGCGCCAACACCGTTCTCAACTGCCCAATCGGCTAACGTGCCTGTGTATGTACACCCTGTATCCAGAGGCGGATAAGGATAACCTGTTGTTTTTCCAAGCACCTTAGCCAATCGTTTGGATGGTTCCTCCCATGGGACCCCACCAGGGAAAACACCTAGCGCGGCGCTGTGATAACTAATCATGGCTTCGAGCTTGTGACGGCGAATAAAACTCATGACTGAACGTGTCTCCGGCTCCGAGCCGGCATACTTACCTCCCGTGGTGGGGCGCAGGATCCAGCAGCCGTCACGGTTCCAATCGGCTGTCCAATTGCTGGACGGGAAGTTGCGGTTCAAATCTACACCGTTATTATTGACGCGCCCGTCGATATCCTGTGAGCGTGCTTCGCCGTCGGGATTCATATCGCGGATGATATACAAGGTCACATCCGTTGGAATCGCTCCAGAGTTGGCATTGATATAACTAATGAGTTGATTTGCAAGTGCGATGGTGTTCCCTTCATAGCCGCCATGAATACCGGCAACGATGAGATATTCTTTTTCTCCAACGCCGAATCTGTATACATCAATAGGACGCCCGGCCAGCGAAAACCCGATAACCGCGGGATGTGGCCCATTGACGAGTACAAATGGGGTTGAGGTCTCAAAGACGGGTGGTGTATATAACGGATTCGGCGTCAGGGTCGGCAAAAAATAGCTTGTGGGTGGAATCTCACGGGTTTCGCTGAGAGGCGCTGCCGGGGTTATTTCATCCGCCGCAGCAACATGGACACTTGGCTTATAAAGTGCTGAGAAAGCCAATAGGGACAGGACAGCTATTCCATTTATCCCCCAAATCACATAAACCCACGTATGTGAGGCCGGCTTACGAGGCGACATTTATTCGTGCTCCATAGCGCGGCGGCGTAGCCAATCCAGCGCCAGGTTGACAGACCAGCGCGCCAAGCTGCGCGGAGGTCCCCCATAGGTGATACGGTGAGTTTTTTCGCCTTTGGGAGTGATCAATGCCATTTCTGCAGCACGCTCTTCGAGATGCATGGCAACACCCAGGGCTGCATCCGCGTTGGAGTCAGCGCGGGCAGCGCGCAATGCCGCTAAAAGGGCATCAGGGGATGAGTCGGAGATTGCAACGGTGTGTGGAATTTTGCGTGCCAACAGTCCATCCAGTCCCGATTCAACGCCAACCAGAGTCCAGCCGCGCTTTGCCACCACATTAAGAACTACATCTTCTAATTTATCCTCATCTACTCCGAAGACTACATCTCCCAGTTGCTCACGGATTTGATGCTCAATGTCTGCGATCATTCTGTCCGCTTCGGTCTCACTCTTTGCTTTTGCCGCGATCCGTATATCTACAACACCTGTATGCGCGGCAAGCCCAACAGTTGGGTTGTTTAGCGTTTCAAGGTCAGCGATTTTTTCGTCAATCATGCCCTCGCCCAGCCCCGCACAGTGCAAAATCCGAATCTTGATAATCTCATCCAAATTGAATCGTTTTTGTAGATACGGAATGATCGATTCATGCAGGATATGTTCCATCTCATTAGGAACCCCAGGCAACGAGGCAACTGCATTGTGCTCGGTTTCCACAATGAAACATGGCGCAGTACCGACGGGATTTGGAATAGCAATCGCACCTTTCGGAATATACGCCTGCCGCCTTTGATTCTCAGAAGGCTTGCGGCCGTAACGCGAAATAACGGCGACTACCTGCTCCCACAAATCTTGGCGAAATTCGAGTTCAACACCCGCGGCTTTAGCAATCGCCTCACGTGTAGGATCGTCCACCGTAGGACCCAGCCCACCGGTTGTGATGACGATCTCAGCCCGGTTCATTGAGTTGCGAATTGCTTCTGCAATTCTTTCGGAGTTATCGCCGATCGTGATGGTGCGATAAATATCCACGCCCATGCCGCGCAAAGTTCGGGCAATATAGCGTGTATTCGTGTCTACAATTTCACCCAATAGTATTTCGGTTCCAATTGTGATGATTTCTGCTGAAGGCATAGGTTATTCGTCCTGAGCGGAGTGAGGAGCGTTCTTTGCGACGAGCACAGACGAAGGACGAGTTCCCAAAAGAGTTCGCGTATCTTGGTTACTCACGCTTCGTTTGCGGAGCACTCAGCGCGAAGAATTACACCACATTGTACTCTTTTATTAATCTTCCTTCCTCGAAGCGTGCCAGATCGAGCATTGAAACATCTACTGTCGAGAACTTCCCATCCAGAATATATTCGCTCATCAACTTTCCGGCGACCGGTCCGTGC
>DATGYJ010000615.1:0-4162 GCA_035298105.1 Anaerolineales bacterium | reverse complement strand
GAACAGATCTTCCGTGGCATTGAAGAATCAGATGCATTTATTTTTCTCATCAGCCCGGACTCCATCGCCTCTGAAGTCTGCAAAGTGGAAATCAGTCGCGCCGCCCTCAACAACAAACGGATCATCCCCATCGTTCTGCGCGATGTTGATCCGAAAATCGCCCCTGAAAGCATCAGAAAACTGAATTGGACCTTCATCCGTGAGACCGATAACTTCGACGAGGGACTGCAAAAGGTCAAAACGGCCATAGAGCTCGATCTGGATTGGCTTGAAGAGCACCGCCGCCTGCAAGTGCGCGCCCTCGAATGGCACCGTAAAAAGGATGTCAGTCTGCTGCTGCGCGGCAGAGATTTGCGCAATGCACTTCGCATGGTCGCGACGGCGACTGCCAAAGATCCGACCACTACGGAACTGCAGAGGACCTTCATTCTCTACAGTAAAAGAAATGAGAGAAACAGGACGATCGCCTGGGTCGCCACCGGAATTGTTCTGATCATCATGTCCGTCCTGACGTACTTCGCGGTTCAAGAATCGCGTTTAGCGCTTGCAAATGAGAAGCTTGCCAAGAGTAATGAAGCGCTTGCGATCAGCAATGAAAAAGTGGCCAAGACAAATGAGCAGATCGCCCGCACGAACGAACAGGAAGCGAAGGCCCAAAAGGCCATTGCGGAGGAAAATAGAAAGATCGCGGAAGCCCAACGCAGCGCTGCCAGGGCCCAGATCTATCAGACCCGGCCGGGGGAGCTATATACAAGCACATTGCTGGCCATCGATTCATGGCAAAGCATACCTTCTGACGAGGCGGAGGAAATTCTGCGCAAGAACATCAGCTTGCTTCCGCTCCCAGTGGCACAAGTTTCGCAAGCTGGGAACATCAATTCAATCGGATTTAGTCCAGGCGGGGAATCCTTTGTTACAGCCAGCGCCGATGGCACAGCCTGTGCCTGGGATATTGGAAACGGGAAGAAGCTCTTTTGTGCGTCCAGCCCCAAGTCTGTCAATGAGGCGGTATTCAGCCCGGACGGCAAATTCATTATCACGGGTGATGATTCCGGTCTGGTCCAGGTATTGGATGCAGAAAATGGAAGTGTGCAGAACCAATATCAACGAGTGAAGCCGGACAATGCGTCAGGCACTATTCAGATTGTCGATTTGAAGAACGGGAATTCACAAAACAAATCGACTCCCCTGGAAATCCCCGTTCGAAATGTAAGCCTCAAGCCTTCGACCGGGGGACAACTTGCAATCGCTTACGATGATGGCAAAATTCCGGTCATCGACCTGAAGACGGGCAAGATTAGTTCTCCATTGGAAATTGGCGGCAAACCTCACGTTTCTGGCTTCAGCCCCAATGGAAACTGGCTGGCAGCCGGCTCGGAGAGCGGTGTCGTTACCATTTGGAATTTAAGCAACAGGAAGATTATCTCCGGCTTTAAACATCGGGATGGGGTGCTGGCCTTGGCATTCAGCCCAAACAACCGAGTCATGGCTACGGGCGGAAAAGACAACACCGCGCTGATTACCGATCTCAGAACTGGCAGCGAGCTTTTTCGCCTTCCTAACCAAAACTGGGTCAGAGCCATTGCCTTCAGCCCGGATGGTTCATGGCTGGTGACGGGATCTGATGATCATAGAATTCGGATTTGGGATACTTCAAATGGCAAAGAACGGCTGGGCATGCTGCAGGATAGTATTGTCACCGACGTGGCAGTCAGCTCGAACGGTCAATGGATCGCGACAACCGGTTTGAATAAAACCGTTTGGGTCTGGAACGCATCCACGGGAGCAGAAATATTCAGGATCCCTCTGGGCGCCAGCGGCGCTGTGCTTGCTTTTAGCAATGATGGTAAATATCTTGTTTCGAGCGATCAACGCGGTGTCATCCAAACCTGGGATATTTCTGTCATGGCCGCCTCGGAAAAATATGTGCAATTCAATGGGATTGTAGATAACGTCCAGTACAGTCCTGCAGGTGACCGGCTAGTTGTCTCGGACGAAAATCGGGTCTGGTTGCTGAGCCCCGAGCCGCTCTCCGACCTGCTGCCACGTCCGCAAGGCGTACCCATCCTTCAACTTAAATCAAGGGTGAAGGAAGCTATCTTCAGCCCTGATTCGAAATTTCTCGGGTTGCTCAGCGCCGGCAATGAGGTGGCGATCTATAATATTGACAAACGCGGCTCGAAAACCCTCAAGGTCTCAGCGCCCATACGAGCGATTGCATTTTCACCAGATAGCCAGCAATTGATGACCAGTGACTCGAACGGAAATGTACAGGCCTGGGATGTGCTCAACGCCCAGTTGATCGATAACGCCGCCGTCGAGTATCCGCAGGCCTCTTCCCTAGACGCTAACGCAGAATTTCTGGCCATGGGCTCGAAAGATAAGATCGCCCTGATGGAGCTCAATGATGGCGGAACGTTCTCTGAAATCAAATCTCAGGGAGATAACACACTTCTGGGATTTAGCGCAGATGGTTCTATGCTGGCCGCAACCGATTCATCGGGTCAGATCAATCTTTGGAAATATCAAGGCGGTCAATTCACCGCTTTAAAGCCGTTTATCAAAGAACAGGCCGTTTCACTTGCGTTTAATCCAAAGGGGACCTTGCTGGCCGTAGGAACAGCCCAAAACGCATTCTTAATTGACACAACCACGGCCGAGGAGGTCGCGCGCATCCCGCACATTGATAATGTCAACGGGGTCTCTTTCTCAGAAGATGGGAATATCCTGGCAACTGCTTCCTCCAAAGCGCTGCAATTCTGGGATATTGCAAAGATCCGGCAAATTAAGAAAGCTAACCTGGACACCACAGCTTGTTCACGCCTGATCGAGAATTTTGATGCCTCTCAATGGCATGCGCTGTTTGGAGATGAGGCCTACAGACCCTTGTGCCCAAACTTACCCGTGCCGCAGTGAAACCGGCTGGGTTTCAGGCCTGCCGGTAAAATTCGTCTGGCAATTCCAGAGGGGCTATTTTGAAATTGTGATACTTTCGCTTGATCTCCCACTGCTCAAATCGAATTTGGTTCTTCAGGAGTTGCCGTGGTAGCCCAGCATATCTGGCGGTGTGGCGTAAGTCGGATTGCCAACACCGCACCTGCGGTGGGTGCAGGTGTCCGACCTACTGCTGGCGGTTCATCACGGCAAATCCCAGAGAGCTCGAATTTCAATAGAAGCGTGATAATATTCCAGAGATTTAGAGGTAGTGTAGGAGAGAAATATGAATCCAATTAAAGGTTTGCATCATGTGACGGCTGTGACCCGTGAGGCGCAGCTGAATGTGGATTTTTATCGCAACGTCCTGGGCCAACGCCTGATAAAAAGGACCGTCAATTTTGATGTCCCCGATACATATCATCTTTACTTTGCGGATGAAACCGGTACACCCGGCAGCGTATTGACTTTCTTTGCCTGGCCCAATCTGAAACGCGGCGTCCGTGGAAATGGGGAAGCTGCTGCTGTGGCATACAACATCCCGGCCGGTTCGATTGGCTTCTGGCAGGGATATCTCAAAGGCAGAGGAGTGACCCTCGAGCCTGTAGAACAGCGTTTTGGGATGGAGGTATTGCCCTTTGACGATCCGGATGGAATGCGAGTGGAACTGGTCACTGCTGATATGTCGCCTGATATCCGCTATTGGGAAGCCGGACCCATCCCACAGATTCACGCATTGAGCGGATTTCACAGTGTCACTCTCTGGCTGGATGAGGTTGAGCCGACGGCAGATTTATTGATCAACAGGATGGGCTATACATTAACAGGGCAGGAAGGCAACCGTCATCGATTCACAGGCGGGATGGGAGCGTTGGCAAATACACTCGATATCCTGCATCGCCCAAAGCAACCTGAAGATATCCCTGATGAATCAGTATTTGGAGCTGGCTCTGTTCATCACATTGCATTTCGTGTGCCGGCGGATGACGAGCAATTGGAATACCAATCTGCGCTGCGCGTGGCGGGTTACGGTGTGACTCCCGTGCGTGACCGCCAATATTTCCACTCCATTTATTACCACGAGCCGGGCGGCGTCCTGTTTGAGATCGCTACTGAGCCGCCAGGGTTTGGGATCGATGAGCCTGTGAATGCGCTGGGAGAAAGCCTTAAGCTGCCTGAATGGTTGGAGCCGAATCGGAGCGCCATCGAACAGAGTCTTCCCCCGCTT
>DATGYJ010000614.1:0-3120 GCA_035298105.1 Anaerolineales bacterium | reverse complement strand
TTGGCTACACACAGACAGAGATGGTCGATGAGATCGACCAGATCCATCATGAATTAATCCGGGAAGCTCTCCGCATCACAGGGGTCGAACGCGGAGTAGAGATTACAACTATGGGGGATATCCCGTCTGAAGGCTCCGGCTTGGGTTCGTCCAGTACGGTCACAGTGGGTGCTTTACATGCCATGTACGCATTTCGGGGCGAGATCATCTCTGCTGAAACACTGGCGCGCGAGGCATGCAAGATAGAGATTGAAAAGCTGAAGAAACCGATAGGAATTCAGGACCAGTATATTGCTGCTTATGGTGGTATTCGTTTCTTTGAGTTCTTGCCCAATGGAGAAGTCACATCGGAAAAGCTCAAGATCTCGCCCGAAGTGCGACGGATCTTGAACAATAACCTGCTATTATTCTTTACCGGGGTGAGCCGCAACTCTTCCTCCATTCTTCGTGAACAAACGAATAATGTCAAGAATCGGACAGCCGAATTACGAGAGATCAAACAGATGGCGCGGCGGGCCAGAAGTGATATCGAACGAGGGGATCTTGATACGCTCGGTCTGCTGCTCCACGAATCCTGGGAGTTAAAAAAACGCCTTGCAGGAGTGATCAGCAATGAGTGGCTTGACGAACTCTATGACCGAGCGCGGCGAGCGGGCGCGATTGGCGGAAAGATTACCGGCGCAGGCGGGGGAGGGTTTCTGTTGCTATACGTGCCATATGAATGTCAAAACAATGTACGGGCGGCATTGGAAGGCCTGCAAGAACTGCCGTTTCGATTGGAAGCTGACGGGACAAAAGTGATTTTCAATTATCGGCGCTTCTAGGCCTTGTTGTTGGAATAGGTGGACAATTATGGAACCGATCCAGGATTACATCACAGCTCTGCAACGCACCATGGATCAATTAGGCCAGCAATCCATTGCTGATGCGATTCGCGTGCTACAGCACGCTCGCCTGCGAGGCAATCAAGTGTTTATTATGGGAAACGGTGGCTCTGCTTCGACGGCCTCTCACTTTGTTTGTGACCTGGCAAAGAATACGCGCCGTGAAGGACAGCTGCATTTCCGTGTGATGGGGCTTACGGACAATATGGCGATCTTCTCAGCCTATGCCAATGATGAAGGATATGAAAACGTCTTTTCGCAGCAACTGGAGAATTTGATTAACCCCGGGGATCTTGTCGTAGCAATCTCGGCCAGTGGCAATTCGAAAAACGTGTTGAACGCCATCGCAGAGGCCCAAAAGCATCAGGCAACGACGATCGGATTTACAGGTTTTGATGGCGGTCGTTTAGGGCAGATGGTGGACATCAACATTCATGTCAAGAGCAATATCATTGAACACGTGGAGGATATTCACCTGATGCTGGAACACATGATCGTAAAGATCATCAAAGACCAACCCCAGGCGAGCGTGAACATCGCGACGTCGATTGCCCCGTTGGTTGCCAATGTCCGCGTCGATTAGGAGCCAGTGTCCAAGGTTTCGATCTGATCCATGGCGAAAATGGCGATCAATGCCTGATGTAGATTATCAAAGATGAGGTGGTCGGCAATATCGTCTGGTGGAACCTCTTGCGACTGTGCTGCGCCGCGTCCAGTTCTGAGAAGAATCAATCGGCGCACTCCTGCGGATTGTCCAGCCCGCAAGTCGCTCCAAGCATCGCCAATCATCCATGAGCGTTGTAGATCCAATGACAACTCCTTAACCGCTTGAAGTAACAAACCTGGCTGCGGCTTACGGCACAGACAGCCCTCCGCCGGGCTGTGCGGGCACATATATACCGCATCCACTTGCCCGCCTTGGGCGCGAATGGTATTTACAAGTCGGCTGTTGATTCCGCGTGCGGCTTCGAGCGAAATGAGACCTCTCCCTACCGCTGACTGATTGGTGACGATGACGATCTTGTAGTTGCCTACGGCCGGGATGGACAGTGCACGGATTGCTTCTTGAATGATCTCTACTTGTGACCAATCGCGAACATAATCCGGCTTGTTCTCAGTTAACACACCGTCGCGATCAAGAAAAATCGCTGCATCCATCCGCTTATTATAACGTCAGGCATCATGCCTCTAAGTTGTTTGCCAGCCCCTCGTTTTTCTGATTGCGCCTTGTGAAAGCGTCGGCATCTTGAAATAGTGGCGCACACGATCCGGCTCGGTGGAATTCCTATGCCGGAATAGCAGTTTGTAGGACCTGTAGATTCCTATGCTGAAAAACGCGCAGCTATATGTAGACCGACAGGCATCGTCGGTGTTCCGATACGTTTACGAACAGGCTTTCCTGCTCTTACTGGGCTGGATACCAACCATTATTGGAATCGGATTGCGAGGGCTGTTCTACCGGTTGATCCTGCAGATGGAAGGTGTCGCTGCCATAGAAAATAACGTTCGCTTGCGTTTCAGCAACAATATCAAACTTGGCCACGGCGTATTTCTCGATCAGGGAGTTTATTTGCATGGATGTCCTCGGGGCATTGACATCGGCCCTGGCACGATTGTTATGCATGGCGCGGTTCTGCATGTCTACAATTTTCGGAACATGCCTCATTCAGGAATCAAGATAGGTCGTGATAGTTTGATCGGGGAGTATTCCGTCATCCGCGGCCAGGGTGGAGTTGAGATCGGGGATCGCGTGTACACATCGCCTTTTACGCAGATCATTGCGGTTAACCATGTCTTCGATAACCCCAGTCGCCCGTTTACAGAGCAGGGCATCACAGCAGATGGGATCGCGATCGAAGACGACGTTTGGCTTGGAGCGGGCGCCATCGTAACAGACGGCGTCAGAATCGGCAAAGGTGCAGTGATCGCTGCAGGTGCAGTTGTGACCAAGAACGTTGCACCGCATACTGTCGTTGGCGGCGTTCCTGCAAGACTCATTAAGGCGATTGATGGCAGCGCCAACAGGGCTGATCGACAGATTTATCAATCGATCGAGGGAGCAAATCTATGACTGTATTATCTGTTGTTATTCCGGCATACAACGAGGAACGCGGAATCGCTGAGATCGCCTGCCGCGTGCTTGCGGTGTGCCCCGACTTGATGAAAGCCGGCGTAGAGGAACTCGAAGTACTGGTCGTCGATGATGGCTCACAAGACCGAACGGCTGAGGCCGCAT
>DATGYJ010000613.1:0-2120 GCA_035298105.1 Anaerolineales bacterium | reverse complement strand
GGCAAGCCTGGATACGTTCTTTATGTGTGGTCATGGGATTTGTTTAACAATACAAAAGAGTGCGTCTCCGCGCGCGATCTGCAAAACAGGCGGGGCTTCTCTGAAAACTCTGCGATCCTCATTGGTGCGCGTATTGACGAGAACATAGTCACCGGATTTCACTTCGGTGAGGGCGCCGCGCAGGTCATGGATGTGGATCTTTGGATCGGCATAATATGCGGCGACATAGGCTTCACGATGCACAAAAAGGTTGATCGATTTATCCAGAGATTGGTCAAGATTTTCTACGGCCTCCTTATAACAAGTGAGCCAATAATCTGTCTCATACTGGCGGAAGACCTGGCTCGTGCCACCGACAAATGAATTGTAATAGGTATACTCGTAGGGGTGAAGTTGAATAATACCGACAATCCCCGGGATAAGAACCAGCAGTATCAATCCTGCGCGTAGCCAGGATAGAGCGATATGATCGATCAGGAATTCAAATCCAAACCCGGTGAAAATAAAAATCGGTGGGAGAATAAAGAGAAAATGGCGCAAACCATCGTACATGGAAGGTCTGCGCACTAGCACGTATAGAACCAGGATGACCAACCACAGGAAAATGAGGGTCAGGGAAACCATATTGTTCCGGATCGTGGCGAGGTCCAGTGAGGATCGAAGCGATCGCCAACTATCGGCAGAGTCCTCTGTTCGTAGACTTACATTCCGATTTCTATTTTCTTTGAATAATTTCCAATAGCCAGCCAGGACGCCAAAACTGAAGAAGAACCAGACAGGTTCCGTCAGGGTAGTGGCGAGCATAAACGGCATGTAGCGACGCGGCAAATCACCTGCTCGATAAACGACGCCGCCAAAGAGCACCGAGAGATCTGTGGGATTATCGGACATCAAACGAAAGACCTCTACAAAGCGGGCGATCGGATCTTCCCAGAGAAACGGCCAGGTGATGAACATGACAAGAATGGCAATCAGTCCAAAGACTATAAAATGTGGCAAAAAAGCTATAAACCTTCTGCTCAGTCTTGAGATCGCATACACAAGGATGAGCAATCCCGCTAACGGCCCCAGCACTCGGATGGAGGTTGTGATTCCGAGAACAACTGCCGGAAGAATAATCGCAGAATATTTTTGCCGATGGCTTTTGGCATCATCGGCGAGATGATCCACCATTTCGAAACCCAAACACACGGAGGAGAGGAAGAATATCAGAAACGACGGATCCTTTGGATTGATGAAGGCGTGGCCCCATAAGAGTGGCTGCCAGGAAAATAACGCCGAAGCCGCCAGGGCGGCCGAAGGCTTCATCCAGCGTGAAGCGAGACGATACAGGAAATAAACTCCAATTTGAAAAAAGAGAAAATTGATCAGGTGCCAGGCTGAGGCCTTGTCCAGCCCGATCCCTTCCAATAGATAGACAGGTTCACGCGCCAGCAGAAGATAGGCAGGTCCGCGGGTTTTGTGGTCATCCCCGCTTGAACCATAGGACTGGCTGACATCGAAGTGCCCGCTCAACCACTCATGTGGCGAATAAGCGTATCCGAGCGCGTCGCCGTAATCATAGAACAGGGGCTCATCCCAGGATAGCCCATAATCACGGAAGACAAACAGGCCGGCCAGAATATTGACGGCTAATAATAGTAGGATCGGCTTTTGGCTGAACCTTTTAATCAAGGAATTCATAACACTTGCTGCCCATTGGCATCGAAGACTTTTATTATTGCCTTCGACGAAGGGCTGTCAGGATATTCACTTTCAAGCAACCCCCAAATCATCGAATCGCTCCAGCCATCCAGAAAACGAGTTTTGGCGCGCAGAGTCCCTTCAAGCATAAAACCAAGCTTGCGAGGGATGGCGGCTGAAGCTAGGTTTGCCGGATCACAATGAATTTCGAGGCGATGAACATGGAGCAGCTCAAAAGCAACTTTGACCAGCGCCGCAGTGCATTCGGTCACCAGCCCCTGGTTGATAAAGTCCTTGTGGATCCAATAGCCGATTTCCAATTCCTTTTCCCCTAAACGCGGATGTAAGCCCGTTCCACCCAGCAGCCTGCTGTCTTCCGGATTGAAGATACCGTATACAAAATTCTGACCGAGATCGAACATGCCGCGAAACCTCTT
>DATGYJ010000612.1:0-7041 GCA_035298105.1 Anaerolineales bacterium | reverse complement strand
ATGTCGAGCAGGGGCATAAAAAAGGCAACATCGTTATCACGGTAGGAATTACCCACAAAAAACAAGGAGATAAAAAATGAATATGACCAAACAAAGTTCCTATGGAACAAACAGAGAGACCGCCATCATTGTTGGAATTCTATTCATCATTGGGACGGTTTCCGGTATCCTGGCTGGTGCTTTTACCGCCCCGATCAGGGCAGGGTCGACTTATCCACTCAATGTAGATGCAAGTGAGACCCAATGGATTATCGGGACCCTCCTCGTCTTGCTGATGGGATTATCCCTCGCCATGGTTCCAGTACTGTTGTATCCGATCTTTAGAAAGCACAATGAAGCCCTGGCGTTCGGGGCAGTCCTGTTCAGGGGAGTATTTGAAGCGGTAGGGGAAACGCTCCTGGTGATCAGTATGTTCCTGTTGTTGACCGTTAGCGAGATCTATGGAAAGACTGGAGCAGCAGATGCATCCAATTTTCGAGCACTGGGTTCCATGCTCATCGCCGCAGGAGAATGGATCCAAATGATCGGGGGAATCGTTTTCAGCGTCGGTACGCTGATGATCTTCGCCCTGTTTTATCAAACGAGGCTCATTCCTCGGTGGCTGTCAGGCTGGGGTTTTATTGGTGCAGTGTTGTACTTCATTGCCAAAACTGTAAGCATGTTTAGTCCGATGCATTTAACTCTAGATATCGGTGTGGGAATAGGACTCTTATTGGTCCCAACTGCCATTCAAGAAATGGTCTTTGCGGTCTGGATGATCGTGAAGGGATTCAATCCATCTGCAATTGCTTCTCGGTCTGCGAAAACAGCGCCGAACGAGCTTTTGAGCGCTGTATAGATTTGCTATATAGGGTTTTAGGGAGGGCTGATGACCCTTCCTCTCCCTGCTTAGCTGCCTGTAAATGCTCTTGGAATAGAGCTTGAAAAGCGGGCACAACACCTCGAAAGGAGTAGGCAGAATGTTAAAAGAAGGTTCGATCATCCTCTCAAAGAAGCTCTACAAACTAACCATAGGGGGAGGAGGCGTATTCTGGGCAACTACCATCGCAATTTCCCTGCTTCCCATCGCAGCGGAGTATCGAGCTGCCTTTTCAGAAAGGAGTTGGAATATCCAAACGGTTTGGGTTGATTCTTTGCTTGTTGGCATGGTTATCGGATGCTGCATCAGCTATTTCTTGCTTGGCTTTTTTGATAAGATTCCGACGAAGAATCCAATTCTAAAATCTGCGATACTAAGCTTCATCGCTCTAGTCATTGCCATAATCCTTATCGATATTCCCCAAAGTTTTCTTCTTCTTGGGCCGAGTGATGCCTTACATTACTTCCTCATCGGCATAATGCTGAACATACCAAGGTTTCTCTCTCTTGGAATAGTTATTGGCTATCGATACAATTCGCGCGCATTCTCTTTCAAAGGAGAAAAAAATGAATACAAATAAAAAGGCCGCAAGAATGGCAGGATTCCTGTATCTCATGTACATAGTAACAACCATCGTTGCAGATGTGTTTGGTCGTTCTAAACTTATCGTATTCGGAGATGCCGCAGCGACAGCCAACAATATTATGGCTTCTGAATGGCAATTTCGTATCGGTATTACGGGCGATCTAGTCTCGGCTGTATTATTTTTTTTGGCAGCCTGGGCTTTATATGTGTTATTGAAACCGGTTAATAAAGACCTCGCTTTATTGTTCATGTTACTGAACCTGGGTGGTGTCGCTGTATATTCTATTAATTTACTTAATCAATTTGCTGCGGCGCTGCTTTTGAGCGGTACTGATTACCTGAAGGTACTCCAGGCCGATCAACTGCAAGCTCTGGCAATGTTCTTTCTCAATTTACATCACAATGGATACTGGATCGCCCAGATATTCTTTGGGGCATGGCTCTTTCCGCTTGGTTATTTGGTTTTCAAGTCAGGCTTCCTTCCCAGAATTCTGGGCATCGTGATGATGATCCATTGCGTTGGCTGGCTGATGACTTTTCTCCAGTTCTTCCTTTTCCCGGGCTCTGGAGTAATAACCTATCTGACCTATCCGCTTGGATTTATTTCGGAATTTGGGCTTACTTTGTGGCTCCTGATTATGGGTGCAGAGGATCAAAAACCGGCATGAGTTAAGGATTGATTCAAGTGATTGCAGCTAATTCTCACTGAGCGGATTAAAGCCGCGTCCCAAAATCTCCTGCGCCGCAGAAACAACCACAAAAGCAGTTGGATCCTCGAGCGCGACAGCATGTTTCAGGTTATGTACTTCTGTGACTGTCAAGGCGCAAATCAATACCGATCGATCCTGACCTGTATACATGCCCTTCCCTGCCAATGAAGTCACACCCCGGCGGAGATCGGTCATAACCCGTTTGGACACCGCTTCTGGTTTTCCAGTAATAATCAAAGCGACCAACTGCCTCCTGCGGTGACGCGGCGCAAAAAACGGACGCGCACTTTTTGACTCGTCATCCGAACCAAACACGGACGTCATTGTCTCATCAGCAAAACGCGGCAGGATTTCGCCACTTGCTTTGGTCATACCCAGCGTGCCGATTGCGATTAGCAGGAGGAAGACATGATACACGATTCCCAGTGTAATTATGACAAGACCGTGAACCGGTCCAATTGCCCCTCTCTGAATAAATTCCTGCACGTTCAAGGCTGGTTGCGGAAACAGATAGCTCTTGCCGATCCAGGAAACAAAGAGTATCAAATAGATCCAGAGATAGTTGCGCCGCAGGCGGCGACCAAATGCCTCCCACATGGAAATGGGAAAACTTGGTGAAAGCAAATTCTCTGCCAGGCTCTCTGACCATTCCGGGGAAGGGTGGAATGGTGGCACAAGCATAGCTGCAAAGAAATCCGTTTCCATCAAACGTACCCGGTAGCTCCATAGTTCATAGTAACGATAACGCCGCGCTTCGATGAAGAGAAACCATGTGACCAACAGCGTATTCAGAATGATGACACCATGATGCACATTGGGCTGACTGAAGGAAATGGAGAGAGTTGCGCCCGTAGCTACAACCGCCCAATTGGTGGTCGTGTCAAGACGTTGACGCCATACATTTGCACGTTGGATTTCCGCGCGAAAAAGATGCACCATGGCGGTAACGAACTCGCTCGTCTTCAGACGATAACCTCGATAAGTCCAAACGGGTTCTTCCGGCTCTTGAGACTTGGGTTCGTCAATATTCGGCGGGGCGGTAAAGGGATTTGTCATTTCACGTCCATGCGACAATTACTTGGGTAATTTGTACGCTTCCTTCGAAGGCTTAAGCGGGCGCGGCAGCCGATAAGGTCGCCGCGTACCATCCGGGCTGACTTTGTCCGCGGAGCGGGTCATCGCCAGCCATTCACGATAGACCTGCATGGAGGAGTTCGTGTCTACGAATAGATCACCTGCCTTGTCATTGGGGTCTGCCTTGCGGATGCTTTTTACTTTTTGCAGCCAGCAGTGGACACCGCTGATGGGATCAGGATGAACCGCGTGTGCCAGGTTTTGGTTTACGCCAACGTTGCTCCACCAAATCCGACTCGTATCAGGGTCGGAGGACTTCCAAGCCTGTGCACCGTGAACCACGCGCATTAGAAACCCGCCTTTACCATCATCGCGCAGTTCGACGAGATTGGATGAGCCTTTACTCACGCCTGAATCTTCCTGCAAGCGCCATCTTCCCAGGTGGTGGCTGATGGCGATGACACCCGGTTTGATGCCTTCGGTGACCCAGACCGTGTCCACGAAGTGACCGATCTCGGTTTCGACGCGGGCCAAGTCACCGGTTTCAAGTCCGCTGCGCTGGGCATCTTCGGGATTCATCCAGATGGGATTCTTGTGCGAGATTTCCACCAGCCATTTGGCATTCGCGCTGCGTGTGTGGATCAATGTTGGCAAGCGGAAATTGGGGAGCAAAATCATCTCGCCTTTTTCGCGATCGATGAAGTCAGGATGGACATGACTCTTGAGCGTCCACGGGATCACGTTTTCTTTTTCAGGCCAGCCCCAGTTGGCGAGTGTGTCACTGAAGAATTCCAGTTTCTTACTTGGCGTATCGAAGCCTGCTTTTGGCTGTCCATCCACCATCAGGCCGAGAACAGCTCCGGAAGAGTCTCTGGCACGATCATGCTCATCGGAGGTCAAACCAGTTTCAGGCGCGGTGAGAATCGGTTGATCGAAGGGAGAATAATTTTCTTTCTTGACTTCGAAGACTCCATACTTGCGCATGTATGCCAGCGGCGTCAATCCCTCCTTTGCAGCAGCTTCAGGAAGACTTGGCACGGAGTTTTCAAAAATCCATTGATAATATTCATCCACGGTGATGATCTCGCCCTTGCGGTAAGGCGACTCAAACCATTGACGAATGCCTAGCGAACCGTCGGGATCCATGCGTACGGAAAGCTGAATCCAGAATTCGTTTTCCTCCCAGACTTCACCCGGATTGGCTTGATAGGTGAAATCTACCTTGATGCCTGCGCGTTCCATCGCCACACGCCGCACAGGTTGACGGAAGGCAATCCACTGCCCTGCGTGGGTTTCCTGACTCATCAGGTCGTGACGTTCAGGTCCGTGACCTGTCGGCAAAACATAGTCGGCGAACCAGGCGGTTTCGTTCCAGGTGGGCGTGAGCGCTACATAACACTTGATTTTTGATTCATCTTTGAGCGCCTTGAGCCACATAAATCCATCAGGATTGACCCACATTGGGTTGTAGACGCGGGTGAAATAGACATCGATGTCACCGCGCCCCTCTTCGAGCAGATGCGGCAGAAGGATGGACATTTCGTAATGCGCGAGGGGATACTCGATGGGATAATGAAGTTCATTCCATGTTTCGGGAGCGGGTGCGCCTTTGAATGGCTTCGGGACAAATTTGTTCCAGTTCATCATCGATGTGCCGCCGCGATTGCCGACACTTCCCGTCAGAACATTGAGGAAGAAAAGACAACGTGAAACCTGCCAGCCACCAAGATTGCCAACACTAGCGCTGCGCCAGACATGCGTGGCAAGTTTGCCCTCGCAGTTGGCAACATATTTTGCAGTTGATTGTATACGCTCTATCGGAACGTCTGATTCTCGCGCAGCGCGTTCGAAGGTGTATTCGGAATAAAGAGTCTTCAAAACCTTTTCGAACATTTCAAAAGAGAATGGAGGATGGATATTCGAAACTAGTGGGCGGACCGAATCCCATTCACTGGATGTAGATGATTGTACGAATTGAAGGAACTCTTTCCAGTTGGTCCACTTGCAAACGAAATCTTTGTTGTAGAAATCGTTTTGGATTAAATAATTCGCAATGGCAAGCAGGATCGTGTTTTCACTGCCGGGCCATGTTGGCAACCAGACATCACTCATGGATGCGGTGTTCGAGAGGCGCGGGTCGAAGGTGATGAGTTTTGCACCGCCAGTCTTGGCTTCGATGATGCGCTGCGCGTGCGGGTTGAAGTAATGCCCTGTTTCGAGGTGACTCGAAATTAACAGGATGACACGTGCGTTCGCGTAATCTGGGCTGGGCCTATCCTGTCCCGTCCAAAAGTTATAGCCTGCACGCGAAGACGAAGAGCAAATATTCGTATGGCTGTTGTGGCCATCCATTCCCCAGGTTTGGACGACGCGGTTGGTATATCCATCTTCGCCAGGTCGTCCAACATGATAGACGATACCATTCGGCCGGCGCAGCTTGCTTTCACGCATTTTCCCGGCGATCTCAGCCAGGGCTTGATCCCAACTGATGCGTTCCCATTTCCCTTCACCGCGTTTGCCAACTCTCTTCAATGGATAAAGGATGCGTTCCGGGTCATAGACCTGATTATGGGTCGCGGGTCCCTTAGCACAGTTTCTGCCGCGGCTTCCAGGATGGACAGGATTGCCTTCGAACTTTCGAATCTCGAAAGTATCCTTGTCTACATAGGCGAGAAGCCCACAGGCCGATTCACAGTTGAAGCAGACGGTCGGCACGAGCGTATAGCGTCGCGCGACGCGCTTCGGCCATTCCTTGCCATCCCATTCGACCCAGTCATCCCATACATCGGAGGGAGGGTACTGGCTGATGCGCCCATCGGGATGAACAACTTCCGTCAGTTTGATGGGCTTGCGATCGGAGGTCGCGAATTGTGGGACGGCGGTGCCTGCAGATGTTTGAGGAACAGACTTTGTTTTTGTCATGGATACTCGAATCACGAATTCGGTATATATTGCGGAGCCATTACGAAGGCGTATTCATAGAAGAACAAGCCGGCAAGCGTGCATACAACTGTAACCGGCAGTGCAAATGTGCTGAATGCAAAGAACAGTAGCAGTGGAATAATATGTCCCAGTGTGATCCCACCCCACCAATAGTGATTCTGAAAGCGCCCGTGGGTCATCTCACGATGAGCGAGCATTGCCACTTCCGATGCAAACGAGTTAAATTTACCAGCCAGTGTCAGAAGCAAATTGATCGCGATACTGGCAGGGAAGAGTGTCGTGAGAAGTGTATGCAAGTCAGCTGGGAATGAGACAAACAAATTCAGAATCAGGAACATACCGCTTGCAACCATCATGGATTGTGCAATCAGCTGGAAAGGAAGCAGACTGTTCTGCCACATATCGCGTCCTTCAGCTTGACCCAGAAGGAAGGCAGTGTAGATCACAACCCCCAATGCAAATGGGAAAACAATCCAGGCGATGATGGGGCGGATGCCTGCAATGAATTCAACGGGCAGCCAACCAAGATACGCCACTCCTTCCAGAAGCCACCACAGCCCGGCAACCGCTGTAAATGCGACCATAATATACGCGCCACGTGCCACCCACGATTTCCATTGCGGGCGGAACAGGATATTCAGAAAGCGTTTGGGTTGAGACAAATCCTTGAGGAGCAAAATCACCGTAAGCAGCATGAAGATCATCGCAGTGAAACCTGCGGCAAGGAAAGTGAGTGAGTCAAAGGTAAACGCGCCAACGCCCGCGCCGAGGCTGAGGAGCATAAAGAGTCCACCTGCGATGTTCTTCGTGACTATATAAGATGGAAGTTCCCAATGCCACTGGATCTTATGCTGCGCGTTGTAGGCAGTC
>DATGYJ010000611.1:0-2810 GCA_035298105.1 Anaerolineales bacterium | reverse complement strand
TCCCTTCCTTGGGCAAGTGCATGGTAACCATTGCCGGGAGAGGTGTGTCAGGCGATACCACAAATTGATCAATGACAAGCATGCTTGGCTGGTCATACTCAGACCAAAGTTCGACATTCATTGCTTCCAGTCTTACTCCCCCTTGTGCATTCACCGTGGCGGGCGACATCATCCACGCTAAAAGCAAGGCAAATACAAGCCACTTGCGCATAAGTGACCTCCAAAATCTATATAATCTACTTGTATCTTACCATGCAATGAATTTAGATTAATACAACAAAACACACCAACTTGGTGGAAGAAAGTCATCCATTATTTCAATTGAAAGGCGAAACTCAGGGCCTGCTGCGCAGGGGCAAGCTGTTGGACTCCTTTTTCATCCCGCGATCGCCTTTACCAGCTTCCAACACGCCCAATTGGCAGGCGTATTGATATTATGTTTTCGAGCGGCTTTGACCACTTCGCCGCAGATGGCGTCGATTTCTGTCGGCGCCCCGCGCAGGACATCCTGCAGCATAGACGAGTGGTTCGCGGCTGTCTTGAAGGCAACCTCTTCAACTGCAGTAACAGGGTCAGAGAACGGCAGGTGAATTCTTTCTGCCACTGCGACCTGGGCGGTCTCGTATGCCAAGACTCCCATCATTTCACGGGCAGAAGGACGTTTCAGCAGATTTCCATTTGGAATTCGTAACAATGCGGTCAATGGATTGATAGCCGCGTTGATGACCAGCTTTCCCCAAATGAGGGATTGTGCATCTTCGACAACATTGACGTTGAACTTTGCGGACTTCAAGGCTGCTTCCATCGGACCGAGGGACTGATTCCGTTCAATCGCAATGAGCCCCTCTCCACCCGCTCGGACCAAACCGGGCCCCAGCAGGGTCGCGCCGGTGGTGGTGGTACCCAGGGCAACACGATTCAATCCCAGGCTGCGTGCGAGCGTTTCACGATTGCCGAGTCCATTTTGGAGTGTAACCGCAAGCCCATTTTCTGCAAGACATTCTTTGAGCTGCCCCGCGACCCGTTCGGTCTGCCAGGCCTTGACGAGGACAAGCGCATGTTGAATGCCCTTGCATTCACGCGAGCTTTCTACCACCCGAACGTCAAATTGGTGTTCATTTCCATTTGAGTCCACCAGCCGTGCGCCCGATGTGCGCAGTGCATCCAACCCTGCTTTCCAGGTGCCAAGCATGGTGATTTGATTGCCCGCCTGTGCCAGCCGTGCAGCAAAGAGGGTCGCAAGCGCGCCCGTGCCAACAATGAGGATATGGTTGTTCATTGTGTAGAAGTGGATGTGATTGTGAGGGCCGCGCTTCGACTGCGCTCCTTGTCCTTCCTGAGTGGCATCGAAGCGCCACTCAGGAAGCACTCGTTGCTCCGCAGGACACCTTACGCCCCCTTCGGTCAGCGCGAATACCACCCTCACAATGACGAGATACTTTTACCCGACCTCTTTCAAAAGTAATTCCCACTCGCGATCGTCCATCTCAACGGTGTGCTCCTGGGCGGGGAAGCGTTTCGTCTCCACATCTTCGATGTAATCGGCAAAAGCCTTCTGCATCTCATGGTGGAAGTCGGCGTATTTCTTGACGAACTTGGGTGTGAAGCGATCAAACAGACCCAGCAGGTCATGGGTGACTAATACTTGTCCATCGCAGCCAACACCGGCGCCGATACCCATCGTCGGGATAGACAGTTTCTTTGAGATCAATTCCCCGAGACGGCCGGGAACCGATTCCAACACAATACTGAAGCAGCCTGCTTCCTCCAGGATGAGGGCGTCTTCCAGCAGCCTTTTGGCAGCCGCGGCGGTTTTGCCCTGGGCACGGAACCCGCCCAGTTGGTTGACCGATTGCGGCGTCAGGCCGAGGTGTCCCATCACGGGAATGCCTGCGCCGGTGATGGAGCGAATGGCGTCGGCCCGTTCCCGCCCGCCTTCGAGCTTGACCGCGTCCATGGCGCCTTGCTGCAGGAAGCGACCTGCATTCCGCGTGGCTTCCGTCGCTGAGACTTGATAGGACATGAAAGGCATGTCGCCGATCAGAAGAGCAGTCTTGGCGCCGCGGGCAACGGCGCGGCAGTGGTGCAGCATTTCTTCCATGGTGACTGGAAGGGTGTTCTCGTAACCAAGCACGACCATGGCGAGCGAGTCGCCAACCAGGATTGAATCGATCCCGGCCCGGTCCATAGCCAGGGCAGTGGGATAGTCGTAGGCGGTGAGCATAGTGATTATTTCACCGCGTTCCTTCTTCTGGCGATAGGTAAGTGTGGTTACTTTTTTGCGCGTGGGCGCGCTGGTGGAAATGGGTGCAGGTGTAGACATGGTATCCTCCAAATAGGTAGGAGCCGTTTGGTGCGGTCGTCCCCTTCTGGCCGCGACTTTTACAGCTTTGAAATATTGCCGTCGCGTTCACGCGGAGCGGATACGCGCGGCATCCCCATTATTCCACAAAATTCATTTTTCGAACATATCAAAATCTGGCAAAAGTGGAACATTGTGTGGGCTTGGCCACCCTATTCACCGCAGACTGCACGGACATTTTGCGCACGGAGATTTCTATTTGTTTTTCTCCCCCGATACCGGCGCCCGGAGCCGGGGTGTGAACCAGGTGCGCTCAGCATCGGGGATGGCGGCCTGAGCAGGATTAGGAAGAAGGAGCGTACCCCCATATTTGGGGGTATAAAATGGCGTGTAACCAGCATTGCTCTCAAAATATGAACTCGCTCTGAATTCGCTAATCCTTCGCTATTCCTTCGCTCTGAACCTTATGCCAAAACCAGCCCCCAAATATGGACATGCGCGTAGAGCC
>DATGYJ010000610.1:0-2824 GCA_035298105.1 Anaerolineales bacterium | reverse complement strand
AGAGTCCAGAAAGAGGCGGGTGCGCAGGGACTCAAGATCTGGAAGCCGTTTGGGCTGCAGGTCAAAGATGATCAGGGCCAGCTCGTCAAAGTGGATGATCCGCGCTTAAGTCCTATTTGGGAGACAGCCGGTGAACTTGACTTACCCGTATTAATTCACATTGCCGACCCGGTGGCTTTTTTTGATCCAATTGATGAGACGAATGAACGCTGGGAAGAACTCGGAGCACATCCCGATTGGGCGTTTACTAGCCCACCTTTCCCACCCTTCATGGAAATCCTGGATGCGTTCAAAAGTCTCGTCATGCGGCACTCGTCAACTATTTTCATCGGGGCGCACGTGGGCTGCTATGGCGAAAACCTGGGATGGGTAGGGAAAATGCTGGAGGATTGCCCAAACTATTACATCGATATTGCCGCACGACTCGGTGAATTGGGCAGGCAGCCTTACACCGCTCGAAAATTTTTTATCCAATATCAAGACCGTATTCTGTTTGGATCTGATCTGAGCCCCGATCTGGATGCGTATCGTTTGTATTATCGCTTCCTTGAAACGGACGATGAATACTTCAATTACAACACCGGTGAAGTGCCTGTCCAGGGACGCTGGTACGTATGCGGTTTGTATTTGCCTGATGAGGTGTTGAAGAAAATATATGCCGGGAATGCCCAGCGCGTGCTGAAAATGGAGTGAGCCATGACCGAGTTGAACTTCCTTGCCATTGCCGATGCAGCAGAAGATCTAAATCCTTTACACGATCTCTTGAGACCATTTGAACGTAATGAGCCGGCTCAGATTCGGATTAAACGGATTGACTGGGAACGCGCCTGGCAGACTTTATTGATCGATGCCGTGGAAGGCAAGGGGCCACACGTTTCGCAGATTGGTTCGACCTGGGGCGCGACAATGGCAATGTTCGATGCATTGCGGTTTTTTACCAGCGACGAGGTCGCTCGGATGGGCGGCGCAGCCCAATTTCTACCGGCTGCCTGGGAGACTGTTAAACTTGCGAGCCGCTCCGAAGTTTGGTCTATCCCTTGGACGGTTTATACATTTGTGCTGTACTACCGCCGGGATCTGTTGAAAAGCGCAAGCATTGACCTGGACGAGGCTTTTACCACACCTGCAGCTATGTGTGAGACCTTCGCCAGGTTAAGTCAAAAAGGACTCATGCCCTGGGCTTTTCCTACGCTTCATCATTACCAGGATTTGGTACATATCGCATCTTCCTGGGTACGTGCCTATGGCGGGGAATTTCTCGCTCCCAACGGGTATGACCCAGCCTTTGGCAAACCCGAAGCCCGCCGGGGTCTGATGGAGTTCTTTGAACTGTTCTCTTATCTTCCGCCATCTTTGCGGGGACTTTCCGTGGAAGCCTGCACACAGGCTTTTGCGCGCGGTGAAACAGCCCTGATGATCGGTGGAATTGAAATCGCGGATGAATTGCTGGCGAGCCCATATACATCGCAGGAGCTGCGTGAAAACCTGGCAGTGACCACACTGCCTGGCGTTCCGTGGATTGGCGGCGATCATCTCGTGATCTGGAAGAATGTACGTACCGACCTTGAATTGGAAAGAGTGGCGCTCGACCTGGTTCAATATCTATCAGCTTGTGATACGCAGGTGCAATTCTTCAAGTCAGCCAATGTGTTGCCTGCCCGCCTGGATGCATATGCGCAAATTGATTTCTCACTGGATACCTCTACTGAAACTATGCAAAAGATCTTGAAAACGGGCCGCCCTCATCCGCCAGTGCGATTGTGGCGGCGGATCGAAGCCTTCCTGGAAGACATGCTGCAGGACATCGGCAATGCCGTGCTCAGGCAGCCCACTAGTCCTGCCGCTGAAACCGCTGAACGGATGATCATTGCCTATCAAGAGAAACTTTCTGCAGTGTTGAAGGGATGAATTCATCATGTCTTTTGAAGACTATGCTACCTATCACGAAATCAAATCACAGACCGGAGCCTGGCGTAATGCGCTGGCTGTGGTGAATGGCGCGACCTTGCCTGACGCCAGGCAATATGAGCAGGTCGTTTTCACGGGGTGTGGCTCGACGTATTATCTTTCGCTGGCGGCCGCTGCGTTGTACCAGGAGTTGACAGGCTGCGCGGCGCGGGCCGTACCGGCGAGCGAGCTGCTGTTGAATCCGCAAACTGTTGTAGGTCGGATTGACAATCCGACCTACCTGCTGGTTGCGATCAGCCGTTCCGGCACGACCACGGAAACAATCAGAGTCGTTGAAAAATTTAAAGCCGAACAGCGCGGTGATGTGCTGGTCATTACGAATTACGAGACGACCCTGGCAAATTTGGGTGATGTGAGCCTGATCGTGAAGGAAGGGCAGGAAGAATCTGTGGCACAGACACGCTCCTTCGCTTCGATGTATGTTGCTGTCACTTCTTTTTGTGCGCGCATGGCCGGACGAGAAGATTTGTTGGGTGCGATGGGAAGATTGCCGGAAATTGGCGATGAATTGATCCGTAATTATGAAGCATTCGCAAAAGAGATCGGCGAAAATCTAAACTTCGACAGGTTTTATTTTCTTGCTTCTGGCATACGTTACGGACTCGCTTGTGAGGCAAATCTCAAAATGAAAGAGATGACGCTGACCCACAGCGAGCCGTTTCACTTCCTGGAATTTCGGCATGGACCGATGAGCATGGTCAATGAGAAAGCTGTGGTCGTGGGGCTATTATCAGAATCAAACCTCAGCCACGAGCAGACTGTATTAAATGAGATGCAACTTCTGGGAGGAAAGACCATCGCACTGGCTGAATCGGATGCAGATATATCTTTTGACAGTCGCATCCCGGAAAGTATA
>DATGYJ010000609.1:0-3879 GCA_035298105.1 Anaerolineales bacterium | reverse complement strand
ATTCCCGCACGCACAGCGCGGACCGTTTTCATCCACGGTGAGATGTCCGATCTCTCCGGCTGAACCGGAATTGCCACCATAGAGTTGTTGATTGACAATCAGGCCTGCCCCGATGCCGCTCCCTACTTTGATAAACGCCAGATTCTTTTCCCCACGCCCGGCTCCAAAAGCCCATTCGCCCAGCGCGCCTAATTCTGCATCGTTGTTCAAGATAACGGCTGTGCCCCATTGGCTTTCGAGGGTGGTACGGATTGGGAAGCGATCCCAGCCCGGCATAATCGGAGGCGCCATCACCATGCCCTTATCCGCGATGACGGGACCGGGTACGCCGACGCCAACAGCTGATAACTGGGTTGTCGCTAAACCGCGCTTCTGCAACAATTCTCTTAGGATCTTATCTGCTTCTTCAAGACACGCTCCCGGTCCTTTGTCGACATAGAAGGGTACTTCGATTTCTTCCAAAATGCGAGCGGAAAAATCCCCCAACGCAACACTTAAATGCCTTGCCCCCATATCCACCGCCGCGACCACCCCCTGGTCTGGATTGATCTCCAGAACAACAGGTGGGCGTCCGCTTGCAGCGGAACGACTCTCTGTATTCAAAATGATGCCGTTTGAGATGAGGTCGTTAATAATTACAGTGACGGCAGCCCGCGTCAGCCCCATTTTCTCGGCCAGGTCCGCCCTGGAAAACCCTCTATCCGCGAAGCGGATCAGGTCCACCGCCGCGTGTTTGTTAAAATTCCTAACATTTTGATTTTCAGGAAGCCAGTAGAATGCGGACAGAGTGCACCTTTGAAAGTGTAATTGATCAAATCCAGCCCGCTTATGATAGCAATAAAGCCTAATATTATCAAGTGTTTTAACAAAGTAAAGTCTTAACGTTTTTCCATTTAAAAAAATACAGGCATGACTCAAAGTCATGCCTGTAAAAACTTGTGGATGGAACGGATTAGGCTCTGATAGCCTGTTCGGTCGCGGCGTCAAAGACGTGGAAGTTGTCCATGTCAAACGCGACCGATGCTTGTTGACCAACACGCAATTGCGAGCGAGGATCGACGCGGGCAACAAATGTGTGCTTCCCGGTTACCATGTATAGGAAGATTTCGTTACCCATCAACTCGGTCAGGTCCACCTTGACAGCGACTTTTTCTGTATCAATGTTTGTCGGGACAAACTCGACATCATGAATATTCTCAGGGCGCAATCCAAAGATGATGTCTTTGCCCACATAATTTTCATAGGGCTTGGCCTTCTTTGCCGGGATCTGTACAACAAAATCACCGGTGTCCACGACCAATTTGCCATCATCCTTCCTCAGTTTACCGGGGAAGAAGTTCATCGCGGGGGTGCCGATGAAGCCTGCCACAAAAAGATTGTTCGGGTAGTCATACAGGTTCTGCGGCGTATCAAGCTGCTGCAAAAGTCCCTTGTTAATGACCGCAATGCGAGTCGCCATCGTCATGGCTTCCATCTGGTCGTGGGTCACATAGATGAAAGTAGTTTGCAGGCGCTGGTGCAGTTTGCTGATCTCGGCGCGCATTGCAATACGTAGCTTTGCATCCAGGTTGGAGAGGGGCTCATCAAACAAAAAGACTTTTGGCTCGCGCACAATGGCGCGTCCTACCGCCACACGTTGGCGTTGACCGCCCGAAAGCTGGCGTGGTTTGCGCTCCAGCAGGTCACGAATGCCCAGAATATCGGCCGCCTCGTTCACCCGCCGCTTGATCTCATCCTTCGGCACCTTGCGCAGTTTCAAGCCGAACGCCATATTGTCATACACGGAAAGGTGAGGATAGAGAGCGTACGATTGAAAGACCATGGCAATGTCACGATCTTTCGGGGCGATATCGTTCACCACCCGCTCACCGATCTTGATTTCCCCGGCTGTGATTTCTTCCAACCCGGCCAGACAGCGCAGAGCGGTGGTCTTGCCGCAGCCCGAAGGACCGACGAGCACAAGGAATTCTTTGTCAGCAACATCGATATTCAGGTTGTTGACAGCGATTACGTCGCCAAACTTTTTGACGACATTTTCAAATGTTACTCTTGCCATGATACTTTCCTCCGTTTCGTGGGAATATAGTGATTCCATTATACTCCTACTTGTCTTGAGGCTATATGAGAACTGACATGAATTTTATGGGATGAATATCTGCTTCAACGCTGTGGCACAGTGGTACCCCGTCCAGCCATGGGTATCGCCACGGGCGGAGATCCCGCGGAGATGGGTATGGCGTTAATGGGCAGCCGCGAAATCCAGGTCTGCGCAGCCCGAACGCATCAGACTTGAAGCGGATGAGGAGCGCCGGGAGGATATAGAGAGGATATAGGCATCATTTAGGCACCTTTTAGGCAGAGCGAAACAGCAGTGAAGAATGTCCGAGGGAGCCAGCCGGGTAACCCTATAGAACATCATCAAACTGGCTGGATGCGATTTCAATCCACGCCGCGCGAGGGCGGAAAACACTGCCCAGTTGACTGCGCTGATCAGGATCAACACATCTCCAGGCGCACCGAATTTTGCAATCGAGAGCGAGCCAAAATTTCCCTGGGACACAACGACCAGGACGCCGAGGAAGGCAAGCAGGATTCCCAGGTTCTTTGACCAGCCAGGCCTCTCCTTCAAGAGGAACCAACCCAGCAATGCCATAAACACGGGCGTGGTGGAAACGATCCATGCGGTCGTGCCAGCCTCGGAGGTTTGCAGTCCATTCGATTGAAGCCATTGATGAAAAGTGATTCCCAGAAAACCAAGGAGCGCGAAATACGGCCATTCCTTTTTGTCTGGAAGGGTTAATTGCCTCCGCAGGACCACGGCAATCCCGAGGAGGATAATGCCCATCGTAAATCGCAGCCAGCAACTGTGATGGGTGAAACATCTTTCAATGCGATTTTGGTGGCACTTATCAAAGTTGCGCATCCGTCGCATGGTAATCTAAGATGTAGGAGCCTCTTCTGTGACTTGTAATGATTGAGTGGGGCGGTTAACAAGCCATACTCCAATCAGGATTGTAATTCCACCAACGAATGTTGCAAGTAATATAGCTTCCCTTATCACTAATGCAGCAACAACCACAGTTATCATCGGTTCCAAATATAAAAAGGCCCCCGTCTGTGCAACTGGAAGAACTTTCATGGCATCGTACCAAAAGACATATGCGATCCCTGAACAGAAGACCCCAAGAAATGTAATGGCGACCCATCCATCCCACGGGATCGATGGAATTTGCTTAATACCAGAGCCGGCAAAAAAGAGAACCGTTGTAAAAACCCAACCGAAACTCATGACATAAAACATCATGAGCGTTGCCGGATGCTTTTTAAGACCTGGTCGGGAAAGCGTTGAGAAGACAGCCCAATTGACGGCACTTATTAGGACCAAGAAATCACCGGGTGTACTCAATCGACCCCCAGCAAGGCTTAATAAATTACCTTTTGTGACTATAACTAGGACTCCAAATGTAGCTAAGATAATCCCTATCACTTGATACCAGGCTAGGCTCTCTCTTAAAATAATCAACCCTAATAGAGCAATAAATATGGGCGTGGTTGTGATGATCCAGGCGGTCGTTGTGGCCTGGGCGGTAAGCAATCCTGTTGATTGCAGCCATTGGTGGAACGTAATGCCAAGAAAACCAAGCAGCGCAAAATAACCCCAATCCTTTCCTTGGGGAAGTGAGAACTGTTTGTTGAGGATAACGGCTACCCCCAGAATGGCGACTCCCATGGTAAAGCGCAGCCAAACTACGGTACTTGGAACGACGAACTGTAAAGCGATTTTAGTTGCGACAAAAGAGGCCCCCCAAACGGTAACTGCGAAGATAGCCTTAAGAATGGCTTTGAGGTTCATTTCTTGATTTTACCCAATGTTAGGGG
>DATGYJ010000608.1:0-2561 GCA_035298105.1 Anaerolineales bacterium | reverse complement strand
CGAGCTCACCATTTCAAGGGCCTTAACGATCTACTGCTGGCAGTTCAAACTTTATCATCAGATATTTGGTTGCTTGTTATTGGTGATGGGGATCTGCGAAAGGAGTATGAAAGGCAAGCGCGCGAATTGGGGGTTAGCAGTCGTGTTATCTTCACAGGCGCAGTACCGCATGAAGATTTGCCCCCATACTTCCGAAGCGCAGATGTGACCATCCTACCCTCTTCACAAACCGAGTCATTTGGTCTGGTATTAATTGAATCCCTGGCTTGCGGAACACCTGTGATTGCCTCTTCGCTTCCGGGAGTAAGAACAGTAGTAAATCATGGGAGCGATGGCCTGTTAGTAGCACCGAACGATCCTTTAGCCTTGGCTGAGGCGATCTTGACAATTCTGAAAGATGAATTATTGCGGCAGGTGATGGGGCGGAGAGGCCGTGACAAGGTTGAAGAGCGTTACGGTTGGGAGCAAATTGGTTTAAGGATTGAAAAGATTTATGCGCACGTGTTGGAGGGGAATGAAACCTCGTGGGAATCTGCGCATGCCTAAGCGAACAGTGATTATTACACATACTATAGTAGATTTAGCACCGCTAGAGTACCGGTATGCGCTTGATGCAGCCATGTCTGTCCTTGGTTGCGAGACTGCACCAGCCATTCTCTGTCATGTTCCTGAGCTAGAATATGAGGTTTGCCAACGCTTGAATGGTTCTAGTGAATGGAAATCTGCTACAGCTGGTTTATGGATTGAGCCACTTGGCAGCACCTGGATATCTGAGTTAGAGCGAATTGCACACGGGCTTATTTGCAATGCTCAACTTGTCATTCTGGCTTCGCGCCCCATGGCAAATCTATTATCGGAACGAAAATCTTGGACCGCGGAGCCGCTCGGTACTCATCCTGGAGGTTTGCCCAAGCTGTATCGGGCCCTGTCGCGCTCGGGCTTTATTTTGGAGAAGAGTTATGGGATCCACTCAATTCTAGCCATCAGCCTAAATCTAATGAGCCGGGCAGCCGCGCGCTGTGGCCGTCCTGATCTAGGGGACAGATTACAGTTCGCCGCGCGCTTGCGTTACTGCACTCTGGGTCCGCTTGCTACTCTATCCACACTTGCATTACTTTTTGTTAGGAAAATATCCCGTTGATGCTGAAGGAGAGCACGGTAACGCAGATAAACACAGCAGTATCCCGACTGGATGCCTGGCTGGAGACAATGCGTGGGCCATCTGGATATGGTGGACCGGTTGCCCATTGGTGGCAACAGAGCCTGATGTACGCCGGCACCGGGCTGGACTGGCGCTATGAGGGCATTATCATAGGTTATCTCCAGCTTTGGGAGCGAACAAATGATGCGGGTTGGTTAATCAAAGCGCGTCGAGCTGGCGACGATCTTTTATCCGGTCAACTAGAAGATTATCATTTCGCTGCTTCCGCGTTTGAATTGAATCCTGCTTCAGCCGGAACTCCTCATGAGGCAGCCTGCGATGCCGGTTTATTGAGGTTGGCGCTTGCGCTCCGGGAGGCTGGATATGAAGATTGGGAGAAATACGCCACGTGTGCCGAGCGTAATCTGCGAATGTTCTATATTGAGCAGCTCTGGGATATTGAGGCTCAATCGTTTAGAGACGACACTCATGTGCCATCATTCGTACCTAACAAAGCTGCGACCGCATGTGAGGCGCTGTTTCTTCTGACGAAAGTGACTGGGAATACGCTATGGGTTGAGCGCTATGCAATGCCAACCCTCGACCGCATTTTAGAGCACCAGGTGCAGGATCGGGGCCTCCTTGATGGCGCAATCGCTCAAAATAGTTTCGGCGAACGCAAGGTTGAAAAATACTTCCCTGTTTATATTGCCCGCTGCATCCCAGCGTTACTTCGCGGTTTTATCTGGGTGAACAAGGAACAATATGCCGAGTCCGCCCTGCGGGCGATGCAATTCATCGCGCGGTGGGTGTCTGATGATGGGTCTTTTCCTACTGTAATCTATGGTAATCGGCGAGTTAACCGGTACCCAAGCTGGATCGCCGCTTTGGGCGATATTCTACGTGCAGCAGAGGAAATGCGACCTTATGGATTTGATGCCGATCTCAGTTCCACCGAGCACAGGCTGCTTGCCGGGCAGGATGCTTCCGGAGGAATTCAGACGGCCACCGGTTTTGCCGCACAGGCAAGTGGCCGCGATGCATCGATATTGGACTTGCGAGATGTGCTGCACGTAGCCGGTTGGTGCGACAAGGCATTCCGCTATCTAACATCCAGCGTGGGAATAGGGCTGCCAGCAAGTCAAAGTTCAGAATTCGAAGTGGCGTGTATCTTCCGAGGCCAGCAGTTGTACCTGGTGGAAACACCTGAGACGCTGGAGATCTTCCATCAACAGGATGTCTGTTACCGCTGGCGCAAAGGTGAGCCCTGGCCTGAGGTGGCATCTGAAGAATTATGGTTACACTGACGATACGCTGAACACAAGATAAAACGCGCAATAAATGTCTAAGCATAGATATTGGAAAAGTCACAAGACTTATTTAATGGAATGAGCTAGTCATCAGCAAAGTACCCATGGAT
>DATGYJ010000607.1:0-13063 GCA_035298105.1 Anaerolineales bacterium | reverse complement strand
CTCCATGGTCTTTTCAGGATGCAATGGATATGCCGATCCAATTTGCCATTTGATTTGTTCAGCAATACCTTCACCGACCAACAGGTTGTATTTGTTTCGCAGGTACTGCACGATATCCTGGTCCATCTCATCGCCTGCCACGCGCAATGAGCGGGAGGCAACCACACCACTCATGGACATGACCGCGACTTCGGTAGTCCCACCGCCGATATCTACAACCATGCTTCCTTTTATGTCAGCGACAGGCAGCCCTGCGCCCAGGGCAGCCGCAATCGGCTCCTCGATCAAATAAGCCGCCCGAGCGCCCGAAGCCATAACCGCATCATAGACTGCCCGCTTCTCGACCTCTGTCACGCCGGTTGGGATCCCAACCACCACGCGCGGCCGCGGCAGCGGCACAACGCTTTGTTCATGGACACGACCAATAAAATATTCCAACATCACCTGCGTAATATCAAACTCGGAAATCACTCCGTCGCGTAAAGGCCGGATCACGGCGACATTGCTGGGGGTGCGCCCCATCATCTCCTTGGCTTCAAGACCAATGGCTAATGGCTGGCGCCCACGCTTGTCAATCGTTACCCAAGATGGTTCGTTGATGACAATCCCCTTGCCGCGTACATTTACAAGTGTGTTTGCGGTCCCCAAGTCAATTGCAATATCTAATGAAAACAGGCCCAAAAGCCAGTTTATTGGGTTAAAGGCCAAAGCAGGCTCCTCAGTGAGGGTATCAAAGCAAAACGAACTGCGGAGATATTATACCTAACAATTCGTATCCACGTGCGTGACAAGGGGGTTAATATAGCAAGTAACATAGCACTATCATCCAACTCTAAGGAGACAACATGCCGAAAGTTGCCCTTGTAACCGACAGCACTACTTATATGCCCGCGGAATTGGTCAAAAAATACAATATTTCGATTGCGCCGCAGGTTCTGATCTGGGGCGACCAGACCTACAAAGATGGTGTCGATATTGATGCGCATGAATTCTTTACCCGGTTAAAAACTACCAAGGTGATGCCCACGACCTCACAAGTTTCTGTGGTTTCGTTCCAGGATGTTTTCCAGGATTTGGTAAGTAAAGGCTTCGATGTTCTGGCTTTGCTGATCTCCTCCAAATTATCAGGCACAGTCCAATCCGCGCTGCAGGCCAAAGAGTTGATGGATTCGGCGGGGGAGAAAATCCATATCGTTGACAGCCAATCGGTTGCAATGGCACTCGGTTTTCAAGTACTCGCCGTTGCCCGGGCTCTCGAACAGGGCGCAAGTCTCAAGGAGGCGATTGCGTTGGCCGAGAAATCCCTCGAATACACCGGGGTGTTCTTTGCCGTAGACACATTGGAATTCCTCCATCGCGGCGGACGCATTGGTGGGGCGCAGCGTTTTATCGGCACCATGCTGAATATGAAGCCCATCCTTGCAATTCAGGATGGGCGTGTCGAAGGCATAGAACGTATCCGCACAAAGGCTAAGGCCCACGATCGTGTTCTCGAATTAACTCTCGAAAAGGTAAACCACAGATCTCCCGTTCGCCTGGCCACTTTGCACGCCAATGCCGCAGAGGATGCCCAGGCATTGCTTAGCAGGGCAGAGCAGGCGCTCAACCCGGTCGAGAGTATCTTTACCGAGGTGAGCCCGACCGTGGGAACGCATGCAGGACCAGGCACAGTTGGCCTTGCCTTCATGGCAGGACTGTAATCTCTCTCATATGCGCGACCCTTGCATTCGCCCTGCTCCCAGGGCGAATGACTGCTGGAGCGAAAAAACTGGCGCACTACACGGAAAATGCCGGGTGAGCGATACTAATACGGCAGGCAGTTGGGCAAGAAGGGGATAAGTTACCAGAGAAAAGTCGGGAGAAACAAACCAGAATCAGGCAATCTGTTTTTATATTAGCCATTTCCCTCATTCCTGTCAGACATAGAGGGGTTTTATTCACGGGTATAATTCGAGCATGAAACATCCAGACCCTCTCGTCATCGGCATTGCCGGTGGATCAGGCTCTGGCAAAACAACCGTTGCACAGGAAATTCTTCAACGTGTAGGGCCAGACCGAATTGCCTTTCTCCAACATGATTCGTACTACAAGGACCTGAGTGGACTTCCGCCGACCCAACGAGCGGAAGTGAACTTCGATCATCCCAACTCGCTCGAAACAGATTTACTTATTGAACACATCGCTTCCCTGCGCGACGGGAAAGCGGTTGAGGTGCCGATCTACGATTTCTCTACTCACAGCCGCACGAACAAAACATTTACCGTTCAGCCCCACCGCGTGATTCTGGTAGAAGGTATTCTCATTTTTACAGAACCTACGCTGCGAGAGATGTTCGATGTAAAGATATTTGTGGATACTGATTCAGACATCCGCTTCATCCGCCGTCTGGAGCGGGACATTGCTGAACGCGGACGAACGACCGAATCCGTCATCAAGCAATATCAATTGACAGTCCGCCCGATGCATTTGGAATTCGTCGAGCCGTCAAAGCGCTATGCAGATATCATCATCCCCGAAGGGGGCTTCAACGCTGCGGCGCTCGACATGGTGGTAGCCAGGGTTCAAGCCTTGTTGTCCTGAAGCTGCTCAGCTTTCCCGGCTAGCCCTGAATGAAGAGATAAAAGAAAATTAACCAGAAATCTGACCAACTTCCGAGGAGAAACTTAAATGGCAAAACAATGGAATAATCCACCTGCAATGCAGATCGATCCCAAAAAGAAATACAAAGCTCGTATGGAAACTGACAAGGGGACCATGGTGATCGAGCTATTTGCAGACAAGGCTCCAAAGACTGTCAACAATTTTGTGTTCCTGGCCCGCGAAGGCTTTTACGATGGAATTATGTTCCACCGTGTCATCTCCAATTTTATGGCGCAAGGTGGCGACCCGACGGGCCGTGGCTCAGGTGGTCCCGGTTATAAGTTTGAGGATGAATTTCATCCCAGTTTAAAACATAACAAACAGGGAGTGCTATCTATGGCCAATGCAGGCCCCAATACAAACGGGTCTCAGTTTTTTATTACACATGGCCCGACTCCGCATTTGGATAATCGGCATAGCGTCTTTGGTCAAGTCATAGAAGGATTGGACGTGCTGATGTCCATCCCACCGCGCGACCCGGGCAACGTCAATGCTCCTGCGGTGAAGATCAAAAGTGTCACTATCGAAGAAAGCGAATAAGAAAGGCTCTACAAAGAGGGCGCAGAAAATAACGGGAACTTCTGCGCCCTCTTCACGCGTCGCTAAAAAAAATAAAGAGCAGCCTCTCGAGGCTCGGGCGACACAAGCTGCAAACTATCCTCAGCCAAAAAGTTCAAAATTCCTAAACAACGCTTTGCGAGTCCTGGCACTGTTGGGAGTTATTGCAATTACGATTTACATTTACAGTATTCGTGAGCGCGTAGGACAGTTCGAGAGATTCGGCTATCCCGGCATCTTCCTGATTTCCTTGCTCGCCAATGCAACGGTCTTATTGCCGGCGCCTGGAGTGGCGATAATTTATGCCATGGGGGCGATCTTCAATCCCTTCGGCGTCGGCCTGGCAGCCGGGACAGGTGGTGCCATTGGAGAACTCTCCGGTTATCTGGCAGGCTTCAGCGGGCAGGCTGTCATTGAACAGACAGATATCTATAACCGCATCAGGCCCTGGGTGGAAAAGTATGGCGGCTGGGCGATCATGGTCCTCTCAGCAATCCCAAATCCATTCTTTGATGTCGCCGGTATCGCCGCAGGGATGGCTAAAATGCCACTCCGTACCTTCCTGGCTTTCGTTTGGATTGGCCAACTGATTAAGATGATGGCGTTTGCCTTGGCGGGACATTATTCGATTGCCTGGCTCAACAACCTCATAAAATAGGAGAGCGACATGTCAGCATATAACAAAATAGATGCATATCTCGAAACGAACTTGGATAAAAGCCTTGCGGAACTTTCCAGGCTCGTCGCCCAACCGAGCGTTGGTGCCCAAAACCTTGGATTGAAGGAATGCGCGGCCCTGGTCGGTGAAATGCTCAAAGCGCGCGGTTTCGACATCCAAATCATGGAAACACCAGGCGCGCCCGTTGTCTTTGGCGAGCGCAAAGGCAAATCGGATAAAACGCTGCTGATCTACAACCACTATGATGTCCAACCGCCAGAGCCGCTCGAATTGTGGGAAACTCCTCCCTTTGAACCCAGTCTACGCGACGGCAAATTATATGGCCGCGGTGTCAGCGATGATAAAGGTCACATCGTTTCACGCCTGTTTGCAATCGATTCCATTCTTGAAACAGAGCGTGAGCTTCCCTGTAATATCAAATTTATTATAGAAGGTGAGGAGGAAACAGCGAGTGTAAACCTCTATAAGTTTGTGATTGACAATCAACAATTGCTCAAGGCAGATGCTTGCATGTGGGAATTCGGTGGCGTGGACCATATGGATATCCCGATGCAATATCTTGGACTTCGGGGGATTTGTTACGTTGAACTTTCAGTTGATCTGCTTTCGACTGACGTGCATTCCGGGCTCGGTGGCAGTATTTTCCCCAATGCCGCCTGGCGGCTCGTCTGGGCTTTGAACTCACTCAAGGGGCCGGACGAACGGATCATGATCCCTGGTTTCTACGATAATATTCAGCCCCCCTCTGCACGGGATCGAGAATTGATGGAGGCTTTGCCTGATCCTGCCGATCAGTATAAGTCTCGTTACGGTGTTCCCTATTTCCTTAAAGGATTAACTGGCGGCGTCGATTTGAAAATTGAGGAAGTCTTTTCGCCTACCTGCACAATTTGCGGGCTGACCAGTGGCTATCAGGGACCAGGGTCGAAGACCGTGCTGCCAGCTAAAGCATCCGCGAAGGTTGACTTCCGTCTGGTTCCAGATCAAGACCCGGCAGATATTTTGAAAAAGTTGCGTGCGCATCTGGACGCACACGGATTCATCGACGTTCACATTACCGACCTAGGTGGAGATGCACCTGCTCGCACGGATCCTGATGATCCGTTCATACAACTGGTCACCCAAACAGCAGAGGAAATTTATGAGACGCCTATGATGTTAGTTCCCTTGGTAGGCGGATCAGGTCCCAGCCACCCGTTTGTGCATGTTTTGGGCTTGCCCGTGGCTACAGCAGGATGTGGTTACCCTGATACTAAGGCACATGCCCCAAACGAAAATGTTCGTGTTGATCTTTACCTAAAACACGCCCGGCATATGGCACGTGTGATCAAGGAGTTCCCAGAATAGGAATTAAAAACGAATATGAACAACCCGGCATCGCAGTCATGGCAGGATAAAGATCTGACAATACCAAGCCAGACCTGGGGGATATTGCTGATCAGCATTCTGGGCCTTTTCCTGGAAATGCTTTTCATCCGCTGGATTGGCACTGAGATCAGGATATTTGCTTACCTGCAGAACACCATTCTGGTTGTCTGTTTTCTTGGGCTTGGTTTAGGCATGTTTACTTCGTCGAAACCAATCGAGATCAAGCGCAGTCTTCTTCCATTAACGATTTTTCTTTGCCTCATGGCGCTCCCATTAACTCGATTGGTTTTGGGAAGCATCAGTGAGATATTAAGCACATTTGGCGATTTCGTGATCTGGTCGGGCAATGAAATCAGCGATAGCAATAAAACAATCATACTTCTACTCGCCGGCTTAGCCCTGACTTATATTGTGCTTATTCTGATCGTTGATATATTTGTTCCAATCGGTCGAATTCTGGGACGGTTGATGAATGCGAATCCAAACCCGATCTGGGCATATTCGGTCAATGTCTTTGGCAGCATTCTTGGAACTTGGTCCTTCGTTCTGCTCAGTTTTTTTTATCAGCCTCTGTTCGTCTGGTTTTTTATCGCAGCCATCTTATTGACAATCTTTATTCTCTGGTCGAATCGTGACAAGAAACTTAATTTCGCTTTGCTTATACTGATCGTCATTCTTTCCTGGTTCGCAAGTCAAGTTCCCGATGCCCTGAAAGTAATCTGGTCGCCCTATCAAAAATTAGTCGTGCGCGAAAGTCTCCCGAATTGGCTAGGAGACTACTATATCCACGTCAACAATATTGGTTATCAGGTCATCATAGATTTGAGTGATGCGCACGTTTCTGCCCACCCTGAGAAGTTCCCAGCGGAATTAAAAGGGTTAAGTCAGTATGATATTCCTCTATTACTTCACCCCGAACCGAAATCGTTTCTGATCGTTGGAGCTGGCTCAGGAAACGACGCGGCTGGAGCGTTGCGCCATCAAGTTCAGTCGGTGACCGCTGTCGAAATCGACCCTGCTATTATCACCATTGGTCGAGAACTTCACCCGGAAAACCCTTATCTTTCACCAAAAGTGCAAGTCGTCAATGATGACGCCCGATCATTTTTGGCTACCACCAGTGAAAAATTTGATGTGATTTCGTTTGGGCTTCTAGACTCACACACTACCACAGCGCTGACCAATGCCCGGCTGGATCATTATGTTTATACGAAAGAAAGTATTCTGCAGGCAAAATCAAGACTAAGAGACGGCGGGATCATGGTGCTGACTTTCGAGGCCCAAAAACCTTTTATTGCTGACCGTATACAAACCGTCCTAGAAGAAGTTTTCCAGCAGCCCCCGCTGGTGTTTCGAATACCATTGAGTGCTTACGGACCCGGGGGAGTTATGTTTGTCACTGGTGATTTGGAGAATGTTCATAAGCAGCTTGACCAAAACGTCTCGCTTTCGGCCTTCATCCAGCATCTGATAGAAACCAATCCTATTCAATTCACCCATACCACGAGAGTCACTACGGATGATTGGCCCTATCTCTATCTCGAGTCTCCAAAAATACCGGTGCTGTATTATTTATTGATAGGTCTCATCATTCTTATATTTATAAGAAGCTATAGAAAATGGCAGGCCAGCGCTGATATTTCAATAAAACGCCGCACGTTTTGGCATTTTGCCTTTTTGGGGGCAGCGTTTTTGCTACTGGAGGTACAAAACATCAGCAAGGCTTCTGTGGTGCTCGGCAACACCTGGGAAGTCAATGCAGTCATCATCTCAAGCATCCTTGCCATGGCACTCCTGGCAAATTGGCTGGCATATAAATTCCCAAACTTGCCCATGCCGACGGTTTATCTGCTCCTGATTGGGATTTCCTTGAGTTTGTTCTTTATTGACTTAGCCCGCTTTGGATTCTTACCGTATTTCATGAAGGCAACGATTGTGGGCGCCCTGACCAGCTTGCCGATGTTATTCAGCGGCACTGTTTTCGTGCGCTCATTTGCCATGGCCAGAGATAAGAGTAATGCACTCGGTGCAAACTTGATTGGCGCTTTAGCAGGAGCGTTACTCCAATCCATCACTTTCATCACCGGGATCAAAGCTCTACTTTTAGTCGTGGCGGGCCTTTATCTGCTTTCCTTATTGACTGCTCCAATTCAGTCTGAAACCAAGCCAGATGCGATCCAGGAGTATGCAAATTAGCGTGAAGATAGCTAAACCTTTCTATAGCTGAAATCGCCTGTACTTAACGGAGGTAAAAATGTTGGTTGGTGAACGAATGTCCCGTCCCGTGATCTCGGTCTCGCCAGATGAGCCCATTAATGATGTCCTGATCATGTTCAGAAAAGAGCACATCCGCCGTGCCCCAGTCATGAAAGGAGGCAAGCTGGTTGGGATTGTCTCAGAAAGAGATTTACTGAATGCTTCCCCGTCGTCAGTCACGACATTGAGCATTTGGGAAATGAATTACCTGATCAGCAAAGTGACCATAAAAGACGTGATGACAAAAAAGGTGATCACAGTTGATCGGGACACCCCGATCGAGGAAGCTGCTCGGATCATGGCCGATCAGAAAATCGGCGGATTGCCAGTAGTGAGTTCTGGCAGGGTAGTTGGCATCATTACAGAGACCGATCTCTTCAAGATTTTCCTGGAGCTCATGGGGGCCCGCCAGAAGGCAATCCGTGTGACCGCCACGATCCCTGATCAGCCCGGGGAGCTTGCCAAGGTCACGAAGGCAATTGCCAATAGCGGCGGCGATTTCATTGCCTTTGGTATGTTCTCTGGTCCCGATGCAAACTCCCGAGTGATAACTTTTAAAGTGCAGGGCATCCGGAAAGAGAAGATCAAAGAAGTGCTGGGAGATATTGTGCTAAAGTTTTGGGATATCAGACAAAGCTGATTAGCCTGCTGCATAAAATGAAAGGATAGATCACATTACGGCGGTCTATCCTTGTGTTGCTGCGCTGTTTGAGGGTTACTTAAAGACTATTTTAATGCTTCCTTAGCCGCCTCAATCACTTCATCGTAGTTCGGTTCATCGCTCAACTTAGGTAGATAATTTACATAGGTCAATTTGCCGTCGCGCCCGACAATGAAGACGGCCCGCCGTAGATAACGACGTTCCTTGATCAGCAAACCATATTTCAGACCAAATTCCGCTTCAAGCACATCTGAAACCACTTTTACTTGATCTACACCCGCTGCGCCACACCAGCGTTTCTGCGCCATGGGGAAATCTGTGCTGATGGTGTAGATGATGATGTCATCGCTCAACTTTGCCGCCTCTTTATTGAAGCGGCGAGTCTCGCGGTCGCACACTTCCGTATCCAATGAGGGCACGGCCGAAAGAATAATCACTTTGCCCTTTGATTCTTGAAGTGGATTTACGCTGGACCAGCCCGGAACTACGGAAGTAAATTCAGGGGCTCTTTCTCCTACCTTTACTTCATCGCCGATCAGGGTAGCGAACTTATCGCCTAACTTAAGAACATCTGTACGAACAGTTGCCATCTGCCTCTCTCCTTATACTTGCAGAGTACCGCATAATTAAGTAAGTTTCAACTCTGAATTTTGGCCTACAAAACAATTCGAAAAGCGTTAAGTCACTGAATAGATAATGGCAGGGCACAAACTCTTACCTGGCTTATTCTGCAATGGCATGTTCACACTATGTCCCTCGGAAAGAATAAAACGTCTTAACGACGGTTTATCTTTTTAGGTGCTTCACTACCTTTTAGATCAGAGATTTCTTGGATTGTAAGATAGCGCCACTGACGGGGTTTCAGGTTTCCCAACCTCAAAGAGGCAATCCGAACGCGCAAAATTCGGACGACAGGTAAGCCGAGCTGCTTACAGGTCTCACGGATCTGACGCTTTTTCCCCTCCCCCATGATCACGCGTACCCAGGCACCTTTCCCTTGTGCGCTTTCAAAGCGGACGTCAACCGGTCCGGTCTTGTCTCCATCTTCAAGAATTACCCCTCTTCTCCAGGCCTCAAACTGCTCCTGATCCGGGCGCCGCGCCAGCAGGACACGGTATTCTTTCTCATGTCCAAACCTGGGATGCGTGAGTTTATTGGTCAGATCGCCGTCGTTGGTCATAAGCACCAGGCCTTCACTTTCGAAGTCCAGGCGACCGACGGGATACACATGTTGGGGGATATCGACCAGGTCACGCACGGTCTGGCGGTCATCCCCCCGCTCAGGTTCAACAGTCGACAAGACCATGCGCGGCTTATTCAGGGCAATATAGATTAAGCTCTCAGCTGCCGCGATGGGCCTGCCATCGACAGTGATTTTGTCGAGGGAGGGGTCAGCTTTCTGACCGAGGGAAGCGATCTTTCCGTTGACACGAACACGCCCCGCGGTAATAAAATCTTCGCAGGCACGGCGTGATCCATAACCAGCTTGCGCCAGGATTTTCTGTAATCGTTCAGGCATAGCGGTCAAATTATAACCGTACTATTCAAGATGACCGTAATTGTTTAACTTCTATGAAGAAGGCGGTACACTTCCACCTGATCGATCATCCCCAACGGGCTCCCGACAATCGAAGACTAATCTTCCTGAATCGCTAGCGCAATGGCGTCATCCATGCTTAGCCTCTGTCCCTCTTCCCATGCTTTCTTGAACTCGGCCTCGTCCATTTCTGCGTGCATGATGGACACTTCTTTTTCATATTCAGCCTGCTCTGGCACGGTTGGAGCCGTATCAATCATTTTACGCAATGCATCTGATGCGCCAAGAAGCATTACAGCACGTTGCGGTTGTTTCTTCTTAGCGAGGATAAAAGCAATGCACTCCAATTCATGGGCAACGGCGGCCCGATGGCCCAGATCCTTCCAGCGTGGGAGAAGTTCTCGATAAATGCCCAATGGTTCCTCAATCTCCCCGTGTTCCCGCAGAGCATGTGCCAATTCGCTGCGGCTGGAATATACAATCCGCTTATTGCCAAAACCCTTCGCGATCCTTTCGCTTTCCAGAAACTTTGCACGGGCGGTCTCCAAATCTCCCATGGCCGCAGCGACTCGGGCCAGCCCATAAGCATCTATGGAGTTGCTAAATCGATAGCCCGCCTGCTCGGCAATGGAAACAGATTCCTCCAAATAGGCCTTTGTTCGCGTTATATCTCTTTCTCCAAAAAAAGTCGCTTGCGCATGTACGGAGAGGACCAATGCCAGTTCCCCCGCAAATCCATGCTGGCGCGCGAGAGTTTCACCTTCAGTAACCGCCTTTTCAGCAGTAACGAAATCACCCAGGAACATGGAGGATAAAGATAGAATAGCATCGGCACGCACCAGCGTCTTCGCATCATTGACCCTGCGAGCAAGTTCCAGCGCTCTCTCAGCAGCGGTGCGTCCTGCCTTATGATCACCGATGGTGATGCAATTCCAGCCGAGAAGGGCGTAGATATTAGCCCGTTCAGAATCCAGGTTTGGGAGAGTCTCGGTTCGCATTAATAAGGCGCGGCATGACATTTGCGCTTCGCTGTTATAGTCGCGCGAGGTCCAAAACCCACCCAGTGCCTGTGCCAGCTTGATACCCTTTTCAGGATAATTTGCGATTGACCACTCAAAAGCCGCCCGCAAATTATCATGTTCAGTCTCCATTTGATCCAGCCATTCCGTACTTTCAGAGCCGAACATCTTATTCTCAGACACAGCCGCGAGGCGCAACATCGTATCAAAATGATGATTGCGAGTCTCGATTGCCTCGCCTGATTCGAGCAGCTTCTCCATTGCATATTGGCGGATCGTTTCCAGAAAGCGATAACGGGACTCGCCATGCTGCTCATCAACATTGACCAGCGATTTATTGACCAGCCCCGACAGACCCTCGAGCGTGTCTGCCTCACCGACAACTTCTTCCGCAGCTTCGAATGTCCAGCCGCCTGAGAAGACCGCCAGCCTGCGCAAGGTGCGCTGCTCTGTTTCATTGAGCGCTTGATAACTCCAGTCAATGAGGGCGCGCAAGGTCTGTTGGCGCGGTAAGGCCGTGCGGCTGCCACCGGTCAGTAGCTTGAAGCGATCATCAAGCCGTTCCGCGATTTGTTCAGGAGTGAACAATTTGAGGCGCGCTGCGGCTAACTCGATCGCCAGCGGAATGCCGTCCAGGCGCGTGCAGATCTGAGCGATAGCAACCACGTTGTGATCTGTCAAATGAAAGCGCGGTTCAGCCTTGGCAGCGCGTTCGATGAAGAGTCGTGTAGATTCATACTCCATTAGAGAGCTAGATGAAAGATCAGGCAGGGACAACGAGGGCACGCGATAGACTGTCTCACCATTCACACCCAATGCCTCCCGGCTTGAAGCAATAATCTTAAGCTCAGAACAGCCATGCAAGAGTTGATCAACGATTTGAGCGCTGGCTTCTATGAGATGCTCACAATTATCCAATATCAACAGAAGCTGTTTCGCACGCAGAAAATCCAGCACAATCGTGGTTAGTGGAACGCCCGGTACTTCGTGCAATCCCAACACGGTGGCTATTGTAGAAATAATGAACGTTGGATCTGTAAGGGGAGCCAATTCCGTCAGCCAGACTCCATCCCTGAACTCGGACAATTGTTCCGCGGCAAGCTGAAGCGACAAACGCGTCTTACCTGTGCCCCCAGGACCAATTAATGTCAGCAAACGTGCAGATGCCAGTAACTCCTTTGCCTCTTGCATTTCGCGTTCACGACCAATGAAGCTTGTCAGTTGCGAGGGAAGATTGTTAGGAAGAGCATTGAGCGATTTGAGTGCAGGAAATTCCTTCGGCAGATCCGGAGCCATGAGCTGAAAAATATGTTCCGGACGGACCAGATCTTTGAGTCGGTGTTCTCCCAGGTCGAGCAGGGATATGTCTGCCGCCAAATGTTCACGGACCAGTTCTGCCGTGATGGAAGAAAGCAGGGTCTGCCCCCCGTATCCAACAGCCATGAGACGCGCAGCGCGGTTGAGGACTTGCCCATGATAATCACTCGCGCGCAACTCCGCTTCGCCGGTGTGCAATCCCATGCGCACTTTGATTTGAATATCATGGATCGGGCCTTTTAAATTCCTTTGCGCAGAGAGTGTCGCCTGGATCGCATCAAAGGCTTTTTCAAAAACCCCATGCACCCCGTCGCCCGTGGTTTTGATCACGTAGCCATTGTTCGATTCAATTGCTTCCCGCAGAATCGAATCATGTTTTGCCAGCGCCTCCTTCATTGACTCGGGATGCTGCTCCCAAAGCTGTGTGCTGCCTTCGATATCGGTAAAAAGAAATGTGACTGTACCAGAAGGTAATGTACCCATAAAGACTCTCTCATCTCAACGGCAATTTGTTTACCGCGCCGAGTATAACATTTTCAGAGATTGTATTCTCTACGCGAAGCCAATCAGTGTAGTCCACGTTTGCGAAAGCCTCCCGGAGGGAAGCGTGAACCACAGTTATCGACGCAGAGTCACGCGAAAAGCGTGATAAAGGCTGCCCACTTCTGTTCTCATCCAGAATGGATAGCCAGTGAAAGAGCTCTTTTTGAGTTGTTTGCACAAATGGTTCGAAAACCCAGATGCCATATTTGGGGGTCATTTTGGCTCAAGGTTCAGAGTGAGTTTAGAGTAAAGGAAGAGCGAATTCAGAGCGAGTTCATATTTTCAATACAACGTCAGCTATACGCAGTTTTATACCCCCATATGTGGGTAGCCTTAGAACGGCATTTGTACAGACTGGAGAGATGGTATACGGGTGTTCGGGGACATGGTATACAGGTGGATTTGTTAAGGTTAGGCCTGGTCCTTGCGCAGGCTAAATTGGGTCAGTCTCTGCTTGAAGAAAAAGACCTGGAAAACGCCGTCCA
>DATGYJ010000606.1:0-8682 GCA_035298105.1 Anaerolineales bacterium | reverse complement strand
TATTTCGAATGCTGCACTCAACCTGGGACTGGAACCCGATCAAATCGTTCCAATCGTCGCCAAAGACGGCAAGAACCTCGGCAAAGTGTTGTTGGCGGTGGCAGCTACCGAACCTGAGATGGTCGCCGCCCTGGGCCAGGCATTACCAGAATACCGCTGGCAGCTTGCCTGGCAAACCATTGTCAGGTCGGCCTCGATCTCGGCAGCCATTGCATTGGCGCCGCTGCCGGTCATCGATTTTGTCCCCCTGGTGATCACGCAGTCGATCATGGTGGTCAGTATTGCCCGAATCTATAACTACAAAATCACGCCACAGCGCGCCTCCGAGCTGATCGCCACCTTTGGCCTGGGATTTTTAGGACGGACTCTTTTCCAGGAGCTGAGCAAGCTGGGTGGGCTGCCGGGCTGGCTGTTGAGCGCAGCAATTGCTTCATCGACAACTGTAGTTATGGGCTACGCGGCCGTGCGCTGGTTCGAAAAAGGCGAGAAGCTTTCGACTGAGGCGCTCAAAAAGCTCACCCGGGGGATGACCGCTTACCTGCTGGACACCCTCAAAAGTCTTGGAAAACGCAAGCCAGGCGAAAAGGGATTACGCGAGCGCATCACCCAATCACTGGAAAGTTCGCCACTCGCCGAAAATCACTCAACACTAGACAGTGAAGCAGGCGAATAAACCTCCATTTGATTCCGTCACAGCTGCACCGTCCCCAAAGAGGACAGATGCAAGTATTCGTGGATGAACAAGGAACTGATGAAAATCTACGGTATCGACTTCACCAGCGTTCCCAGTTTAAAAAAGGCGATCACCCTTGCTCAGTGTCGTGTGGCTGGGGAGAGCTTGTGCATTGAGTCGATCAATCACCTAAAGTCTTTTGATGACTTTGAAGGTTTCCTCAACCAGCCGGGTCCCTGGGTAGCTGGGCTGGACTTTCCATTTGGGCAACCCCGTCAATTGATTGAAAATCTGGGCTGGCCCGGAACATGGGAAGATTATGTCCGTTATGTCTCCAGCCTGACCAAAACGGAATTCACGGATACGCTGGCCAGCTACTGTCGCGGTCGTGCAAAAGGCGATAAACTTCATCTGCGCCTGACAGATAAACTCGCCCGGTCACGCAGTCCCATGATGCTGTACCGGGTGCCTGTGGGAAAAATGTTCTTCGAGGGCGCTCCTCGATTACTGAATTCGGGTGTTTGTATTCCATCCTGCCGCCTGAAAGACGACCCGCGTATCAGCGTGGAAGCCTATCCCGCCCTGGTCGCCCGGCGCTGGATCGGTCAACACAGTTATAAAGCGGATGCCGCCAGGCAGCAGACCTCAGCCAGACGATCCGCTCGTGAAGAGATCATCTCTGGTCTGCGCTCCGGGGATGCGAAAATGCATTTTGGTTTCGATGTTCAGTTCAACGACGAGCAAGCGAATGTGTTCATTCAAGATGGCTCCGGCGATCGATTGGACGCTTTGTTATGTGCCGTCCAGGCGGGCTGGGCGTATTCACAACGAGAACGGAATTTTGGCATCCCTGCGGATTGCGATCCGCTGGAAGGCTGGATCGTGGATCCATTGCTGGCCGCTGGGGAGATTGCCATCCACGAATAGGGCACGGCCGGCGCCTGCGATCTCTTGCCCGCGGGGAGGGGTGATCAAACCAGCGGAATAGATATAAACTTTGGGGAAATGCAACAAATTTGCACTTGATTTTTTCTTGGGAATCACTATGATGTAATTAAAATATTCTTCTTTAGCGGTATCCAGGTGGGATTTCCGGCTGTTTCCAACGTCGATGACCTGAGGAGGCTACAATGGATACTGATATCACGATTGATCGTTTTACGGTGCACTACATTGATAGGAGTAATAAAAGATACGAACGTGCGAAATGTGTGTTGCGGGACACGCAGGCCGAGCTAAATGAATCAGTTTCAAAGTTTCTTCATAAACTGATCAGTGATGTCTGGGATGCAGAAGAATCGGGGAAAATCAATTCTGCACGTTTCTCAGAGCCACCCAATGATTTCGTAGCCAAGATCGTCGCACAGATGTCTCAACCTCTCTCGGATGCCGAATTTCTAAATGAATCGATCCGGCTGTCTGATTGCCTGAATGAGAAAACTCCAGGCTCTGCCTCGCCAGGTCTCTTTGGGGTCTTTCGGTTGGTACAAAAACCAAAGGATAAGCGGAAAAAAGAAAGAGTTTATATCGCTTTGCTGAAAATCCAGGCCAAGAACGAGAGCTTTATAAAACTCAAAAGCGCGGCGATTACCCAGATGACCATTGGGGCAATCAAAAATTTATTGCTCGACAAAATTCAAAAAGGCGCGATCTATCCACATCCCAATAAGGAGAATTACGATCTCAAGGTCGTCGATAAACAAACGCCAGATGAACCCGCAATCTATTTCAGCAAGCATTTTCTTGGTTGTGAAGTCAAGAGGAGTGATGATATCCAGGTCCACTCGCTGATTTCTGAACTGGAAAGTTATGCCCGGACGAGAAAACTACCTTTCTCTAATAAAAACGTGCCCGGTTTAATCAAGCACCTGATTACTCAAAAGCACGATGTTACCACCGCCTCTCTCGCCAATAACCTCGATACCCTCGCTTTCTTTGGCAAAGATTTCAAGAAGAATGATTTTGTCTCGTTCATTGCCAAAGACAGCAAATTAGGCCCATTGGATATTCCCATTCAATACTTTGAAGAACATCCGGGGACAAAGCCCAAGCAGCGTATGCTCGGGCTCAAGTTCAATGATCCCAAATACCTGGGAATCGAGATCAGCGGCCCTTTGGATCTAATTAATAGTCTTCTGACTTTTCAGGATGGGTTTGTCACGTTCTCCATCCGTACAAATCAAAACGGTTTCCGAATTGAATGGAAATAGCACAATGTTGGCGCGCCTCAGAGATGCATTAAACACGCTGTTTGATCTTGAAAAGCTTGCCGCAGGCAAGAATGAGGAGGATGTCGAAAGGTTTTTTGCCTATCTTTACCCCACCTATATCGCGTCTGCCGCTCGAATGATCACCCGGCTTGCCGCCTATCTCGATGTATTTTCAATTATTGTGATGTGCGATACGCCAAATGGGAATGCCACAATTGTGCTCACGGAAGACCAGGAACTTCCCAACAGTTGGTCCTTCAAAGTTCAAGATCAGAACGGCCTTAATTTCCCTGAACCGGGAGAGAAGCTTTGCATGGAGAATTTCAAAAAAGTTCTCCTGGACGAAAAAAAGGCAAAGGCCTCTATTGAAATTAAGATTCAGATAACGTTTGAGAAGGCAAATTATCTTAAGAACCTGGGTTGGGCCCCCGATATCAGCGTCATGCTGTTTATTACGTCGAACAAGCTCATCGAACGGCTCAGAGCAGAGGACTGCTCCAAGCTGCATGAGCTGCTCACGCCGAATTCTCAAAAGACGATTACATTGTTGTTAGCGGACAAGGCCGGTTATGCAAAAGGCCCCAATCTTTTTATTCTCGGTCTGGATGCATGGTCATCCATTCGAGTGGAGGAGATCGCCGGGAACATTGCACGTCAGGAGAATATTGAAAATGCGATTCAGTTCCGTGAAAATGAGTGCCAATGGGAGGTTGGAGCGGGTTGCCTGACCCCCTTCCACTTGCATATTGAAACAAACCAACTTAACGATCCTGAATTAACAGACATCTTTGCCCATCAGCGAGATCGGCTATGTGTGGGATATATCGCCAATCGCCTGCGAATTCGAGATGGCATACTTGTTTGTGATTTCTTTGGACATAAACATGTTCAGGTCCATCTAAACCCGGTAGATGGCAAATCTCCTTCTACGGCTTTATATAATTTGTTCCAATGGGCTTATGACAATGCATCGAGTGATAAGATTGGCGTTCTTAGGCAAATCATTTCGCTCCAGCTGACGGAAAAACCCGAGAAAAATTATGGCTTACTTTTGGAAAACGCGAATACCATCCTCATCAGTGCCAAAAGTAACTTTCAGTTCTTTCTCAGGCGTAGCGTGGAACTTTACTTCGATAAGCGCCTTAAAGTGAGCGAATTTCTGCATAAGTTCAGTAACGACATTGGGAAAAGCATCTCAGATATGGCTTCTGAGCTGATCAATAATCTGTACAAGACGGTGGGGGTGGTATTAGGCGTGCTCATCGCGGCTCTGGTCGATCCTCCGAAAACTCCCGTCATTATCCATTGGACCTCCCTGCTTTATTTTATTTATGTCGTTTTTATTCTTCTCCTCCTGCTTCCATCCTATTACCTGCGATTTCGTGGAAGCGTCCTGCAGTTCGATCATAATAAGACGGAATTGAAGGATGTTTTGCTGGAAGAGGAAATTGAGCGAATTGAAGGTGATACCTTCTACAGGACCCGGCTGGAATTTCTAATCGCCTTTTCCATCGTTAACCTGGGATATGCCGCTTTTGCTGCCATCGCCTTAGTAATCTTCTCTTTATCGTAATGCTGACCCTCTCTCAGGCCAGTTAGAGGCCAAGAGAACAACCTTGATGCCCCCAAGTTTCTGACATCGAAAAAAAGACCGTCATATCTGCCGATGATCGGCAGATATGACGGTCTTTTTAGGTATAGGCGCCCTCGGCGCGACTCGAACACGCGACCTATTGCTCCGTCTGGTTCACAGGCAAGCGCTCTACGCCCATAGGGCAGCACGGAGGGGTAGCCGTAAAATGACGTCATATCACATAAAATTTGGAGCCAGGCAAGCGTTCATTCTTGTCCTTCGATAGCTAGAGTATACTGTTGTCTGACGGTGCATCAAGATATATCCAGACTTACGATGTGTGCTGATAAAAAGCAAATTATTTCCGACGTTGGAAATTCACAAGCTGTTGTAAAATAGACCAAAAGCGTACAGAATTTTTAAATGGGGTCGTTAGAAGCCAAAGGAGGACGTCATGGACCCAATCACAACGGCAATTGTAGCTGCGATAGGGGCAGGGGCCGTGTCTGGAGCTACAAAAGTGGCTGAACAGGCGATTTCTGACGCCTACAGCAAACTCAAGGAGCTAATTGGGAAAAAGTTTGGTGCGAAGAGCAAAGTTGTCAAAGCCGTGAAGGAATTGGAAGCCAACCCGCAGTCGGAAGGGCGTAAAGGGGTTTTGAAAGAAGAAGTAGCAGCGGCAAAAGCTGACCAAGATCAAGAATTACTCCAACTCGCTCAATCATTACTCAAAAACATAAAAGCACTTCCCGGTGGGACCCAGATCATCCAAACTGCAATTGGAGATCAGAATATACAAGTTTCAGGTGATGGCAATGTCGTAAATGTTGGTACACCGAAAAACAAAAAGTAGTGCCGTTCTGGACGCTCGATGCCTAAAAAGACTTCCCTATCCACCATTAACCAGACTGCCATTGGCAACGATAATATCCAAGTCGTTGGCAGTAATAATGTCATTACTACGATTACTAATTTCTTTGCAGGCCATACTGAACAACAGCGCGCCATGCGCAACCGCCGTGCAATGTTGGAGTTGGTGAAGAACACATGGATTAAGGGTGTTTTGGAAAGGTCTTTGTATAACGAAGTATTAATTGAGTTAGGTATGGAAGAGCGCCCCGGCGCAGTTAATCACCCTTGGGATATGCAACTAAAAATGCCTGATAAAGAAAATCGCATTTTGCCACCTGGAACATCAATAATGCAGGTTTTCGATGAGATGAACGGCACAGTGCTTATCTTGGGAGAACCAGGTTCTGGCAAAACCATGGTGCTACTTGAATTGGCTCGTGATTGCATTACACGCGCTGAACTAGATGATGCACAACCAATTCCCGTTGTCTTCAACCTCTCATCGTGGTCTATTCCTAACCAAGCTCTAGCAGATTGGTTAGTGAATGAACTTATCACAAAATATTACGTGTCAAAGAAGCTGGCTCGATCTTGGATTGAGCATGATGAACTGCTATTGTTGCTTGATGGGCTAGACGAGGTCAAGATTGAACTTCGTGAGTTATGCGTTCAGACAATTAATAGATTTCGAGATGAACATGGATCAATGCACTTAGTGGTATGCAGCCGCAGCGCGGATTATGAAGCACTCATCACGCGGCTTAATTTACAAAATGCAGTGTTGTTACAGCCGCTTACACTTTGGCAAATTGATGAATATTTTCAACGCGCTGGGCCCGAGGTGGCGAGTGTCCACGAAGCCTTAGAGTACGATGCTACATTGCTTGAATTGGTTAGACAGCCTTTGATGCTTAGTATTACGATCTTAGCTTATCTTGGAGTATCATCTGATGAAATCAGGAGTGTAAAAACCATCTCAATTAATGCCAGACGCGAGCATGTATTCAATATTTACATCAAACAGATGTTTGAAAGAGTAGCACGAACAAAAACGGATCTCTATACTCCAGACCAAACTAAACTCTGGCTAGGATGGCTTGCAAAAAAAATGATCGACCATGGTCAATCGGTATTTTTGATTGAGCACCTACAACCAGATTGGTTAGGCGCCAACATTAAGAGATTATCATATGATGTGCTTGCACTAATACTTACACTTCTAGAAATTGCTAGCTTAGTATTGATCACGGGGTTTATGTTCGGAGCATCACAGGCGTGGATCGTTCTACTCTTAGTTGCAGGTCTTTATATGTTTTTTGTGGACAAGAGTACGATAGGTATGATAGTGCCGGTTGAAGCATTAAGATGGTCGCGCCGTAATCTTTTTAAAAGACCCGCACTTCCAGTGATCATTGGTTTGATTTTCTATGTTATAGCAACAAGTACAGGCGCATGGATAGAATATAGGCAATTTGATGCAATAGTTAGTAACTTGCTTGAAGGTTTGCCAGTATTCATAATAGTTTGGCTATTTCTCGGCGGACTGACGGAAGCTGAGATTGAAGTAAAGACTAGCCCCAATCAAGGTATTCGGCGATCTCTCCTATATTCCACAATTTCTGGAATATTGAGCCTTGTATTTGCTGCAACTACCCTCTCTACAAATCCTTTAATTTTATTGGCATCGTACCTAGTTATCAGTGATTGGTTTGGTTCTTATGCCTGCAGTTTGCACTATATACTGCGTTTTTTACTTTACAGAATGGGCTACATGCCTTTGGAATATACCCGTTTCCTCAATTATGCGGTTGACCGGATATTCTTGCGTAAAATCGGTGGTGGATATATCTTCGTCCACCGCCTGCTGATGGAGCATTTCGCGGCGATGTATCAAGAAGAACCGAAGTAACACTTTCCGACGCCAGAAACTATTATGTCATTGCGAGGAGCGTTCGTTGCGACGAAGCAATCCCCTCGCCGCAAGGAGATTGCTTCGCTATCGCTCGCAACACTTGCGCCCGCACGTGATTTGCCAAGCAAATCATGGAGGTGTGACATATAATCAGCCTCATGCCAATCAAAAAATCTGAACTCTATTCCTCCCTCTGGGCAAGCTGTGACGAACTCCGCGGCGGTATGGATGCGTCGCAATACAAGGATTACGTGCTTGTCCTGCTGTTTATCAAGTACATCAGCGATAAGTACGCGGGTGTGCCATATGCACCGATCACGATCCCACAGGGAGCCAGTTTCAAGGATATGGTGGCACTGAAGGGCAAGCCCGATATCGGCGACCAGATCAATAAGAAGATCATTGCGCCGCTTGCCAGCGCCAACAAACTCTCGGATTTCCCTGATTTCAACGACCCGAACAAGCTCGGCAGCGGCAAAGAGATGGTGGACCGCCTGACGAACCTGATCGCCATCTTCGAGAACAAGGCGCTGGATTTCTCGAAGAACCGCGCCGAAGGTGATGACATTCTGGGGGACGCCTATGAGTACCTGATGCGCCATTTCGCCACCGAGAGCGGCAAGAGCAAGGGACAGTTCTACACGCCCGCCGAGGTCAGCCGGGTGATCGCACAGATCCTCGGCATCCGGGAGGCGAAGACCAGTGCGGATACATCCGTCTACGACCCCACCTGCGGATCGGGGTCGCTGCTGCTCAAGGTGGGGGATGAAGCCGGGACACCGGTCACGCTCTACGGCCAGGAAAAAGACGCGGCGACCAGCGGTCTCGCCCGCATGAATATGATCCTGCACAACAATCCCACGGCGCTTATTACCCAGGGCAACACGCTCACCGATCCCAAGTATAAGGTTGGCGAGGCGCTCAAGACCTTCGATTATGTGGTCGCCAATCCGCCGTTCTCCGATAAGCGCTGGAGCACAGGGCTGGACCCGCTCCACGATCCGTTTGACCGTTTCCAATCCTTCGGTGTGCCGCCTGCCAAGCAGGGCGATTACGCCTACCTCCTGCATATCGTGCGCTGGCTCAAGAGCACAGGCAAAGGCGCCTGTATCCTGCCGCATGGTGTGCTCTTCCGCGGTAATGCTGAAGCGGAGATCCGCCGCAACCTTGTCCGCAAAGGCTACATCAAGGGCATCATCGGTTTGCCTGCCAACCTATTCTATGGCACAGGCATCCCCGCCTGCATCGTCGTCATTGACAAGGAGCGCGCCCAGGCCCGTAAAGGTATCTTCATGATCGACGCCAGCCGCGGTTTCATGAAGGATGGCCCAAAGAACCGCCTGCGTGCCCAGGATATTCATAAGATCGTGGATGTCTTCAACAAGCAGACCGAGGTCGACAAATATGCACGCATGGTGTCGTTCGATGAAATCGAACGCAACGAGTTCAACCTCAACCTGCC
>DATGYJ010000605.1:0-11695 GCA_035298105.1 Anaerolineales bacterium | reverse complement strand
ACCCAAACTCCCGCGGGGCCGACCAAGAGATGCGAGGCCGGGGTGGTGTAGTGATACATCACAAACTCGTTCTGCAAGCCCTTGAGGCCTGCGTCCAATCTTTCGTCCGGGCGGGGCGAGCGCCCGAACTTGCTGCCCATGTACATACCGATTTGCGTCAATGTGAAACCGAGGACGAGCGCAATCAGCGAATAAGCAAATAACTCTGTCCTTACGAAGGAAATATACATTCCCAGCCCCAGGACTGCCAGCGCGGCAAGAGTGGTCCAGTTGCCGATGGTTGCATTGCGCTTAATGAGTTTTTCGTTTTTGATGATTTTCATGATTTCCTAATATGCGTCTACGCCGTCTACCTTCGAAGGCTTTGGCAAAGCGGCACAAGTAATTTGCTGCCGCGGACGGCGGCAAGAGCAGATTGATTACTTCTTCAAACTTTCTTCTATCGCAGACCTTATTGCGTTGATGACTTTGGCATCCACGGCATTCTTCGCCACGCGGATCGCGCTCTTGACTGCAATCGCATCGGACCGGCCATGCCCAATGAGAACAAGACCATTCACGCCCAGTAAGATTGCTGCCCCTTGTTCACTGGGGTCAAGAAGTTTTTTAATACTGCTGAGTGCTGGCTTCACAAGCAGTCCCCCAATCTTTGTAAGGAGATTTCCGTTCTTGATCGTTTCACGAATGTTATCCACGATCAATTTGCCGACTGCCTCAGAAGATTTGAGCATGACATTGCCGGTGAATCCATCGGTAACCGCCACATCCACTTTGCCGCCGATCACTTCCTTCCCTTCTACGTTGCCATAGAAATTCAGCCCCGAATTTTTGATCAGAGGCAGTGCGCCGCGTACGAGCTCATTGCCTTTGCCCTCCTCTTCCCCATTAGAGACCAGACCAACTTTAGGATTCTTTAGGCCGAGTACCTTTTCAGCATACACGCTGCCCATAATCGCAAACTGCAAAAGGTTATTTGGTTCACAGTCAGGGTTAGCTCCGATATCGAGGACAACACACGAACCGGTTGCAGTAGGGAAGATCGGCGCAATGGCAGGCTTATCGACGCCACGGATCCGCCCAAGGCGGAAGAGCGCTGTCAGCCAGGCCGCCCCGGTGTTGCCCATGGTGACGAACGCCTCGGCTTCCCCTTTCTTGACCAGATCAATGCCAACTGCCATTGAATTTTGCGAGTCTTTGTGGCGGGCTTTCAAGGCCAGTTGCTCGCCTTTATCGTGCATGGTCAACATTTCAGGTGCGTGAACCACTCGTACGGGCAGATTAGCCCCGCCCAGCGAATCGAGTACCGGCTGGATTTTCACAGCGTCACCCACGAGAATAATATCCACTCCATATTCACGGGCCGCCATCACCGCGCCTTCCACATCCGGGGTTGGATAGTTGTCACTCCCCATTGCATCCACAACGATTCTGGTCATGATGTCTCCTGATCGATTTCATTTGCTTGACAAGCAAAGCAAGCCGATTATAATACGCCGTGCTCAAGCGCTGGTGCTGGAATTGGCAGACAGGCATGGTTGAGGGCCATGTGCCGAAAGGCGTGGAGGTTCAAGTCCTCTCCAGCGCACCATAAATTGAAAAAATCCCCGGGTTTTGCCGGGGATTTTGGTTTCACCAACCTGGGTCACAATTTCGCTACTCCGAATTTCGGAGAAAAGCCCTTTGGGGTCTCTCACTGGATGATCAAACTGCAACACGTTACTGCCCCCTCAGCCTTTGCCAGCTCAGAGACATCGACACTCACAACTTGATAGCCTCTCGTCTCAAGCTTCGCCCGTGTCTTTGGGAAAGAAGCAGGAAAAATGATCGACTCTCCAATGGGCAGGCAATTTGCGGCAAAGGGTTCCGATGGATCGACCTCTATGAGATCAAAATCCTCGAAGTGGCTTGCATCTATCCAGTTCCGATTGATGAGCAACGTTCTATCATCCACACGGGTGACGGCACTTTTCAGATGGAGGCAATCATGCAGTTGCACGCCTGTGATGGTATATCCATATTCGCAGAGCAGCTCATTTAGTTGACCGATTGCTGAAGCGTTACTTCTGGTAGATAAACCAATATAGATATTCTTGCCAAGGGCCAGGACATCACCCCCGTCAACGGTAGCGGGTTCGCGAACTCGGACAAGTTTGATGTATGGCGTTAACGCCTGGATGATGGATTCTGTTTCCGGCTTTCGTGCGTCAGCTCCCGGCCGGGTAATGATCGCGACTTCCGGCAAAACAAAGGCTGTATCTTCGACAAAGACGGAATCAGGTAAATTTGCGTCAGCCGGGAGTTCAATGACCTGGCATCCCAATGCTTTGAGAGAATTCACGTAGGCATGATGCTGCGCACGCGCAATATTGAGGTCAATCGGTGTGCGCTCAATGTGGGTGATCTCACATTCGTTGAAGCGTGGGCTGACATCACGGGTAATTGCAATCACCATAATGGTTCTATTGGCCTCCAGTGCGATAACGATCGATCAATGCTTTCGTACGCGGATCGGCAGGCTTGTCGAAAAGCGTATCGGGCTTGGCGTCTTCAATGATTTCCCCGTCTGCCATCACGAGCACCCGGTCCGCAACTTCGCGTGCAAACCCCATCTCATGTGTCACAACCAGCATAGTCATGCCATCCTTCGCGACCTTTTTCATCACATTCAGCACCTCGCCGATCAATTCCGGGTCGAGCGCGGACGTGGGTTCGTCGAAGAGCATGACCTTTGGTTCCATGCTGAGAGCGCGTGCAATCGCGACACGTTGTTTCTGTCCACCCGAGAGCCGATTTGGATATTCGTCTTTCTTGAATAACAGGCCGACGCTGTCCAGGTTCTGTTCAGCCAACTCGACTGCCTTAGCACGATCCATCCGTTTCACAGTGACTGGGCCCTCGATCACGTTTTCCAGCACGCTCATATGAGGAAAGAGGTTGAACTCCTGAAAGACCATGCCTGTTTTCAAGCGCACATCATGGACCAGTTGGCGATGCTCTCTCCCCTTTCCGCCGGCCTCGACTCTTAAGCCGTCCACTTCAATCGCACCAAGGGAAGGCTCCTCGAGAAAGTTGATGCAACGCAATAAAGTACTCTTGCCGGAACCACTTCTTCCAATGATGCACACCACTTCACGTGGCGCCACATCAATCGAGACTTGTTTCAGAACATGCAAGCGCCCAAAATATTTATCGAGGTCACTTACTTTTACAATGGACATCATTTAACGGTCTCCTTTGGAGAGACGCGCTTCTATCCGGCTTTGGAGTGCGCTCAGGGCAAGGGTCATGACCCAATAGAATATGGCCGCCATGATCAATGCCTCAAGATTGTGAAATTGAGCGCGCCCAACTTTCGTGGCACGCCACATCAATTCATGCACAAAACCTGTTGCGGCGACAAGAGCTGAATCTTTTGTCATCGCGATGAAATCATTGCCGATGGGCGGAATGGCGAATCGCAATGCTTGCGGTAAAACAATCCTTTGCATGGTTTGTACCGGGGTCATACCAAGTGCCATGGCAGCTTCGCGTTGTCCTTTGCCCACAGAGCCGAGACCCGCACGGAAGATTTCGCTCATATACGCGCCGTAATTGAGACCTAAAGCGAGCACACCGGCCCAAAGCCCAGGAAGGATAATACCTAATTGTGGCAATGCAAGGAAAAAAAAGAAGATCTGTAAATAAAGTGGCGTGCCGCGAATCAGCGAAACATAAAAGGTACTCAAGGCATAGACTGGCGGGATAGTGGAAAGACGCGCCAGTGCTGCCAGCAAAGCCAGGATAATAGCCAGTGTGATAGAAAGCAGCGAAATGCGGATCGTCTCCCCTATACCCGCAGCCACAAAAAGAAGATTATCGGTTACAAAAAGGCGATCCAGCTGAATTGTTGAAAAAGTGAATGGACCCAAAGAAAAGCTTTGCCCGCTGAATAAAAAGAGCAGGAATAAAAGCAGGAGAATCCATGATAGGGCCACATTGACGCGGAATTGACGATCCTTGCGTTGCTGAGCCTGGTAGAGCAGTTCAGCCTGCGATATGCCTGGATTCGGTAAAGATGCAGTTGTATCAGGTCCCATGATGGCTACCTCTTCAACAAGTATTAGATGCTGCCTTCATTATGATTTGGTGGTCGGCTCGCATCGAGCAATAAAGAAAAGCATGGAAGTGGGCATCCCACTTCCATGCTTTATTCAGATTCGCTTTATTCTACAGCCTTTGTATAATCCCCGCCAAACCATTGCGTGGAGAGCTTGGACAGACGTCCGTCACTGTGCATGGCAGTGAAGAGTTTGTCTACTTCAGCGCGGAGAGAGTCGGTGGGTAGACTTGAGCCCTTGTCGAATGCAGCGGCCAACTTTTCATAGTAGACTGGGGTGCCGAGTTTTACCACAGGTATGCCTGCGGCGATATTCGCATCTACCACAGTCTCAGATGTTACGTAACCGATAAAGTCCTCGCGGCCAGCGGAGATGGCTTGAGCACATTCCTGGTCAGTTTCCAGAGGGACGACCGTTATATTCGCCGGAGCTTGCGCAACCACATCAACCGTGGAACCAAGATCTTGATGGTTAAGCCAGGTTTCGTAGGTCGTGGCAGTCCCGGCACAGAGTGCCTTGCCGGACAAATCGTCAAGCGATTTGAGTCCCGAATCGGCCCGTACGGCGACCACTGCCGGTGTGTAGTAGTATGGGGTACTGAAATCCAAAATTTTCTGGCGGTCAGTGGTGATGGTCATCGATCCAACACTGACATCCCATTTATCAACCCATTTCCCGGCTGTGATCGCATCCCAGGAGGGGGTGGCAAAACAGGTCTCAACAGATAGATCATCACCAATCGCTTTGGCGACATCTACATCGAAGCCCTGCATTTCCGCAGTGGTCAAGGCATCCGCAGGACACTTGGTATCTGACGGACGTTTCCCTGATGTATTGAGGAAGGACTGGGGCTCATAGTTTGGATCCGTCGAAACAACGATGTACCCCCGCTGCTTTATGGCATCAAGCAGGTTATCTGCTTTTGCAGGGCTACCAGCTCCACAGGCGGCGAGAACAAGTGAAGCCAAAATAGCTACGACGAGTATGTTATATAGCTTCTTCATTAGAAATCTCCTCCGAATTTTGTGCGAAAGTAGTTTGAGCTTACGGTCATATACAAAGTGAAATACTGGCGCCGGACCACCTCCTCTCACAAATCACGAAAGCATATTGCGTTAAGCATAGACCATTTTGGGCAATTATGCAAGAGAATGAGAAAAATTGTTCGTGGCTTTCTCAAGAATGAAAATGAGTCCGCGAATGGTTGCGAATCCCCAACAGACATCGTGCCCAAAGGGTATGTGCCCGAGTTCGCGGACAAAATGAAGGCTTGCTCGGAGAATGTACTGATCCTTGAGCCTGCTGCCTCGCTCCTTTCATTCGGATCTCCCAGTGATCCTGGGGTAATCCTGTACTAATCCTGTACTGATCCTGTACTCGTCTCTCGGTATTCATTCCTGGTAGCAATTGGACTGTGTTGCATTGATCAGCATGTGACCTCGGAGCAGGGTTCTCTTTTCAAGTTCGCCCCTTCCTTATCTTATGACGCTGGAAGTTCATTTTTTGTGCCCGGGTCTACTTCCCTGGCACCGCCCGTGATTTGCCTGGCAAATCGGGTGCAAGTCTTAGTGGATAAGACGAGTCGCGGAAGGGGCCTCGAGAAGGCCATGGAAAATTGTTATCTGTCCGATAAGTTGCAGTTCAATCACTTATTGATTGTCGAAGCATTGGGGTTCATTGATTTCCGAGATAACGCTTTTACCGTGACCCAGTTGCCATTTTTGGAAATGGTAAAATAGATTGAACCATCGATATTTCATATCCTGCGAAGGGTTTCTCTGCATGAAAGTAGAAATTCTTCGCTTAGGATGACATGCGTAAGGTGCCTTAATCGATTTTCCGGAGGCTTCCCATGGCTGCGATTTTCCCAAGTGAAGAATGGTTGCAGAGTCTGGAGATGAAACTTAATTCTGATTCTCGCTATGGCGAGATCGCAAAAAATTGGGAGGGCGATCTATTATTTCTCATTGAACCGGAAGGTAGCTTGAAGGAGCATCTCACATTCTATCTGGACCTTTGGCATGGTCGCTGTCGAAAGGTGGAATACAGGCCAATGCCCAAATCTTATCCAAACCCGACATTTACATTGACTGCTTCGTATAAGGATATTACCGCGATCCTGTTGGGAAAGCTCAACCCCATGACTGCCATGATGACTTCCAAGTTGAAAGTGAAAGGCAGTATGGGATACATGATGCGGAATGTCCCAACGGTTTTGGATTTTGTCCGCGTGGCCCAAGAAGTGACGACGGAAATACTATAGCGCTCTAGCCGCCGTCTCTGGCGGCTTACGCCCACGCCGAGGACGGCGTGGGGAGCATTCAATTATGCAACCCATCCTCAAAATCGATCTGACGACTGGCAACACCGAAGAATATCGAATCTCTGAAATGTGGGAAAAGGATTTTCTCGGTGGCGCATCACTGGCCGCTCGCATTTTATATTCATCACTCACACGCGAATTGGATCCGCTTTCACCGGAGGCGCCTCTGCTTTTTATGACTGGCCCCATGACGGGTACCTCCGGTCCGACGACGGGACGCTTCGTGGTCTGTGGAAAAGGACCTGCCACCGGCCTGTGGGCTGAATCGAATATCGGAGGGTTTTGGGGGCCCGAGTTGCGTGCCGCAGGCTACGACGGCTTGTGGGTCATGGGAAAAGCTGAGGAGCCGGTCTATCTATGGTTGAACGGATGTGAGCTCGAGGTCCGTAGTGCCACCCATTTGTGGGGACAGGATACGTACTCAGCTCAAGAGCAGGTCAAGGCAGAGATCGGCGAGAGGTCCGCCCATGTCTGTGTGATTGGACCTGCCGGGGAGCGGCAAGTTTTGTTCGCCTCCATTCTGTGCGATCACGGACGGATGGCAGGCCGGACAGGGATGGGGGCCGTGATGGGAGCAAAGAATCTCAAGGCGATTGCGGTGCATGGAGTGAATCAGATCCCGGTGTTTGATCTTGCCAGGTATGCACCTCTGCGTTCAGAAGCGAATCGGGTCTTGAAGCAGGACAATGAAGCCAAGGTGCTGCGCGAGATCGGTACTGCGGGTGCGGCCAACTATTCTGAATATATGGGTTCCATGCCGGTAAAGTATTACACTCATGCTTCGTTCGAGAATGTGGATCACATTTCCGGCGCAAGGATGACCGAAACGATTTTGGCCGCTCGCAGCGCCTGCCAGGGATGTGTGATCGCCTGCGGACGGGTAGTAAAGCTTGCAGATCAGGCTAAGCGCAAGGGCCCTGAATATGAAACCATTGTGGGTTTTGGTCCGAACTTATTGAATGATCGGCTTGAGGCGATTGTCGAGCTGGGAGAACTATGTGATCGTTACGGGATGGATACGATCAGTTGTGCCAACACGATTGGTCTTGCTTTTCATTTGTTCGAGAAGGGAATCATTACAGAGAAAGATACGGGCGGCTTGACCTTGACATGGGGTGATGCGAAGGCGATTGAACAACTTGTCCACTTGATAGGTCGCCGTGAAGGAATTGGTAACCTCATGGCACAAGGCTCACGGCGCTTTGGAGCGCATTTCCACGCGGAGGAGGAAGCGGTTCAGGTCAACGGACTTGAGGTTGCCTACCATGATCCACGCGGTGTTTCAGGCATGGCGCTTTCCTATGCTACCAGTCCGCGCGGCGCCTGCCATAATCAATCTGATTACTTCTTCGTGGATTGGGGACACACACATGAGAGTCTTGGCATCACATACTTTGACCGGCATGCGCAGGCAGAGAAAGCCGCCAATGTGGCCCGCCATCAGGATTGGCGGACTGTCTTCAATTCCATCGTGATGTGTATCTTTGCAAACACAGATCCTGAAGTGCAAGTCAAACTTATCAACGCAGCCTGCGGCTTGGAATGGACAGTTGAAGATATGCTGAAGTGCGGTGAGCGCGGCTGGAACCTCAAACGTGCCATCAACAATCGTATGGGATTAACCCGCGCCCAGGATAAACTCCCCAAGGCATTGCTTGAACCCTTTCCTGATGGAGGCTCGGCTGGTTTTGAAATTGATCTGCCTGGTATGCTATCTGCTTATTATGAGGCACGCGGCTGGGATGCGGAGAGCGGGAAACCTACGGCTGAGAAGTTGTTTCAACTTGGGTTGGATGAGATCGCTAAAGATTTATGGGAGTAACCGCGGCGGAGCTGGTCAGAGACCCTGCCTGTAATTCATCATCAATACTATTCTTTTGTCACGGCCGTTAGATTCATCGTCAGCAGGACGCCGGGCTTCGGAAGCTCAGCTACTCCGATCACTGTTCTGGCGGGGCGGTGATCGCCCATGATGTCGACGTAAGCGCGGTTCATTTCATCGAAATCCCGCATATCCTTCAAGAACACGTTTACATGCACAATATGGTTCAGGTCGGAATCAACGGATTCCAGCATAATCCGAAATGACTCGAGGATCTGCTTTGCCTGCGCGTATACGTTCGGTCCGGTCAGTTGCCCGGTTAGCGGGTTGACCCCCGCGGTTCCTCCAATGCTGATGAACTTGTCAACCCTTGCGATGTGATTGTAGGGTCCGATCGGTGTAGGTGTGTTCGCCGGCGTAGAGGTCTCTACCGTATTTGTCATGACAACACTCCATACCTGAGATGAACTGCATTCACCATTTGAGTTAGATGGCATTACACGCCGATAGCATTTTAAGCCAACAATGATATTAAGGGCGACGTAGGGAAGCAAGTTTTCTACTTCCCTTCAGCATCTGGTCCAGACCGCGGACCCTCTTGATTATCAAGGGGCGTTCTGTGTATTTGATCTGAATGATTCCTCAACGCGGGTCAGCGATAACATCAAGGCGACGACTGCAAAGACCGTTGGCAAGACCAGGCCAATTAAACTAAAGATACACGCCAGTGACCCGCCACCCATGCCGCCGACCAGCGGAAGAGAAAGCAGAAACGAATTAAGCCAGCGGGCGCAATCTAATACCAGCAAGGTCTTGGCTTTACCTGCTCCAGGCACAAAAAATAGGCGCCGGAACGCGAGCACAATGATAACAGTCAAGCTGATCCCCGGAAGAATACTCCAAAAATGGGCTGGCTCAAGTTTATTGGAACCGGAGAGGGGACTGATAATCGCAAACCAGATGGGTGTCGTCACAATTGGTTTCAGGGTGAGAAGCCCGGCCATGAGACTCAGGTCTGAAGGCCTTTTGACAACAAGGTAGAGACCGACCGCGGCTGGAATCCAAAAGGGAAGGGAGTACAGGAACAGATTCAGGATTTGTCCCGCCTGGTAGGTCATGCTTGGTCCCGTCTGCCAAAAATGGCGGCTAGAATGAACCCCCACGCCACAGCGGACATCAGAGAGGCCAGGATGTTGAAGAGCGATAAATACAGACCTAGCTGCGTGCCCGTCAAACCCCAGTCGCGCGACCTCAATGGAAGATAGAGACCGACATAGCTGCTGCTACATGATTCGACTAGAAAGATCACGATTGCGATGAGCGTGAATCGGGAGACTTTTGGATTTCGTCTCCAGTAGACAATTGCCAGGATCATTCCCGCCAACCATGCCAAACCGACAACAAAATAATGAGAGAGATACGAGGTCAATAGAGCCACAAGCATTTGTGAAATGATCATAGGATTCTCTTTCTATGACACAGACCATACTTGCCCTGGCGCATGATCTGTGCCGATACCCACCGTTTGCCGGTTTGACAGACCCTTTATGCCTGCTTCTAACTATACAACCATTTCGACGACTCCGCAACATTCAGAAATTTGTTACTCTTATCCTGCTTGGCGATAATTTGATTTTCGTTAGAGCACGAGATGCGGATGGCACTGGTAAGTTTCATTTGCAGTAAAATCCTACCATCATAGGAGAGAATATAGGATGAAACTGATTACCGTATCCCAAATGCAGGCAATCGAGAAGGAAGCTGATGCCAGCGGCTTGACGTATGACCAAATGATGGAAAATGCAGGTCAAGGTCTGGCAGACATCATTCTTGGTATTTATGTAGGAGATGCTGAACCAGAGGTTCTCGGTCTGGTCGGTCCGGGCAATAATGGCGGTGATACGCTCGTCGCAATGTCAGCGCTTGCAGCAGAAGGCTGGAAGGCGCGTGCTTATTTGGTCAAACGGAAGAAAGATGATCTGGTCAAACGCTTTCTGGAGGCTGGTGGAGAAGTGCTCTCCAAGGAGAATCCTTTTGAGCAGCTGGCACAGGCGATCGAAACGGCCGATGTATTGCTGGACGGGATCTTTGGTACCGGCATTAAGCTGCCGCTGAAGAAAGACGTGGCTGAGCTTTTATCGGAAGTCAATGACGTTCTAGATGAGTTGGATGAATATCCCCTCATCGTCGCAGTGGATTGTCCGTCGGGTATAGATTGTGAGACAGGCGAAGTCGCCGAGGAAACCATCGCCGCAGATTTAACGGTCACGATGGCTGCCGCCAAACAGGGCATGTTGAAACTCCCCGCCTTTGAATATGTCGGCGAGCTGAAGGTGGTGGATATTGGTTTGCCAGATGAGCTGCCTGCTCTCAAGGATTTGAAGACCGATGTCGCAGATGCGGAATCGGTAGCCGCGCTTTTGCCTGAACGACCTCTCGATTCACACAAAGGGACATTTGGCACTGCATTGATCGCCGCAGGTTCGGTGAATTACACGGGAGCTGTTGTGCTTGCTGGCGAGGCGGCTTATCGCATCGGGGCAGGCCTCGTCACCCTGGCAATCCCGGCGTCTTTGCATGGAACCCTGGCGGGTCGTTTCCCGGAAGCGACCTGGATATTGCTTCCCCATGAGATGGGCGTGATCTCAGCGAATGCCTCAGAAGTGTTTGCAAAAAACCTTGAGCGTGCCACCGCCTTACTAGTTGGCCCGGGCTTTGGAATGGAAGACACAACCAAAGAATTCATCGAGAATTTCTTGAAGGGCAAAGCTTCGCCCAAGAAGGCCACGTCACGGATTGGTTTTGTGCAGCAGGAGAGTGAAAAGAAAGAAGAGGTCAGCTCGCAGCTGCCGCCGCTGATCTTCGATGCGGATGGCCTGAAACTGCTCGCAAAGATTTCGGATTGGTACATGCTCCTGCCTGCACCTGCCATATTAACCCCTCATCCCGGTGAGATGTCCGTATTGACGGGCTTGTCGAAGGAAGAGATCCAGGCAAATCGGCTGGAGATCGCCAGCAAGTATGCTAGGGAGTGGGGACATGTAGTGATCCTCAAAGGTGCGTTTACAGTCATTGCTGCCCCTGATGAACGCATAACGATTATCCCTGTGGCTTCCCCTGCCTTAGCCCACGCCGGAACTGGTGATGTGCTGGCCGGCTTGATCGTTGGTTTGCGTGCCCAGGGACTGGAGGCGTTCGACGCGGCAGTTGCAGGTGCTTGGATCCACGCCCAGGCAGGTCTCTATGCCGCCGATGATCTGGGCACAACCGCCTCAGTATTAGCTGGCGATGTATTGGATTCCGTCAGTGATGTATTAAGTGATTTGGAATAATCTCTCGCGTTGAGCAGAGCCTTTACCACCGCCCATGCGGGTCTCGGCGCCTTTGATCGTGACCGAGTGATCGGGGAAAACGCGAATCCACAGCTTGCCGCCGCGCTTGACAAAACGGACC
>DATGYJ010000604.1:0-22505 GCA_035298105.1 Anaerolineales bacterium | reverse complement strand
CCCGCCGAGGCAGTGATCGCCGGGACGGTGACCCGCGCCGATGAGATCGGTCGCTTATTGAACGGAGCCAGTCGGGCGGCGATCAAGCTACGTGGTTTGGAGGCATTCACGGCGCTTGCCCTCTCCGCTGGCTGGAAAATCGCTAAGAGCATCGATCGGCCGATGAGCCATGATGTGCTGATGAAGAAGGTATAGATGTTATTCATTGAGGTCGGCGCTTGGAATGGAAGTGGAGGTTCAGATTTCAGAGAGGTATATAATTTTATTGTGCCCGCATTGGGATCTAGCACGTAAGCAGGTACCTCTTAAGAAAATTCCGCCTCTTGAGTAAGTTAGGAGCAAGATGATTTTACGAATTTTAGAAGCAAAAGTTTGTGGTCCACATTCGCTTGAGTTGGTCTTTAACGATGGCTCGCACAAGCGGGTCAATGTTTTACCGCTGCTGGATGGAGAGATTTTCGAGCCTTTGCGTGACCCGGCATACTTTGCCCGCGTGGTGCTGGATCCTGTGCGTGGCACAGTCGTTTGGCCGAATGAGGCTGACATCGCTCCCGAGGCGCTGCACGAGCTGCCAAACGAGCCTGCCAAATCACGCAAGAAAAAGCGAGCATTCGCTTCAGCAGATTAATTAGTAAACCCGTCTCCTGATGGAGGCGGGTTTTACGTTGTTTCAAGTCTCAATTTAGGGTATATTATTTACAACATTACTTCTTCACCACTGACAATCATGCTTTAGTAGTAAAGGAGTAGAAATGGCAAATAAGAAGATCAAGATCAACCGCGCCCCGGTGTTGACCCTCTGGGCAGTGATCGTGGCAGAGCGCCTGGGGTATAAGAAAGATGAGGCTCTCACACTCGGCAAAGCGGTGGCCGGGCTGAATGCCCAGTCCAAAGGGCGGCGATTGGGGATCTACGAAGAGAAAAGCGAAGAAGAGAAAGAAAAAGAAAAGAAGAAAGAAAAGCCGGTCAAAATGCAGCTCATTGAGGTATTAGGACGAGGCGTGCCGGCCATCAAGACGCCGCAGGGTTTGCGCGCAGCCGTCAAAGGCAAGCCGATCAGCGCAGAAAGCGTCGAAGCGTACCTGGAGCAGAAATTCGGTGAAGAGCTGGACGATGCCCGCGCTGCAATGCAGAAGCTCGCCAAAGCCTATACCCCCAAACAACTCGAGAGCAAAGCCTACGATCTTTATGAGAAGTTCCGCCCGGAAATCCCGGAGGGAACGAAAGGCTGGGGTGCGAAAGGCGAGCTGGATCTCGATTACATCCGCTCGCTGGCCGAATGAAAATCTTCAGTCCGGTGGAGAATGCTATGCGAGAAAAGGAAACGGGAAAGAACGGACCCGAGTGATCCCATTGAGGTTGTTTTCTCAGGGTATCGCCCACGTTGACATATGATTACCACACAGCCTGTTATTGCTGCCTGCTGGATCATCTTCATCCTTTACTGGTTTATCAGCGGAAGATCGGTAAAATCCATCCAGGAAACAAGAGGTTGGCTGGGAGGCAATTGGTATTCCATCTTCTACTTGATTGGTTCCTTATTCATCGGCAATTTTGGATTCCTCCGCAAGCTTGGTATTCCGACCGATAGGTTGGCTATTCTCCTGCTGCCTCCTACGATTGTCTTAAACATCATCGTGATCCTATTACTGGTTGTGGGTCTCATGATTGCAATCGTAGCACGTCGCACGCTTGCCGGAAATTGGAGCGGGGCGGTTGCCTTGAAAAAAGACCATGAATTGATTACAACAGGTTTCTATCACTATGTTCGACATCCAATTTACACGGGGATGTTGATCATGATTTTAGGCACGGCATTGTCGTTTGCTACACTTGGCGCGTGTATTGGCTTTCTCATCATTCTGTTTGGAGTCTTATTGAAACTAAATCAGGAAGAGGCCCTTCTAGCCGAACATTTTGCTCAGGAGTATCTGTCATATAAAAAACACACCAGGGTTTTGATCCCATTTCTCTGGTAGAACAACAGCCGGGTTCATAGATTTGCTCATTGGCAAGTAAGGAAATAGAACTCTTCTGGTGGACAATGAAGGCGTGAACAACATCTCACTCGTTTTTATTGAACTTGGTATCGCAATCATCGGTCTGGCCGTCCTGACGCGCCTGGCAAGCAGGTGGGGTTTTTCGGCCATCCCACTGTATCTGCTGGCAGGTCTTGCTTTTGGAAATGGCGGCATTCTACCTCTTCAATTCAGCGAGGAATTTGTCCACATTGGTGCAGAGATCGGGGTCATTCTTTTGCTCTTTATGCTGGGTCTTGAATATTCAGGAGAGGAGTTGATCGCCAATCTGAAGAGCGGATTCCCCGCCGGAGTTTTCGACTTTATGCTTAACTTTCCACCCGGCCTGCTGGTTGGCTTACTGCTTGGCTGGACTCCATTGGCGGCTTTATTGTTGGGTGGCATTACCTATATTTCCTCGTCTGGCGTCATTGCCAAAATTTTGGCAGAACTGGGACGACTGAACAATCAGGAGACTCCAACCGTCATTTCTATTCTTGTGTTTGAGGACTTTGCAATGGCAATCTATTTACCTCTGATTGCCGTGCTCCTGCTTGGTCAGGGTCTGGTGCAGGCTATCATCTCCGTCCTTATTGCTCTTGCGACTGTCTCAGCAGTGTTGTGGATTGCAGTGCGATATGGGAAACATTTCAGTTCTTTTATCGCTCATCAATCGGATGAAGTCATCCTGTTGACCACGTTTGGTTTGATCTTGCTGGTCGCGGGACTGGCGGAACGTTTACAAATATCCGCGGCGATCGGAGCTTTTCTGATCGGTATCGCCCTCTCCGGACCGATCGCAGAACGGACCCATAATATCCTGGCCCCATTGCGCGATTTGTTTGCGGCCATCTTCTTTTTGTTCTTCGGGCTGCAAATCGATCCGGCTTCTTTACCGCCTGTCCTTCTGCTTGCCATTATTTTGGGTTTGATCACTTCTCTAACCAAACTCTTCACGGGCTGGTGGGCGGCCCGCCGGATGAACATTGATCGATTGGGAGCCTTGCGTGCCGGCGCAGCATTGATCGCACGCGGTGAATTCTCGATTGTGATTGCCGGGCTGGGCGTGAGCGCCGGGCTCGAACCGCAGTTGGGGGCATTGTCCGCAGGATACGTTTTGTTCCTGGCCGTTCTCGGGCCCATCCTGGCACGTGTGATCGAGCCGCTCATTGCATTTGTGTCTGATCAGCAAAGCTAAGAAGCAAATAGACACCGAGCTCAAAACCTCCGCACTCAGGAAATGGGTACCCCCATATTTGGGGGTCAATTTGGCCAGCAGTTCAGAGCGAGTTTAGAGCGAAGGATCAGCGAATTCAGAGCGAATTCATATTTTCCAGACAACGCTGGTTACACGCTGTTTTACACCCCCATATGTGGGGGGTCTGCCTTTAATCGATCTTCCGAAGATGTCGCTGTGGGGGCATTGGCTCTGGAAATACCGGGGACTATGCTAAATGATACTGACTTGATATTTGGTCTTGAGAATCTTCGGGATGCTATGGCAAGGCAGGAATCTTTTATGTACAATGGGTGCAGACAATTTGATATTCAAAATCAGCTTCGAGAGATAGACAATGAAAATCTCACTGGATGAATACACCGCCTCATGCAAACGGGGTGAGCAAGTATGTTTTTCATGACTCTCCTCATCAAGGAATGGATATGAACTCTGAAACCGTGCATGGCATTTCGGTACCCAAAGTTGGTTTTGGCACCTGGAAGATTGGCGGCGATTCCTATCCGGACCCAAAACTTGACCCCGCTTCACTAACCGCTCTGCGCACCGCGTTGGAAGTGGGCTACACCCACTTCGATACCGCGGAAGGCTACGCCGCGGGACACTCGGAGGAATTAGTGGGACGTGCTGTGCGAGAGACAAATGCCAAACGCGAGGATTTGTTTATCACGACCAAGGTCTCGCCGGAACACCTCCAATATGATCAGGTCCTGAGGGCCTGTGAGCACAGTCTGCGCCGGCTGAACATGGATTATGTTGACTTGTACCTCATTCATTGGCCCCGCACGGGCATGAAACTCGAAGAGACTTTTCGTGCCTTGAATCAACTTGTGCGAGAGGGCAAAGTGAGACATCTCGGCGTAAGCAACTTTAACCTGAAGCTGCTCAGGCAGGCACAATCCTGTTCCGAAACGCCCATCCTGACCGATCAGGTCCCTTACCGCCTGCCCGACCGCTCCTATGTGAAAAACGGCGTCCTGGACTATTGCCAGCAAAACGATATTTTGCTGACCGCCTATTCGCCGGTGAAATTTCGTAACCTGCCTGTCAATAAAACTATCCGTGCCATCGCGCAGGCGCACGGCTCGGCAACGAGCCGGGCAACACCTTTCCAGATCGCCCTGGCGTGGCTGGTTGCTCAGTCGCGGGTGATTACTATTCCCATGTCGTATAATCCTCAACACATTAAAGAAAACTTTGAATCTGCAAATATTGAGCTAGCTCAGGAGGAGTTCAAGACGCTGAGTGAGTTGTGGTGATCTGATTTTCCGTTCACCGAGTAATTCAAACCTTTGGGACGGTATCTAAATCGCTTCCTTTTTCGTAAATCTAAAATCGTAAATCCAAAATCGAACAACAGCAGTGTCCCAAATATTTATCCTGAACTCAGGTTAAAGTAAATCCAAAATCAAAAGAACATCCGTATATATAAATGACAACAGCAGTCACGCCTGAAATCGAGATTATCGAAGACCAAGAAGAGGAGACTGAGCTTGAGCCGCTGTATCGCGTCCTCATTCACAATGACGACGTTACCCCAATGGACTTTGTTGTCCATGTGCTCAAAACCATCTTTTATCAATCCAACCCCAAAGCAGTTGAGATCATGCTGATTGCACATATTACTGGAATTGCTTACGTGCAGACCCTTCCAAAATCCGAAGCCGAAAGACGCATCAACAAAGCGCACTTTGCGGCGGGCTTGGAGGGCTACCCACTACACTTTTCGATGGAGCCCGAATGACATCTTCAAATGTAGAGACCCTTACCCAAATCAATCTGAACGATCTAATATCCTCCTTCGGTTGGCAAAACCGTCCGTTCCTCGCTCGTCTCTTGCGCAGCACTTTTAGCACTCCGCCCCAGACCTTCGCTCAGCAAATGGCAGAGTTCGACACTGCCATCGGCACTCATGGATTGGTACAGGCTTCGCGGCTGGCGGCACGCTATTATATTGATGACATCCACGTCTTTGGTCGGGACCGTATTCCTGCCTCCGCCTTTCTGGCTTTATCCAATCACCCCGGCATGACCGATACCCTCTCGCTCTTCATCACCCTGAATCGCCCTGACTTGAAGATCATCGCACTCAACCGTCCCTTCTTGAATGCACTGCCGAACATGAGCAAGCAACTGGCGTATGTGACCGGTGATTCGGGAGCACGCTTCAAGCTCATCCGGCAGGTCAGCGCACACCTGCGCAACGGCGGCGCAGCCCTGACTTTCCCGGCCGGGCAGATCGAACCCGACCCGGATGTCCATCACGGGGCAGCGGAATCTTTACGTTCCTGGACGGATAGCGTTGGTGTCTTTGTGCGCATGGCGCCAGAGACAGCCGTCCTGCCGGTGCTGGTACGGGGTGTGATCCGCAAGAAAACAGCATTTCATCCACTCACCTACCTCAGGCGAGCACGTGAAGAACGTGAACAACTGGCTGCTGCTTTGCAATTGCTGGCACATGTCATGTTCAAGCAGAGAGATGTCCATGTGCGTATACAAATTGGCAAGCCCATTTACACCAAAGAGCTGGGCACCACGCAAACCAGGGTCGTTCACCAGGCCGTGTTGGCGGAAATGAAGCAATTGATTGAGCATCCGCCTGTGGGCGAAGGGGAGAGATTATTGTGAACCCCCCCTCACCCCTCACACCTCTCCCGGTCGGGGAAGGGGACGCTGCGGTTGCAAGCCCCCTGCCGCTTCCGGGGAAAGCCAGGCTAAGGATAAAGCCTGCTCTGCGTCTCGTGCTGGTATATTCGGTCCTCGCGGCGCTACTTTACTTTGCTCTTCGGAATGCACCGCTCAATGAGATTTGGAATGCAGTTCATCAACTTAAGCTCTGGCAAATTGCCACGCTGGTTGTCCTCAATATCGCCATTTACCTGCTCGTTACATTGCGCTGGTGGATTGTTATCCGCGCCGAACGGAAAAGCATCCCTTATCTTCCTTTAGTGCTTATCCGCGTCGCAGTCTTTGGGGTCAGTTATTTCACTTTGGGTCCACAAGTGGGAGGCGAGCCGTTACAGGTGTTATATCTGCAGCGTAGATACGGCATGACTTATACGCGCGCCACCTCCACGGTCATTATGGATAAACTGCTGGAGTTCCTGGCAAACTTCTTTCTGCTGGTGTTTGGATTAATGGCAATGCTGCAAGCCGGGATCCTTTCGACAAACGGAAGCAAGCCGTCGCTGGCTCTGATCCCTCTGGCGGCGCTGCTGGCATGGCCGCCGGTCCATATCACTCTAATGATCCGAGGGATATATCCTGTTGGCGCTGTGCTGCGCCTTATCTCAGCCCGCTTTGGAAATCCAAAATGGATACGTTTCATCATTGCCTCAGAACGAATGGCAGGTATGTTTTGTCAACGCTACCCCCGGGCATTGTTGATGGCAGTGGGGGCTTCCCTTCTGGCAGGCGCCGGCATGGTCGGTGAGTACGCGCTGATCGCTTCGTTTTTACGGATCAACTTACATGGCTGGCAGACCTTGGCCGCCTGGACGACCAGCTGGCTCGCCTTTCTTGTTCCGCTGCCGGGCGGCTTGGGAGCTTTGGAAGCAAGCCAGGTTTTCACGCTGGGCGCTTTTGAAATCTCTGCCGCGTTGGCAATTGGTGTTGCACTTTTGATTCGCGCCCGTGACTTGTTGATTGGCGGACTAGGGTTACTTTTGGCAAGCCGCGGGGTTAAATAAAGAAACAAATCCATTCCGCCTACGCTGAGTGGATAAACTGGAGAGGAGAAAACTATGAAATTCACCGGTAAACATTATGTGATTATTATTCTGACTCTGCTGACGGCCTTCCTGCACTTAGCCGCAGCGCTGGATAAACAACTTTTTCCAGACGGCCCGGATCCGTTATTTATCTTGAACGGTCTCGGCTATTTGGGGTTGCTTGGCGCATATTTCCTGCCGATTTCATTCCTTCAACAGAGGCATGAGCTGGTCCGGCGGGTCTATATGGGCTATGCCATTCTTACCATTCTTGCATGGATTTTCATCTGGGTTATTCAGGCTGTGATTATTAATGGTACGCCATTCTTCGCTCATGACTCTCTGTATGGTGTACCTGCGAAAATCAGCGAAGTGATTTTGCTTTGGCTTTTGTCTACGGATAAAAATCCAGCCTAATGCAAGGTAAAATGGGGACAGTGAAAAGAAAGACCCTGTATTTCACCGCGCCCCGACAGGTGGAGATCCGTGAGGAGCCTCTGCCTGCTCTCGAGGCGGACGACGTTTTGGTGGAGACGACCTGCTCCGCGATCAGCGCAGGGACCGAGATGCTGGTCTATCAGGGTCACTTCCCACAGGAACTTGAAACGGATGCCGCGATTGCCTCTTTGCGTGGCGGCTTCAAGTATCCCTGTATGTATGGATATGCCTCGGTAGGAGTCATCCGGGAGACCGGTTCACAAGTAGACAATTCATGGCGCGATCAACAAGTTTTCGCCTTTCAACCACACACCTCTCACTTCATCAGTAAGCCCGAAGCTCTTTTCCCTGTTCCCCAATCGCTGTCCCCCGAGACTGCCTGTTTCCTGCCCAACATGGAGACTGCCGTCAATTTGGTCCAGGATGCCGCACCGATCCTGGGTGAACGGGTGCTGGTCTTAGGTCAGGGCGTCGTTGGATTGCTAACAGCCTCCTTGCTGAGTGAATTTCCGCTCGAAACATTGGTCACCGCAGACTGTTATGAACAACGGCGGGATTCGTCGCCTGTCCCCCGCCATTGGACATTTGACCCAAACTCGCCCGATTTTTATAAGGATGCGCTGGCGCTCCTTGATAAAGGCGCCGATCTAACGTTTGAGCTCAGCGGGCGCCCTCAAACACTGAATGACGCACTGGCGCTCACAGGATTTTGTGGTCGCATCGTGATCGGTTCCTGGTACGGAGAAAAACGCGCTGAGATCGATCTCGGCGGAGCGTTTCATCGCTCGCGCATCAAATTGATCTCATCGCAAGTGAGTACGATTGCGCCAGAACTCCTGGGCAGATGGGACAAGACCCGTCGCTTTGCGGTAGCGTGGGGGGCATTGGAGAGGATCAAACCCGGGAAGTGGATCACGCATCGTTTTTCCATTGGCCGGGCGGAAGAAGCATATCAACTGTTGGACGAGAACCCACAAGAGACAATTCAAGTTTTGTTTACTTATCCCTGAAGGATGGTCGCGTGAAAGAATACGGCGGTTTCTGGCAAGCAGTGATCATATTCCAATGATGAAATTCTCTTACACGAATCTTGAAACCTGCCACAATGCCACCGGGGTGGTCCTGGTCATTGACGTGATCCGTGCGTTCACCAATGCGGCCTTTGCTTTTTCGCGCGGCGCGCAAGCGATTTATCCGGTTAGCACTGTGGAAGAAGCACTGCATTTCAAAGCGCAGGTCCCAAACTCACTGGCTTGTGGGGAGGTCGGCGGTTTGCCGCCTGAAGGCTTCGACTTTGGCAACTCACCCACCGAAACAAATACACTGGATTTGGATGGATGTATGATCGTTCAGCGCACGGGCGCGGGCACACAGGGAATTGTGCGAAGCGTCAAGGCCGAGACTATACTAGCCGCCAGTCTCGTTGTTGCCAGTGCAACGGTCACATATGTTCGCAGCCTTGAACCGGATCGTGTGACGTTCGTCATCACCGGTCAGATTGAAGATGGCCGGGGAGACGAGGATCTGGCCTGCGCCGAATATCTTGAAGCTTTGTTAAGCGGCGGACAACCTGACCCTGCTCCGTATATCGAGCGGGTGTACCAATCCCTGGATGCCTCTTTCCATCTTGACCCAAATCTCCCTCAATTTCCCGAGTCTGATCTGGATCACTGCACCAAGATCGACGCGTTTGATTTTGCAATGCTGGTGACCAAAGAAAATAGAGATCCTGTTATGAGGATCGTCAGGCCCACCTGGCACCTGATACCTGACACCTAACACCTGAAACCGGAGCACTCATATGTACACACTTGGAGTAAAGCGGGATTTCATCGCAAGGCATTTTCTCATCGGTGGGGATTGGGGTCCCGAGAACTATCCCAATTCACATCACTACGTTCTTGAGCTGCAACTGGAAGGGCAGGAACTCGATCAACATGGTTATCTCGTGGATATCGTGGATGTGGAAAAGCATTTGGATGAGATCGTAAACTATTACAAGGAACAAATGCTGAATGACAAACCGGAATTTGCCGGGTTGAATCCATCCATCGAGCATTTCACACGAATACTGGCAACCTCACTAAGTGAACGCATCAGAGCCGAAAACATTACCGCGCTCAAAGTTGTCTTATGGGAAAACGAGTCGGCTTGGGCGGCATACGAGTTGAAACGTTCGTAAGTTCCGAGATTTGAACGTCCCAACTTTCAGGCCTTCCTACCAGATGAGAATCGGGCTTGTCATTTACGGCTCACTGGATACATTGAGCGGTGGATATTTATATGATCGCAAATTAGTTGAATATCTGCGCTTACAGGGGGATGCGGTGGAAATCATCTCTTTACCCTGGCGCAATTACGCCGCCCATTTAACAGACAATTTCTGGTTCAGGCTATGGGGTCCAGGAGCTTGCTCCTGGGAATCCCAGGAGCAAGCTCCTGGACCCCATAAATATGATATTCTGATCCAGGATGAGCTCAATCACCCTTCCCTGATCGTTGCAAATCAGGGCAAACATCCCTATCCCATCATTTCCCTCGTCCATCACTTACGCTGCTCAGAACTGCGACCGGGATGGCAGAATACCTTTTATCGGGTCGTTGAAAAGAAATATCTCCAATCCGTGGATGGATTCATCTTCAATTCAAGGACAACACAGAGCGCAGTGAACACTATTGTAGAGAGTAGAAAGCCAAATATTGTCGCTTATCCACCTGTTGACCGGTTCGGTGAGCCAATCTCAGAAGAAGTAATTACGAGACGCGCCCAAACCAATCCTTTGCGAATTCTATTCCTGGGGAATGTGATTGACCGGAAAGGACTGCATACCCTGCTAAACGCCATCAGCATTCAGCCGTCAGCTTTTAGAGTGGATGTGGTCGGTTCATTGAATTCCCAGCCGGCCTACACCAGGCAAATCCAGAAATTTATTGCGCAAAACGATCTTGCCTCTTTCATCTTTCTTCATGGATCGCTCGACAAAGAATTACTCATCGATCAACTCAAACAGGCGCATGTGCTTGTTGTCCCTTCAAGTTATGAGGGCTTTGGCATCGTCTACCTGGAGGGAATGTGCTTTGGTTTGCCCGCCATTGGCACCACAGCGGGGGCAGCAGGGGAAATTATCGAAAACGGACAGACAGGTTACCTCATCAAACCGAATGATTCGGCCTCACTGGCTGTGCATCTCAAGTCACTTGCGGAAGATCGCGGCTTGTTGGCACGTCTATCTATTAATGCTCGCAAGCGTTATCTCCGCCAACCTTCCTGGGAGGCAACTGCAGAGAGTATTCGGAATTTCTTGTACTCAGTCGCAAAATAAAGACAGAACCCCCACTTTGCAACGACAACAGGCGAAACAATGGATTACTTCTTCCCCCACTATCTGCTTTCCAAACAAACCGTGGATGACCGCGCCCTCAACAAGGATGTACTCAACGAGCTGAGAGTCAATTTAGCGCAACAGCCTGTCACGGTCATCGAAGCCGGCGGGGGCATTGGGACGATGCTCAGGCGCCTGATGAAATGGGGTGTTCTCTGCCATGGTGATTACATTTTGGTCGATGCGCTGGATGTAAACATCGCCTATGCCCGGGAATGGATTCCGCAATGGGCGGCGGCAGCCGGCTTGAATGTGGAAAGGTTCGGTCAGGATCACTTGCGAGTATGTGACCAAACGCGTGACATCCGGATCAATTTGGAATGCAGCGATGTCTTCGATTTCATCCAGAGAAATGAAAAGCCGGCCGATCTGTTGATTGCACATGCGGTTCTGGATTTGCTTCCGATGCCTGATAGTTTAGGAAAACTGTTTACACTTACGAAAAATCTGGCATGGCTGACCCTCAACTTCGATGGCCTGACAATCCTTGAGCCAATCATCGACAATGGGCTGGACGAAAAGATCGAACAACTCTATCATGAGACGATGGACAGGCGCCCCACGGGTGGAGACAGCCATACCGGCAGGAAATTATTCGAACATCTTCGTTCGTTGAACGCCGAAATCATCGCCGCGGGCGCTTCAGATTGGGTAGTGCACACCACACATGGAGAATATCCTGCGGATGAAAAGAGTTTCCTGTATTTTATTTTGAGCTTTTTCGAGAATTCCCTGAAAGCCCGGACCGAGCTGGACGCCGCCGCATTTGACAACTGGCTGGCAACACGGCGTACACAGATCGAGGGAGGTGAGTTGGTCTATATCGCCCACCAGATGGACTTTTTAGCTCGGAAATCATGAGGAACCTCTCGATAATTTATGGAACTTTTGGGAGCACTCAAAAGTTGTAGGTCGGATTGGCAATCCGACTTACAACTTTTGCTGAAACGAATCGAGATAATCACCGTATAATGAGTACAGAGAAAAATGATTTACACGTATCAAATTGAAGGCCTCGCCTTACAAACCGGCGACATCATCTGTACGATGAACGGCAAGCCCGATATTCTACCGGGCGAGTTTTGGCGTCTGGTGGGCCGGCTGGTGCCGGGAGATGTCGATCATGTGGCGATCTACCTTGGACCCGATGGCAAATGTATCGAGGCAGGCGCACGTGGGGTCATTACATTCGATGTGCCGGGCGGCCACTGGAATACCGAACGTATGGCGCTGCAACGCGGACTATTATTTGATACTTTTTATGGGATTGCCTCTCCTCTCGATGGGTTGGGTGTTGCCGAAGAGGAAGAACAGGAGCTGCGTGCAACCGTCGCGGCATATTGTCTTTCACACCTGGGCAAGCCCTATAACCTGAATTTCTTGAATGCCGAAATGGAAGAAGCGTTCTATTGCAGCCAGCTGGCCTACAAAGCTTATGAGCAAGTTGGCATTAACTTGAATACGGGCCTGGCTATGGAACAATTACCAGGGACAAATGCGATCATTTATCCGCAAGAGATATGGAATGGATTTAATCATCGGGCGGCCAAGCGTGATCAGTCTTCAGTAAACAGCAGCCAGTTGGTCATCGATCCATCTGAGTAAGAAGAAAGCACAAGCGAACACAAATTGCCTCGCCCCTAACAATGGCGGTTTGACGAGCGGGGGTATGTTATAGTAGGCAGAATCTCATTACCAAATCGAGCCACATATGAAACGCATTACAGGGATCGTATTGATCATCATCTCCGCGGCCTCTTTTGGGACACTGGCAATCTTTGGGCGATTCCTTTATGCAGACGGCCTGGATACGTTCACCCTGCTCTTTCTGCGTTTCAGTTTCGCCGCTGTGGTCATGGCGCTGATCCTGATCCTGCGCCACGAGCCTTTTCCTCAGGGAAAGGTTCTCCTGCAGCTCGTCGGCATGGGGGCCCTGGGGTATGTCAGCCAGTCCTTCACATATTTGAGTGCCATCAAATATGCCTCGGCAGGATTAGTGGCATTGCTGTTGTATCTTTATCCAATGTTTGTGTTCGTCCTGTCTGTTCTTGTCTTGCGCGAAAAAATCACATGGCTGAAAGTCACCGCCCTCATCCTGGCATTGCTTGGTACCGCACTGACCGTTGACCCGGCCGGCGGGCAACTGAACGGCATCCTGCTGGCCATCGCCTCCGCTCTGATCTACTCGGTCTATATCATCGTAGGGACGGGTGTGATGAAGCATGTTTCGCCGGTGCAATCCTCACTGGTGATCTTTGCCTCGGCCGGTATCGTGTACGGCATCCTTACTGGGATCAATGGTGCACATTTTCCTGATACGAGTCCGGGCTGGCTGGGGATTCTCGGTATCGTCCTTGTGGCAACCGTTATCCCTGTGGCCACCTTTCTTGCGGGTCTGGAACGGATCGGTCCTACCAACGCCGCCATGCTCTCCACCCTGGAACCTGTCGTCACAGTCTTGCTGGCGGGCCTGCTCTTCGGCGAACGCCTGGAGACCATTACGATTTTAGGTGGCGGCTTGATCCTGGTCGCAGTGATCCTGTTGACCAGGAATGAGGTAACGACGAATAGCTAGCGATCCTCTTGTCCATGGTTTTCTCAAGAAAGCTTGACAAGACCCTCTTTTTGTACACGGAACACACGGATGACACGGTTTATTCCGTGAGAAAACGGAAAAACATCCGTCCGATCCGCGAAATCCGTGTACAAAAACCTCCAACTTCGGTTCTGGAAAAAGCCATGAACAAAGCATGCAGTCCGATCTACATTAGTAGGGTATAATGCTTTTACAACATCTTATCGAGTCCCGATTTACGGATCTACCGACTCACATATCAGCAGTCCACCGCTGTTTTCGTTTTTGAGTACACTCTCAATTCCCCAAACATCTACAAGACTTCTGAAGACAAGGAAAAAGTTTTGAATTTCGAACAATTTAATTTGGATTCCCGCTTAATGTCGGGAATCAGGTACGCGGGTTATGAGACCGCGACGCCCATTCAGGAGGCAGCCATCCCGGCCGCATTACGTGGACGTGACATTATCGGCACCGCCCAGACAGGCACAGGGAAAACCGCCGCCTTTGTATTACCCATCCTCAATAAACTATTGGACGGACCACACGGCATGCCGCGTGCGCTCATCGTCACCCCGACGCGTGAACTCGCCGAGCAAATCTATCAGGTGGTGCGCGCCCTGTCAGCCGGGACCAAGCTCCGCAGCGCAACCGTCTACGGGGGCGTCACAGCGAGCCGGCAGATCAAGGCGCTCAAGGAGGGCGTGGAAATCCTGGTGGCGACCCCGGGCCGCCTGCTGGACCTCGTCCAACAACGCCATGCAAAACTGGAACGCATTCAGGTCCTGGTGATCGATGAAGCTGACCGTATGTTTGATATGGGTTTCCTGCCTGACTTACGCCGGATCATTAAGGCTGTCCCTGTTCAGCGTCAAACGATGCTATTCTCAGCTACGTTCCCCGCTGAAGTGGAACAGCTCGCGGCGCAATCACTCAAAGATCCGCAACGGATCGCCATGGGGCTGAGCCGCCCTGCGCATACCGTGAGCCACGCGTTGTATCCTGTCCCTGCGCATTTGAAATCCGCGTTGTTGTTGAAACTGCTCAAACAGACCTCTACAGAATCAGTGCTGGTCTTCACACGCACCAAACATCGCGCCGAGAAACTGGCGCGCCAGATTGCGCACGCGGGTTTCCGTGTGACCAGCCTGCACAGCAATCGTACCCAGTCCCAGCGTGAGCAAGCCCTCAGCGGGTTCAAGAGCGGGCACTTCCCCATCATGGTGGCCACCGATATTGCCGCGCGGGGTCTCGATGTGGAAAGTATTTCGCACGTCATCAATTTCGATATGCCTGACACGGCCGACGCCTATATTCATCGCATCGGACGCACAGGGCGCGCTCAACGCACCGGTGACGCATTCACCCTGATCACACCGGAAGACAAAGACATGATCCGGGCTCTCGAACGCATCATGGCGGGGCCCATCAAACGCGAGATCCTCCCGGATTTTGATTATACGGTTCCCGCGCCGCCGAGGTCTGCTCATGAAAGAGGGGAAGGAAATCGCCCTCCACGCCCTGCCGCTATTCCCAGTCACTACGGACGCAACCGTCTGGCGCCCCGGCGTAGAAAATAACCATAAGTCATCTTAAGATAAGAAACGGCATGCTGTCCCGCTTCCCTTTTCGGAGAAGCGGGCTTTTGATTCTCAAGTCCTCATTGCTTTTTATTTGATTTTCCTGTAAAGTAGAATTGTCTTTCAACCTATTCCACTCGAGGAGAAACATCGCCGCATATCTATAAAATTCCCCATCTATCCAAACCAACTGAATGAGGAGAATAAGTGATGAAGAATAAGATTCTTATACTCGCACGGTTTGCATTCATCGGAGTTCTGATGCTCAACACACACGAAGCGTCTTCAGTTTCTGCCAAGGGAAAAGGGGAGGGTGGCTACCAAACAGGGTTCGCCCGTTGGCGCGCCGCAGAGAATGGATTTTCAGGGTGGACATTGAATGGAGTACAGCTCAATCAAAACCATGAACTTGAATTTGACTCAGCAACCGCCGCAGCAGGTTCTGACCCGTATGCGGCCGGGACCTATAACGGAGGCAATTACTACAATGGCGGCTCGTTCGTGGTAGGCGAGGCGACCAGCCCGGAAATTACCAGTCCGTTTAATTACAAGGAAGCGATTGCCTCATGGAACGCCTCCACGCCGGCAGGCTCATGGCTGGAAGTGCAGTTCCGCGCCCAATATGGCACGCGCTGGAGCAAGTGGTATATTCTTGGCATCTGGGCCTCGGACTATTCCACAATTCGACGCCATTCTGTCCAGTCACAGGGAGACTCGGATGGTTATGTCGCCGTAGATACTTTTGTATCATCCAACAAAAAAGAAACCACAAATAAGTTTCAATTGAAATTCCGCTTGTTCAGTACCAACGGCGCGACCCCGGGCGTACGAAATGCCTCGGTAGCTTATTCCACCTCGGCGCCGAAAACGGCGGCTGTTTCTGCCGGCAACCCGGCGCTCTGGAACAAACTGATCACAGTACCCCAATGTTCGCAAATGGTGTATCCGGATGGCGGCGAGGTCTGGTGCAGCCCAACCTCCACCTCGATGGTATTAGGCTATTGGAATAATGACACCGGACCTTGTGAGCCGCGCGTCCGTGCGGCGGTGGATGGCGTATTTGACTGGATATACAATGGGCATGGCAACTGGCCTTTTAACACAGCCTATGCTGCCACATTTGGCTACGAAGGCTATGTCGCTCGCTTTACCAGCCTGGCACGCGCCGAAGAATATATCGCTGCCGGTGTGCCGGTGATTATGTCCATCGCCTGGGGAAAAGGAGACTTGACGGGGGCAGACATTGACTCTACGAACGGGCACCTGTTGGTGCTCATCGGTTTCGACGCGGCAGGCAACCCAATTGTCAACGATCCGGCTTCGCCCGCGAATGAAAGCGTCCAACACACTTATCTACGCTCTGAGTTTGAGCCGCTCTGGCTCCAGGCTTCGGGCGGGACGGTGTATCTGATCTACCCACAGGGAAGCTCAGTCCCTGCAGTGCCATAAAATAAAACGCCCTGACGCATCCCGAATTTAAGCATTCAAGCTCTTTGCCACGGATTTCACTGACTTTGTAATAGTCATGTACATGTTGCACAATCCATAGGGACGCTCACCTCGATTTGCTTAGCAAATCGTCACGGATTTTGAATTAATTTGCCTAACTTTATTCTGAGGAGTCGATCACCCTCGCCGCTGGTTCGGCGAATTCTGTGAAATCTGTGGCATCGTGCCCGCAGGGTAAATCCGTGGCTAAAAGACCGAAAGATTAAATTCGGGGTATGTTTCGTTTTGCTGCCTACGCAAGTCAGGAATAACCCTACTTCATTCGGGATATTCCTCATTGCCTTTGCGAAAAGGAGAGAGTATATTATTTTTAGGAATACTCTTTATGAAGGCAAGTGAAATACGGGGAAAGGGTCCTTCATACTGAAGAAAGAAGGAAAGATGGCACCATTCAGGGATCGGAGGGATGCAGGCCGAATATTAGCCCAAAAATTGCCAACTTATGCGAATCGCTCAGATGTGCTCGTATTCGCCTTACCGCGTGGTGGTGTGCCGGTGGCCTATGAAGTGGCGCTGGCCTTGAATGCGCCCATGGATATATTTATCGTTCGGAAACTCGGACTGCCAGGTCAGGAGGAATTAGCAATCGGAGCGATCGCCTCTGGTGGCATACGCGTCTTGAACGAAGACATTATTCGCGCATTACATATTCCGGAAAAAATGATCAATTTCATTGCACAGCGCGAATTGCAGGAACTGGAGCGTCGCGAGCAAAGCTATCGAGGAGAGCGGCCCATGCCCGACGTTCACAATCGGACGATCATCCTGATCGATGATGGCTTGGCTACAGGAGCCAGTATGCGCGCCGCAGTGGCTGGGGTACGCACCCGGCATCCGGCTCGGATTGTGATCGCCGTACCGGCTGCTGCACCGGAGACTTGTAATGCATTCGAGTTCAAGGTCGATGAAATTGTCTGTGCCATTACTCCGGAGCCATTCCTGGGCGTTGGACGCTGGTACGATGATTTCTCTCAAACTACTGATGAGGAAGTCCGCATGCTCCTGGAGGAGGCGAACCGGCAGTTGATACACGGATAAGTGGCTTACCCCAGATACAGAGTGCCGCATCATTGCCTTTACTTTTTATTGCGATATAGACCTACAAATTGAACCGAAAAGTACACTTAATTATGAGACGAGCGGTAGGAGGTAGTATGAATAGAACGAATACTGAGAATCGATATGTTGAAATCTTAAGCACAGGCGTTCATCTGGAGGGGATCTTGAGTATCCCTGAAGATGCACACGGCCTGGTGGTTTTTGTACATGGCAGTGGCAGCAGCCGTCACAGTCCTCGCAATCAGTTCGTTGCTGAAACACTGCAGGAAGGCGGACTTGCCACTCTGCTCTTTGATCTCTTGACTGCTTCTGAGGAAGAATTTGACCTGCGCACACGCCATCTGCGTTTTGATATTGACCTGCTTGCCAGGCGGACCGCCGGTGTACTGGAGTGGCTTGATCTCCAGCCCTATGCGTTTGAGCTAAAGCGAGGCTTGTTTGGTTCCAGCACCGGCGCAGCGGCTGCATTGATTGCCGCAGCTGAACTTCCGGATAAAGTGGAGGCAGTCGTTTCCCGCGGCGGTCGACCGGACCTGGCTGGTCCTGCCTTGCCAAAAGTGCAGGCGCCGACTCTGTTAATTGTCGGAAGCAATGACGAAGAGGTCATCGAATTGAACGAGCAGGCGCTGGCACAGATGGGGCCCGGCGAAGAAAACAAATTGATGATCGTGCCCGGCGCCTCACACCTTTTTGAAGAACCCGGCACACTCGAATATGCCGCCCGGCTGGCACGGGATTGGTTTGAATCACATCTTGACCGAGTGAGCGTCCGTTAGTTATCTACCGCCTCGAAGGTTTGAGAAATCTTGTTAGGCTACTCAGACCTTCGGGGCGTTCTACATAAGTAACCTAAGTTGCCACCTTTAGAGGAAATAAGAGATGTGACCTGAAGGGATCGTTCGCGCTGAGATGCATATTGAGCCAGAAGACGTCAATCCGCCTGATACCTATCCGTTGGGATTTAAAGGTCATCGCGCTGAGCGGAAGGACAGTTCGCTCCTGTCCTGTAGACGAAGCGCCCAGATACCACCTATGGTGACAGTAATTGGTAAATAGTCAAAAGCGACCCCTCTCTTAGCGAGGCAAGTTTTTCTTTTTGCCAAATAATCCGGATATCTCATGATGCAGAAGAATATCTTATAATAGCCCAAGATATTTTTGGTTATACTTGATTTGAAGGAGAAAATAAATGGCAATTATTGCTATGTTTTACGGCATCATCGTTTCGATGTATTTCTTTGATAGCCGAAGACATAAACTCCCGCACATTCATGTCAAGTACCAGAGTGAAGAGGCTGTTCTTTCCATCCCTGAAGGCGAAGTGTTGGAAGGAAAAATTAATAGCAAAAAATTGCGCCTCGCTCAAGCATGGATCGAAATCCATCAAGAAGAATTAATGGCAGATTGGGAATTGGCTAGTCAAGGTGAAACTATTTTCAAGATTGACCCGCTTAAGTAGGTGCAAAATGAATCCAAGAGTTACTACCGTTCGCCCAAATCCAGATTATACAATCACACTAACCTTTGCAAACGGCGAGGTACGCCGCTTTGATGTTAAACCCTATTTAGACAAAGGAATCTTTCGAGAATTGAAGGATTTGCAGAAATTCAATGCCGTCAGGCCACTTCTCGGCAGCATTCAATGGCAGGGCGGACAAGACTTTTGCCCGGACACACTCTATATGGATAGCGAGTTAGTGCAGGTGTAATCATGTGGAAAGATGAGATTGTGGAAGAAGTCCGTAAATATCGAGAAGCCTACGCAGCCAAATTGAACTTCGACTTACAACCAAAACCCGTCTTTGAAGAGGCGGGTTTTTGATTTCCCGGATATCAGCTAACTCCACGGACTTCCTCTTTACCAGAACCGCCGTGATTCCAGGTCAACACATCCCAAACGAAGCACCTGCGGTGGAGTCGTCAGGCACGAGCACTTTTCAAAATCAAACTGTCTTCATCCAAAAAGTAACAGCCAGAGCGTTGCCTCTCGTTTTGCATGATTTGAGAGAAGCGGAACGAAAATACACATGCCATATTTGGGGGGTGTTTTGTCTCCGAGACATGAGCGAGGGATCAGCGAAGGATGAGCGAAGGAATAACGAAGGAATAGTTTCGAAAAAAACCGGCTTTTGGCGTGTAGACCTCCCCCATATGTGGGGGTACCCCTTTTTTGGTGATAAGTAATTTGTAGTTAGTGAAGCACCGATGTATAATTTTCAAATTAACCGATGGAACCATTTAGAGGTGAGTGCTCATGAATGATTTGATTCTGGCAACCAAACAAGGCATCGTGATCTGTGAACGGGAAGGCGACGGCTGGGTCCTCTCGACGCGTGGGCTGACGGATCAGCATGCGACCAGCCTGATTGCCCGTGAAGGAGTGATCCTGGCCGGGACGGAAAATGGGGTCTTTCGCTCCGACGATGAGGGCAAAACCTGGCAGGCAGCCAGCAATGGGCTCACTGCTCGCCATGTCCGCTGGATGGCGTATCACCCCGATATTTCCGATTTTGAATTTGCAGGCACAGAGCCTGCCAATATCTTTGTCTCCCACGATGGCGGGGACTCGTGGCGAGCTTGTGATGAGGTCGCGGGACTGCGGGACAAATTCAAGTGGTCCCTGCCGTATTCGCCGGAAGCAGGCTGCGTGCGCGGCTTCGCCTTTCACGGCTCGCGTGCCTATGCCGCCGTCGAGGTCGGGGGAGTTCTGGTTTCAAATGATAAGGGCGAAACCTGGGGGCTTGCCGAAGGCAGCGATGGAAAACCTGACTTGGAAGGTCCACCCGAGCCATTTGTCTATCCGGATGTCCACTCGCTTGAAGTCCATCCCTCCTCCCCTGATCTCGTCTATGCCCCAACCGGCGGCGGTTTCTATCGCTCGAACGATGGCGGCAAAACCTGGCAGCTCTTCTATGATTGCTACTGCCGGGCTGTCTGGGTAGACCCGTTTCATCCGGATCATCTCATCCTGAGTCCGGCCGATGGCGTCGATCGGAACGGTCGCATCGAAGAGTCTCGTGATGGGGGCAAGACCTGGTCCCTGGCGTCGAATGGTCTCCAGGTCCCCTGGCGGCGTGGCATGGTCGAACGCTTCTTTCAATTGGACAACGAGTTATTCGCCGTGCTCTCGAACGGACAACTGCTGAGTGCATCCCTTTCCAATCTCGCATGGCAGCGGATTCTCCCAAACATCTCTGATGTGAACGCAATTACAACGGTGTCTTAAGGAGCAAAACGATTATGCGAATCGCGGTGATCTCGGATATGCATGGAAATGACCTGGCTTTCGAAGTCGTAGAAGCGGATATTCGAAACCAGAAGATCGACCAGATCGTCTGTCTTGGCGATGCGGTGCAAGGCGGACCACAACCTGCGGGCATCGTTCAGCGATTACGCAGGTTGAAGTGCCCGGTCGTGATGGGAAACGCGGATGCCTGGCTGCTCAGCGGCGTCGAAACGGCAGATGAAGGCATCCCGCCGGAACGCCTCAAAAAAATGGGAGAGATCCGCCTCTGGTCTTTGTCCCAGCTCACTGAAGGTGACATTGACTTTATCTCAAATTTTCAGCCCACGGTCACAATAAAACTTGAAGAGGGTCTCGACTTATTATGCTTCCACGGCTCCCCGGCATCTTTTGATGATGTGATCCTGCCCGCCGCACCGCAAGAAGAGTTTCAAAAGTTCCTCGGCGCCTCTGCCGATCATATTCTGACGGGCGGACATACCCATGCCCAACAAATCCGGCGGAATGGCAAATATTTCTTCTTCAACCCCGGCAGTGTTGGCTTCGCCTATAGTCACAATCAGCCCGATGACGGGTTTCATGCCGATCCATGGGCAGAATATGCCATCCTGACGGCCGAGGCTGGTCAGGTTAGCCTTGAGTTCCGGCGCGTCCCTTTTGAGGCAGAAGAATTGATTCGCATCTACCGTGCAAGTGGGCGTCCATTCGCCGAAGAAGCCATCGCACAATATCAGGAATAAGCCTGAGAATCAAAAGAGCCCCGCGCAACGCGGGGCTCTTTTTGTCTATTTAGCTATTAGCCAGCTACTGTCACGTTGGTTGCCTGGGGACCCTTGGGGCCTTGTTCGACATTGAACTCGACCTTTTGTCCTTCTTGCAGGTTACGGAAACCGGCGCTCTGGATAGCGGAGAAATGGACGAAAACGTCCTTCCCACCCTCGCGCTCGATAAAGCCGAAGCCTTTGTCACCATTGAACCACTTGACGGTACCAGTTATACGTTCAGACATTGTTTGCCTCCTTTGGCAATTCAAAAAGATTTAGGTGTTCTGTTCAGTTCCATCGGAGGGCAAAACAAAACAACTCACGGATCAAACCGTGAGCTGCTGGTATTTGTACTTCCAACACGAACTTACTGTTATCCTACAGGGAGAAGAATAACACACTAGTACGGATGAGTCAATCAATATGGATGAGCAATATCTAAGGGGAAAGAGCAAACAAAGGCTGAATTCCCTTGGTGCTATAATCCCTCTCACTTATGAACTTTCTCATTACTGGAGCCGCGGGATTCCTCGGCTCTTCGCTTGCCAACCAACTATCCCGGGAGGGACATCAAATCCGCGGGCTGGATGATCTCTCCACCGGCGACCCGCAGGCGCTCGGACCCGATGTCCATTTCACGCGCGGCGATGTGAGTGACCGCCCCAAGCTGTGGACCTTGCTCCAGGAAGTAGACGTGGTCTATCATCTGGCAGCACGCGTCTCGGTACCTGAATCGATTTTGTACCCGCGTGATTACAACAACGTCAACGTTGGTGGGACGGTGGCTCTCATGGAAGCCATGCGGGATGTCGGTGTGCGGCGGGTCGTACTGACTTCATCGGGCGCAGTCTATGGTGATCTCGGCGAGCAGCCGTTGCGTGAGTCTCTAACGCCGAATCCAAGTTCACCCTATGCAGTCTCAAAACTCGCGGCGGAGTATTATGTCCGCACCATCGGCCGGTTGTGGGGCATCGAAACCGTCAGCCTG
>DATGYJ010000603.1:0-2999 GCA_035298105.1 Anaerolineales bacterium | reverse complement strand
GCACGGTGGACGCATCTGGGTGGAAAGCAAAGGCTACGATGAGGTCAACTTCCCGGGCAGCAAATTTCATGTGATCCTGCCAGTCAGCAATTCAGGAAATGGTGATCAATCCACACTGGGGACAGAAGTAAAAGTTCAGCTTGAGTAGCCGGAACTGTCTGTCTAACAAATTCCCGCCCTTGAAATAATCTGACACCGCCAAAGCGAAAGGACACTTGTCCTTCCGTTTCGCTTCCTCTACATATGGCGCACGCACCTGCTCATCTGCCATCGCTACTTAGATCTTGGCTAGTGCTGTTCCCAGCAACTTTTTATAACGCATGTGTGCCTCCTGATGTTCATCACGAGGTCGAGCCGGGGAGAGAACATCGACTAATTCGACAAGATGAACAATCAGACGCTGGAACCGGATCTGGCGGAAATCCTTGGCCTCCTTCAGATCCAATAGAAAGGCGGCCGCAGTATGTAGCCACTTTGACTGACTCTTGTTTGTATCGCCGGGAAATAAATCGCAGAACTCTGCGTAGCCCATTACAGTCCTCACTCCACCTGCCAGGACAATCATAGATTCGCCAATAGCTCGCTGCTCCTCCCGAAATAAGAGCATGTCATGCCAAGTCTGCCAATCTCCGGCTTTGTTCAACTGACCATCAGCGAAGTCTGCTCGGACGGCATATATGGCGCGCTCGACTGGCCGCTGGCCTGAACTCTCGTCTACATCGAGAAATGTCGTGTCCTGACGATAGAGTTCTATCCATCCCAAGAATGAACATAGGCGATAGACTGTACTGACTAATCTATACCGCTTAAAATATGGATCATTTGCAAAATTTAACGCAGGTCTTTCCGGAGCAGATGAAAGCAGATCTGATCCAAGAAAGTTGGGAGGGTAAGCATCACAGATATTGGTGAATCTATTGCACAACTCAAGAGCTGAAAGTGCAATGGGTTCGCGATATTTTCGAGCCACCTGGGCGAGTGACTGCTTTGTTTTCCATCTCTCAAACGATCTGGCAAGGAGCACCTCTCTCAGGAACAGACCGATCAATGTTCCTGCGGTAGTCACGAGCGCGCCCACTACGGTAAATCCTAGAATCTGTGGCCATTGCATGGCAATTCAACTCCTTTAGGTGCAACCCTGGGACATCTTTTGCTAGCTGTTGAGGTTTGACTACCAGGATTTACCTGAAATATCGAAATGCACCTGGAGACGACAACTTGCAAAGGACATTAATATATCCAAGCTCAGTGAATACTCTTCCGGTACACCCGGTGATTTTTATATTCCACACCATTTAGGTTCTTCAAGTCCGCCCGCATCTGACGGGTGGTCTCTGCGACTTGCGTCATCTCCACATGTTCAAATTGGTTGAAGCCGAAAACTGTTTTCCCCATTTCATAATAGAGTAAGGCGTTTCCGCCCTTCCCCTGGAACTCGGGCAGAATGCCCATCCCATTGCCTGAAATGGTTTTCGTACGCTTCATTTCGAGCAGGATGTCGATCAACCCCAATGGGAATAGGTGTCCTTTGGCGCGCTGAAGCGCTGCAGATGCATCCGGAAAGGCAAACAGGAACCCAACAATCTCATCTTTGTGCATAATGAGCTTGATCAGGCGTCGATCCGCGATCATGAAGACATTATCCACCGCATATTTCACATCGCCTTCGGTGAACGGGTAATACTCCCAATTGTGAATAAACGCCTTATTGTAGGCATAGCCAATCCTTGGCGCCCACTGGACCAATTCACGCTTAGTCTTGAATTTCTTAACCCACAGGTCACCGCGCTCGATCACGCGCTGGGCAATACGCTCGACTCGTTCCGGGATTTTGAAGGAATGGGCCGGAAGGTAGCATGAGACGAAATCCACTTCTTTTTCAAAGCCGAGAGCTTCGATCAGTTTTGGATAGTAATCGTAGTTATAGTTCATCATCGTCATCATCTGGCGATGTTCAAACCCTTCCACCAGGATCCCATAACCGTCAAAAGGAGAAAGCCCTTTGGGCCCGATCACGGTATCCAGCCCACGCTCCTTCGCCCAATCATCGACCGCCCCGAACAGAGCCCGGGCGACGTCCAGGTCGTTGATCGTTTCGAAGGCGTAGAAGTGAGCCTTTTTCGTTTGATGATATTGGTTGAAAAGTTTTTGATTGGCGGCGCAAATACGACCCACCACTTCCCCATCCCGCACAGCCAGGAAAAAATCAGCTTCTGAGTGTTCGAAGAATGGATGCTTCTTTCGATTAAGCGGGAGATACGCGTCGATGTATAACGGCGGAACCCATTGTGGACAGTCCTTGTAGAGTTCATAGGGCAAGTCCACAAAACGTTTTACTTGCAATTTGTTGTCAGTGTCTACTTTTTCGATGGTCAGCATGAGATCTCCTGAGAAAGCGGTTAAAGTGCGTAGTATATAACACAGATCGGTCGCAAGTGGTTCATGCTATACTGGGAAAAACTCCCATCAAAAGGAAATTTCAATGGAATCAAATAAACAACATCAGGAATTGCTTCGGAAATATGCCGAAGCCGTTGTGAAAGTTGGTTTGAACTTACGCGCAGGTCAGCGTCTCATTATCACGAATGCCACGGCGCGGGGTGTCCCGCCTGCAGCGCGTGCCTTTGTCCATGAGATCGCCAAAGCGGCCTACGCGGCAGGCGCCCATTTCGTGGATGTGATTTGGGGTGACGAAGAAATGCTCCGCATCCGTTTGCAGAACGCACCCGCCGATTCCTTCAGCGAATACCCCAAGTGGCATGTCGCCGGTATCATGGACATCATCAGGAATGGCGACGCCCTGCTGTCCATTTATGCCAACGATCCCGACGTTTACAATGGACTTGACTCTGAGCGCATTAGCGCCATGCAAAAGGCCCATATGGAGAATTATCAGGATATTAGCTTGAACGTGACCCGCAACGCGATCAATTGGTGCGTAGTCGCGGCAGCGGCCCCCGCCTGGGCGGCCAAGATGTTCCCCGATCTAAAGCTTGAAG
>DATGYJ010000602.1:0-13089 GCA_035298105.1 Anaerolineales bacterium | reverse complement strand
GAATAACCAAAATAGGTTCGTTTGGGGCTCATCTCCCTATCGTATCCGTTTATCGAGTTTGTGCAAGATGCTATTGACCAAGACAAAATTATACGAATTTTCGCGAATTTGAGAAAAGGATTTCGTGCAAATTCGCGAAATTCGTGGCAGGGGGTCGGTTTTCCCAGCTTGGTGGCAACTTGGGTTAATTACCAATCGGCCACTCTCTCGTGAGCAGCCCTGCTCGTCGGATATTCGACATTGTTAATGCCAAAAGGGATTGCCATACCCCCTGGCACCGGACGCCAGGACAGGTGTGCCTGATTTGCTAGGCAAATCACGGGCGGTGCCAGGGCAGGTGTGCGTAGCTGAGCGGGAGGGAATCCCGTCCCTATATGCAGGTAAGTGGCAATCCGTGTTCTAGAACCCCTTGAACAAATAATTGTTCAGATCCTGATGATCTGCCCGGCGTAGATCAGGTGGGGGTTCCAAATGCCGTTGACCCTTTGCAGGTAAGACACGCTGACCCCGTAGTACAGGGCGATGCCCCCCAGCGTGTCACCGCGACAGACCCGATAGTATCTGCCGTAACCGTCATAGGAGGCTCCACATGCGTAACCACCGTTATGCCAGCCCCCATCAGACCCGTCTGGGATAACCAGTACCTGTCCCGGGTAGATATAAGAATGCCAGCGTACCCACGGGTTGGCAGCATACAGCGCCGAGAGTGTGACGCCGCAATTGCGGGCGATCTTGGCGAGCCAATCGCCGCGCTGGACCACGTAGCTAGCCCCGCAGCCCGACCAGGCTTGCGCCTTCGTGGTCGCTGCCAGGCTGACCAGCACCAAAACTACAATGAGACTGACTTGAATGAGCCGCTTTGCAAGCATACTGTTTTCCTCCTCGCAGGTAACGTTTGTACGAAACTATACTAATGTCAGTGTACAACTTGCGAGGAGGCGCTTCAAGCACCCTTCCCTTGTAACTTCATTGCAAACTCTGCTCAGTACCTCTTCGCGCAGAGCGCAGTGCAGCGTATGCAGTCGAAGCGCCATCCCGCCGAGGTATAACATATATGCAGGAGGCAAGGAGGCAGGGGAGGGTTGCTGCCAGCCTGCATAAAACTACGGGCAGGTATCCATTTGAATGGAATCGCTCACAACTCCACTAAGCTTGATCGCACCTTCGGGCGTAAATACCTTCAACGCCACCTGGCTGCCGGATGAAGATTTGCGCAGCGTCAGACTGGTTGTCGATGGTCCCATGTAAGTGTAAAAGGGGTAATCCGAATGCGAATAGCCGTGCATTTCTGCTTTTGCGGTGCAACCATCGATTGAAACAGCCATGCCATACGCGGTGCCGCACTGGATATCCGGGAGCGGGTTGTTGCCTCCAAAGTCCTCGCCGCCCGGCGAAAAGTCGATCTCTGCCTGCGGTCCGTGGGCGCTACAGATGGACATCGACGGTCCACTGAGCAGGAGCGTAACATTCCCAACGCCTGCGCTATCGTTCGATTCCCGGGCGACCAAACTCAGGGCATATTGGGCGCCCGTGGCCGAATCCACCAGATTGCCATTCAGGAAGGATAGAAATCCACCCGGCTGGCCAACGGCCACCACGCCTCGAGCTGGTGTCGCAAAGGCTGTCAGGACAAGAATAATCACTGTGCAAATCGACAAAATAAACCATTTTCTGTGCATATCCATTTTGACCTCCTGGGTACAATAAATAAATGAAAACAAGGAACACGACTCTGGCAGCAACCCTTGCAATCATTATATAAAATCCGCCTGTTGAATACAAGCGGCCCGATTCGTCACGCAAACCATGAGCAGCGCCAGGGGTTACAGGTGAGCTTACTGCCACAGGCGGGACGCAGGGAGGAGATTATGCGGTCTGATTTACTTTGGTAATTGATTACTAAACTGGAAAAGAATATTGATCAGGATCGGCAAGACGGATAGCAAGAAGCTCAGCCCCACTTGCTGTGCCATCGAGATATCGAAGGGCCAGGTAGGATAGTCTCTGCGCCGGCGGGTCTGGTAATCGATCAATGCAGTGATCTCCCTGAGGCGGGCATTCGACACTTCGCTGGATTGGTTCACCAGTTCAACGTTCTTCAAGATCTTGTTCCGGATCTGGTTGAGGAACTCAGCTTTGGCGGCAAACATAGCCTGCCTGCAAGCTGAGAGCGGCAGGATGACCATCACGCCCAGAAGGAATGGCAGGATCAGGATCTCGAGCCAGAGATTGAATTGTCCCAAGATTCCGCGACCGAGCCGCACTGCAAACAGGGTCTCTGCCACCAGTAGAGGCACCACGATCAACGTCAGGCGGCTTACCTGCAGGATGAACGTGCCCACAAAACGCAGTCCCCCCGCATTGTCGCCGTCATACGGGTTGACCCTCACCCGGGCAGAACAGAAGATCCGGCGCAGGGCCGAGAGCGCCATTAAACTCCACGCCACGGCATACACGCCCACATAAGCCGCGGCCGCGATGCGCACAAAATAAAGCCAATGATGCCATCCCACGTCGAACCAGAGCTTGGGTTGATACTCACCGACCAGCCGCATGGCATAAATGGCAATCCCGATCGCCAGGGGCAGGACAGTGATCCTCAAGACCCAGGAGGCTTCGGCTCTTTTCAGCCAATCTACTTGAGCCTGAATATCGGCTTGCTCCGTCAGAAAGATGTGTTCGCTCTGGAATGTGTCGAACAGCTTGAACAGTGCATCGGGGAAACCGACAAAAAATGCCCAGACACCCGGCTCGACAATCAGCGACATGATGAGCGCAGGCAGATTGTTTACATCGAAGACTCCCACCACGCCTGGGCGCGAGGTCCAATTCCCGGTCAGGATCCCAATCAGGATATCGTCGATAAACCCGATCACAAAAAAGACCGTAAAGATCATCCAGGGATTGGTCAGCTGAGTATTCTTCAGCAGCAGGAAAAGCGGCTCACTCGTGAAGCTGTTTGGCAGCTGGATTTTGATCGGTCCCAATCTTCTTCGTTTTGCGGGCGGCATAGTCATCTCCTTGAAGGCAGGAAATTCCCTGGCATTGCTGTACTGCCTGGGCATGGGTTGATCGTCCCGAAGAACTATCCCTCGAAGCAGACTAATTGCTTTGTGTTTCCCGGGGTTGGGTTTCACCGAAACCCTTCATCATTTTTTGTCATATCTCCATCGGGTTGGAGCCGTTCGCTCTCATCTGCCCCATCATCTGCTGCATCATTCCCGCCATCATTTTGGGAACCGCCTTGGTCACGAGCGCCACAAAGATTCCACCGCCAATTGCACCGGCCAGGACAGCCAACAGATACCCCTGGGAACGCATACCGGTCATTTCGCCACCTCCTTTTGGTCTTGTATCAGTATCAAGGATCCCACATTTAGTATAGAACAAATCTCGGTTCCATTCAATACTTCTATGCCGAACTATTAAAAGGCAGATGCTATTTCGAGTATACTTATCCCATATCTTTATCGGTTTGTCCCTATTGCCAAGGGAGAAATATAATGGCAGAAAATCTTATTGGCGCTATTGCATGTGGAAGCGGGGGAGTGATGATTTCTGAGTCCTCAATCAGGTTGTTCCATGGCTAGTCTATTTATCTCTTACTCTCGTAAGGATCTGGAAGTCGCGCGCAAGCTGACCGGTGCCCTCCAGGGTCAGGACCTGGACTTCTGGATCGATTGGGAGGGTATCCCACCGACCGTGGATTGGTGGCAGGAGATCCAGAAAGGGATCGAAGAAGCCGATATCTTTCTCTTTCTCCTCAGCCCCGATTCGGCAACCTCAAAAGTATGTAGGGAGGAGATCGAGCACGCGGTCAAAAACGGCAAGCGTCTGATCCCGCTGGTAGTGCGTGATGTCAAAGGAGAAACTCCAGCCGCGCTCAGCTCCTTGAACTGGATCTTTCTGCGGGCAGAAGATGATTTCAACCTTGCTTTTGGCAAACTGATCACTGCCATCAAGACGGATTACGCCTGGGTGCAGGCACATCGCCAGCTTCAGGTCAAGGCCCTGGAGTGGGACAGAAGCAGTCGTGAGAATAGTTTTCTGCTCCGTGGGAAAGAGCTGAGCGATGCCGAATTACAGCTTGCCACGAACACTTCCAAAGAACCTCATCCCACCGACTTGCAGCGTGAATATGTATTAAGGAGCAGGCAGGCAGGTGACAGACAAAGAAGAAGCATCACAGCTATTGCGATAGTGGGACTCATAGCACTGGCAGCGCTGGCTATTTTTGCATTTGTGCAGGCGGGGCTGGCACGGACCGCAGAAGCCACAGCCGTTGCAAATGCCTCAGTCGCTCGAACAGCGGAAGCAAATGCAGTGAATAACGAGAATGCCCGTGCAACAGCCCAAGCCCAGGCTGAAGAACGACAAAGGATCGCCCGTTCCGGAGAATTGGCAGCTCAATCGGCAGCGCTGCGGGGCACTCAATTCGATCTCTCTCTGCTATTAGCTGTGGATGCCATTCGGACTGCAGATACGCGCCGGACGAGAAGCACTTTACTGGATAGCGCTCAAGCCAAACCCGAGTTGTCCCAGTACCTGCGTGGACACACCGATGCAGCCAGAAGCCTGGCTTTCAGCCCGAACGGGAAGATCCTGGCTTCGGGCAGCGATGATAACACCATCATCCTGTGGGACGTTGCCACCCGCAAACCCATCGCGGAGCCACTCAGAGGACACACGGATTTTGTCTTGAGCCTAGCCTTTAGTCCCGACGGCAAAACCCTCGCCTCTGGCAGTTGGGATAGCACGGTCATTCTGTGGGATGTAGCAACCGGACAGAAGATTGGCCAGCCGCTTCGGGGACACGCCAAAGGCAAAAATGTAAACAGTGTCGCATTCAGTCCGGATGGGAAGATGCTTGCCTCCGCCAGCGATGATGCGACAATCATCCTATGGGATGTGGCCACCCACCAACAGCTCGGCAAACCGCTCCAGGCCAACACCGGGAGCGTCATCAGCGCCACTTTCAGCCCCGATGGGAAGATGCTTGCATCCGGGGGTTGGGATAACGCCATCATCCTTTGGGACCTGGCAACCCGCCAGCCCATCGGGGGACCGTTGACCGGGCATTATCAACCGGTCAACAGCGTGGCGTTTAGCCCCGATGGTACTTTGCTGGCTTCCGGTAGTGATGACAACTACATCATATTATGGGATGTGGCCACTCACCAACTTCTCGCCTGGCTGGTGAAACACACTGATGATGTAAATAAGGTAGCCTTCACATCGGATGGAAAAACGTTGATTTCCAGCAGTTTTGATAATACGCTGATCCGATGGGATGTGGCAAGTCGCACGCTGATCGGGCAGCCCCTCACGGGACAGCTTGATTTGATTACGGTTGCCATCAGCCCCGATCAGAACATAATTGCTTCTGGCGGCGGAGATGGAACGATCATTTTGTGGGATCTGTCCGCGCCACCACCGATCGGTCGGCGGCTCTTGAAGCACACCGATTGGGTCCACAGTGTAGCATTTAGCCCGGATGGAAAGATGCTCGCATCATCCTCGTGCAGTAAACCGGCCCCGAACAACGAATGTCGTCAGGGAGAAATCATCTTGTGGGATGTTTCCACTCTGCTCAACACAAGTCTGGCAGCCCGCCCGCCGATTGGACAGACGCTCACCGCGCATGCCGATACTGTGAGAAGCCTGGCTTTTAGCCCGGATGGAAAAATGCTCGCCTCCGGCAGTGCTGACCGCACCATTATTCTTTGGGATGTAGCGACTCTCCAGCGTATCAGCACACTACTCGCTCCTGATTGGGTGACCGGCCTGGCTTTCAGCCCTGACGGCAAATTGCTCGCCTCCGGCAGTCAGGACGAATCCGCCATGCTATGGGATGTAGCAACCCGCCAACCCATCAGACAAAGATTCAAGGGAAGTAGTGTTGCCTTCAGCCCGGATGACAAGATGCTTGCATCCGGAACAGGCTTTGACATCGTCCTGTGGAATGCAATGACCCTCCAGCCCATCGGCGAGCCGCTCAAGGGTCATACCGGAAGTATAACCAGCTTGAGTTTCAGTCCGGACGGCAAAACTCTCGCCTCGGCCAGCGCAGATGGAACGAGCATCCTGTGGGATTTGGCAACGGGGCAGGCCATTGGCAAGCCGCTTAGAGGCTATACTACTACTTCTTCGGGAGAGGGTGTGGCCTTCAGCCCCGATGGCAAAATGCTCGCCTTTGCCAGCAGCACGATCCACCTCTGGGATCTGGAAACTCAGCCGCCGCTTGATCAATTACTGATCGGGCACAAAAGCCTGGTGAATAGCGTCGCCTTCAGCCCAGATGGAATGCTGCTCGCCTCAGGCAGTGCCGACCGCACGATCATCTTGTGGAATCTGGATGTACAAGCGTGGATCAAGATTAGTTGCCAGCGTGTGAACCGCAATCTCACCCGCGCTGAATGGGCAGAATACTTTCCAGGTGAAGAGTATCGCGCAACCTGTCCGGAATTACCCCTGGATCCTGAACTTGCCATAACTGCCACTCCAACCCCATAGCCTCTTCCGTCACTACGTGAAACCCTCCTGAAATACAGGCGTGCATGGAATTGGGGACGGTACTATTTGGAGTATACTTATCTTATATCTTTAGCGGTGTTCGTCCCTGTTGCCATGGGAGAAATACAATGGCAGAAAAAAATCTCAACGTTGGAACAATTGAAAGCGGAATTGCGGGACTGCAGTCGGTCATTGTCACACAAAAGGCGGGTCAGTTCTCGTTGCAGGGAAAATACCCTACGCCGGTACAACATCTGGAACCCTGGGTGAATACAATATGACTCAGGAAGAATCACCGGACCACAAGCAAGTGCATATCGAAATCGGCGGGATCAGTGATGTGACCGGGACGGTCAACGTTGCCGCCCGAGATATCGTTAACATCGGCGACCACGCCACGGTCATCGTGGGCGCACCGGCCGAGGCCATAAGTGGATTGGTCGCATTGCGCGATTTGATGCAGCGCTCTTCTGATGTACGCACTGCCGTGATTGTGTTTCGGAACGATTTTAAGATGGTCCGTGAACAAGTGGATCGACTCGGCGATCTCAAAGATTTACACGATCTATTGCACAGACTGCAATTCCATTGTTACAGTGGCATCGTCTTAGCCAGGACACGCTTCCCCGATGATGAACTGATCCTAAACATTCTGGCTGAGCACGCCCTCACGCTCGGGGGCATTGTGGACGAATTGAAACAGGTCGCAACTCGACCGTCCCTGTCGGAACAAGATTTGTCGTGGATCGACGAAGCCCGCCTGGCAAAAGAAGACTTGCAGAATGCCCTCGACACACCGGACGGGAATTCATTAAGAATGGTGATCTGGCGCTTGAATCGCCTCCTGGCGACGCAGCCGGCTCGGATCAATATCCTGCTCAATCAGTCCGCCCGTGCTCTGCGCCTTCCGGCGTTATTGAGTGCGCTGGGGCTGATCTGCGATAGCTTGTCTGCGCTCGATCTTGATAACGACAAAATGGCGGCCTTTCGATCTGGTGTGGAGGCGTTAGGTCAAGTTGACCGCGTATTGAGCGCACTGGTCGAGGCGCATGACCGCTGGCAGGCCCTGGACTCGGAATTACGCCGTATCGATGGTTGCATCGATCATGATTTGAGTGAACTCGAGCTGTCCTGGCGAGACGTCAAACGCATGGCTGCACCCCTGTATCTCGATTGCCCTGACGACTGGGCCGGTGCACTGAAGAAAGACAGCAGCGCTCTGGATGAAGCGCTGAACGGCAGCAATCCTGCCAGGGTGCGCGAAGGATTTCGGCGTTATCAACGTCGTGCGACCCAACGCTTTTATCAAGTTGATATCCAGCTCAAAACTCTGAGTGGCAACCTGCGGCAGATTGGGGTTCCACTTGCTGCGGTATTGGAGTTGATTGGATGACCACGCCGCAGCCGATCACTTCTGACGATGCGCTTCGTTTCCCATCCCTGCAATCCTTGCGCGCCGCGCACACAGAATTGCTCAGGGAATTTCGTACAGCTGGCGCCACACCGGAAATGATCGCCAGGATCGAAGCATTCATCCTGCGTGGGAGAGCAACCGGCGCGCTGCTTGATGCAGCTTCGGATCGCTGGGCGGCCCAAAGCCAGCTTGACTATTGGGCGACTCAGATCTATCAGCCTGGTTACCAGCCGCCCGATGCCACGCTCGACGAGTTCGATCCACAGCTTGCACCCCAGCTCGCCGACAGCCTCTGCCCCTATGTGGGTCTGGCTGCATTCCAGGAATTGAACCAATCTGACTTTTTCGGACGCGAGCATCTGGTTGCCGAGTTCGTGAGAAATTTGAAAACTGCCCGCTTCCTCTTTGTCCTGGGATCGTCGGGGAGTGGGAAATCCAGCCTGGTGCGGGCCGGATTGATCCCGGCGTTGAAGAAGGGCGCACTCCCCGGCAGTTCAGATTGGATCTATTTCACGCCGATGGTGCCGGGCTCAAATCCGCTCATCAACCTGGCACGCTTACTGATGGCGCCGGATGTAGATCCGGCACAAACGGAAATGGAAGCCGAGCTTTACGCCCAAGACCCGTCCCATCTTGCCGGAATGGTCTCTGAGAAATTCAATAACCCGGTGGTGCTGGTCGTCGACCAGTTCGAAGAAATTTTCACGCTGTGCACCGATGAGCTTGCCCGCCAGCGCTTTGTGGATAACCTGATCGGGCTGAGTCGGGTACCCGGTGCGGACCATCGCGTCATTCTGACCATGCGCAGTGATTTTGAAGCGAATATCTCGGGTCTGCCAGAACTGCAGGCAATGTTTGAGCAGGCTGCTGTGCGCGTGACGGCACTGAATGCTGGTCAATTGCGTGAAGCGATTGAAGCGCCCGCGGCGCGGATCGGGTTGAAGTTCGAAGACGGGGTGGTAGAGGCCCTGTTGAAGGATACGCTCGGCGAACCGGCAGGATTGCCGTTGCTCCAATTCACTCTGCTCAAATTGTGGGAAAACCGGGAGCGCAACCGCGTGACATGGGAAGCCTACAGGAAGCTGGGGGGCGGGCGCGAGGCGCTCGCGCGCTCAGCCGATGAATTCTATAACCACTTGATCCCCGAAGACCAGAGAGCCATGCGGCGGATCTTATTAAGAATGGTCAAGTTTATCGAAGGTCTGGAAGTGACGAGCCAGCGGGTGCCGCGCGCGGCCTTGTATCAGAAGGCCGAAGCCAGCGACCGGATCGACCGGGTGCTCGAACGGTTGATCCAGGCACGCCTGGTGCGTGTGTCTGAAGGGGATATTGCCGCCGATGAGCAGGTGGAAGTGGCCCATGAAGCCTTGATCCGCAATTGGCCGCGCTTCGGGGATTGGCTGGAAGAGGAGCGTATCACGCTGCGCCAGCGCCAACGTCTGAGATCTGCGGCGGAAGAGTGGCTGCGCCTGGGTCGAGACCCCTCGGCTTTGTGGCGCGGGATCTTGCTGGTGGAAGCCAGCCAGTACGAGGATCTGAATGGCCTGGAAACGGAATTCCTTAAGTCCAGCTACGAAGCTGAGAAAACCGAGGTCATCCAGCTGCAGGAGAGAGCGGCGAAACTGCGCCGGCGATCCCTGTACCTGACGGCAGCGCTGGTGCTGGCTTTGATGGCGATTGCGGCTGCTACACTTCTCGGAAGACAAACCCAACAACAATTGCAGATCTCGCGTGCGGTGGGACGTTCCCTCCAATCTGGAGTGCTTCGAGATGGGAATTTTCCCGCTTCCTTATTACTGGGTGTGGAGGCATTTTACACCCGCGACCTGGCGGAAACGCGCGGTACTCTCATGGATAATGTGCAAGCGAACGGTGCGCTGCAAGTCTATTTAAACGGACATACAGCTCAGGTGAACAGTGTGGCATTCAGCCCGGATGGGAAGATTCTGGCTTCAGGCAGCGATGACGGTACTGTGATTCTATGGGAGGTGACCACGAAACGGCTGATCGGCCAGCTCCGTGGTCATACCGCTTCCGCCCGCAGCGTGGCCTTCAGCCCGGATGGCAAGACCTTGGTTTCAGGCAGTGATGATCACACCCTCATTCTGTGGAATGTGGAAACAGGGCAGCTCATCCACCAACTCAGCGGGCATTCTACTCCGGTGCTTAGTGTGGCGTTCAGCCCGGACGGCAAGACCCTGGCTTCGGGGAGTGAGGGTAGCACCCTCATCTTGTGGGACGTGAAAAGTGGGAAACCGGTCCGCCAACTCAACGGGCATGAGGCTTCGGTACTAAGTGTCGCCTTCAGTCCGGATGGCGGGACCCTGGCTTCCAGCGATGCCGACGGTCTCGTGCTGCTGTGGGACATTTCGACCTTGCCAAAGCCAACTGCCGGAAACGAGCCGCCTATTCACGAGCTCACCAGGCATGCTGATCGGGTGAACAGTGTGGCATTCAGTCCCAATGGGAGGATCCTGGCTTGGGGCCGCGATGATGGCACCGTGATCTTATGGGATCTGACCAGGGAGCTACTGGTCAGCCAACTCAATGGTCATGCAGCTTCCGTACGCAGCCTGGCGTTCAGTCCGGATGGGAAAACCCTGGTTTCAGGAAGTGATGATCACACGCTGATCCTGTGGGATCTCCAGACCGGGCGGCAGATCGGCCAGTTAAGCGGGCACACAGATGATGTGAAAACCGTGGCGTTCAGCCCCGACGACCAGACTCTGGCTTCGGGTAGTGCTGATCACACCGTCGCTCTGTGGGATGTTTCGACTGCCCTCGGCGCAAGTACACAAAGCGGGGGATTGATCGGGCGGCCCCTGAATGCGCACGCGAATTGGGTGCTCAGCATCGCCTTCAGTCCGGACGGCAAGACCCTGGCTTCCAGCGGCGGGGATGGACAGCTGATCTTGTGGGATGTGGCAACTGGGCAACCAGTCCGCCAGCTTAGTGGGACGACAGATTGGGTGAGCAGTGTCGCTTTCAGCCCCCACGGGGCTCTCCTGGCTTCCGGGGGAGGGGATGGCACTCTGACCCTTTGGGATGTCTCGACCGGGCAATCGATCCGCCAGTTCAGTGCGCATACAGGTTGGGTGAGCACGATCGCCTTCAGTCCGGATGGGAAGACATTGGCTTCCGGTAGCTATGATCAGACCGTCATCCTGTGGAAGGTTTCGACTGGGCGCGACACCCAAGCAGCAACTCTGCAGCGGCTCCGCCAGCTCAGTGGGCACACAGATTGGGTCCGCAGCGTCGCCTTCAGCCCGGATGGCAGGACTCTGGCTTCCGGCAGTGACGATCACGCGATCATCCTGTGGGATGTTGGCACCGGCCAACCAATCGGACAGCCGCTCAGCGGACATACCGATTTCGTGAGAGCCGTAGCCTTCAGCCATGATGGCAAGACCCTGGCTTCCGGCAGTGACGATCGCACCATTATCTTGTGGGATCTGGCAACCAGGCAACGGCTCCGCCAGCTCAGTGGGCATACCGATTTTCTGAGAACTGTGGCCTTCAGTCCGGATGACAGGACTCTGGCTTCAGGAGGTGACGATCGCACCCTCATCCTGTGGAATGTAACCACCGGTCAGCCACTCGGCCAGCCGCTCAGCGGGCACGTAGACCGGGTACGTACTGTCGCCTTCAGTCCGGATGGCAAGACCCTGGCCTCAGGCAGTGAGGATCACACCCTTATTCTCTGGGATATCGATCCTCAATCTTTGATACAAAAAACGTGCCAGCGCGTGGGCCGGAATTTCACTCGGGCAGAGTGGGTCTATTATTTTCCGAATGAGGCATATCGTGCTACCTGCCCGGGATGGCCGTTGGAACCGGAACCCACGCCGGTAGCCAGCCCAACTCCATGATCGGCGCAAGCTGCGTCAGATGGGCCGCGCCCTAAGATAAATGTCAGCAGTGAAGTGACCATCGAGTCTAGGTAGTGTATACTTACTGCATATCTTCAGGCTCCCGTGCCACCTGTGGGCATGGACCGCGATATGAGCAGACAGTTCTTTACCGGTTTTTGCCCCTATTGTCAGGGGGAGATACAGAATGGCAAAGAGAATCCTCAAGGTAGGTAACATTCGCGGTGTGGAGGGGGAAGTTAATATCGCGGGCGGCGATATTTACAAGGGTTACACCGTTGAGCAGGTCACTCATCTCCTGGCAGAAATCACAACCAAATACCGGCGCAAACCCTTTACTGGGCGCTGTCCGTATAAGGGGCTCGAGGTCTTCGAAGAAGAAGACGCCGAGTTGTTCTTCGGGCGTGAAAGGTTAGTCAGCGATCTGATCGGCCGTGTCAAAGAATCAAGGACGGTGTTCATCACGGGTCCCTCCGGCAGCGGGAAATCATCGCTCGTGCGGGCAGGCTTGCTCCATGCTTTGAAGCAGGGCGCGATCAAAAGCATCCACAGCGAAAGCTGGTTGTACGAAACGATGAAGCCCGGGCGAGAACCGCTCAAAGAGTTGGCGCTGGTGTTTTCACGCTTGAAGTCGCCAGAGTTGGCAAACTACTTTCGGGCGCATGCGGGTGAAGCGGGTATCTTGCATGAATGTGCAGAATCCATCCTGAGCGGGCGCAAAGGCCAGCGCTTCGTCTTGTTCGTCGATCAATTCGAAGAGGTCTTCACACAGGTCAATCAGGAAGAGGAACGGGTCGCGTTTCTGAGCATGCTTGCGCACGCCGGGACGGTGGAGAATGGGCGCGTGATTGTGTTATTCGCCATGCGTTCAGACTTCGTTTCGAACTGCGCGGCATATCCCGCCCTCAATGAATTGCTCAGCCAGCAGTTCAGGCAGATTGGCGCCATGCAGCCCGAAGAACTGGTCAGCGCCATTGCCTTGCCTGCCAGGCAGGTTGGCTTGCCGGTTGAAGATGAGCTGATCGCCCGTATCATCAATGACATGAAAGGCGAACCAGGCGCGCTGCCCCTGATGCAATTTGCGTTGAAGGACCTGTTTGATTCCCAACAAGATCAGGGGGGAGTGATTGCCCTCACCCTGGAAGAGTATCTGCAGCACGGTGGCATTCAAAAATCCCTGGAACACCATGCTGATGATTCCTTTGCCAGGCTAAATGCAGAGGAGCAGACCTTGGCACGTTCCATCTTCAGCGGTCTCATCGAGATCGGACGCGGCGCCTCGGATACGCGCCG